>JBGSJY010000103.1:0-40997 GCA_041741515.1 Pirellulales bacterium | reverse complement strand
GTCCGCGCTGAGCACCTGACTGAGGAACACCCACAGCGTCACGAGCGGGGTGTAGACCCGGTCGTTCCAGGCGGAGTCGATCGCCTTCAGTGCTGGCTCGATCGTCTCATCCGACAGCACTCTTGCGAATGGCAGGTCGCCTTCCTGCAAGAACTGCCGCTGCAGAAAACGGACTTGCTGGCGGAGCCGCCCACAATTAGAAACCGCCATCGAAGGCCTCCTTGCCGTGATGGGTGGGTGACAACTCCATCGACGCAAGCGAGGCCTTTCGTCGCTATGTCACTTCAGCGTCGGGGGTTACGCAAATCTAAGTGCCATTCGTGAGAGGCGCCGACGCGAGTTAGGCGCGGTAGCGTCACACGGGCACCCTAACCGATGACGGTGTTGGCGCAGCAGGCAGCGTCAACTACGGGTCGAGGCTTGGGGCCTCACGATGCGGGCGACAACCGCGATGTTGCGTGAGGCGGCTTGATTTCTGGTATCATGCGAATCGCGTGGCCGGGTAGCGTGGGTAGCGCATAATACCTGGGGCAATCGCCATCTCACTGTGCCCGAGTCGGTCGACGCCCATCATCCCAATGATTGCTAGAATCAATGATTGCTAGGTCAGTCCTTCGGGCGACACTCAGCTTGGTGCTCGTGCACGTCGCCGCCGACGCGCGATCAGAGCTTCCCAACGTAGTGATCATCGTCGCTGACGATCTCGGCTACGGCGATGTGCACGCGTTGAATCCCAATGCCGGAAAGATCTCTACGCCGCGGATCGACGAGCTGTGCCGCGGTGGACTGGTTTTCACCCAAGGGCATTCGACCTCTTCGGTATGCTCTCCCACGCGGTACAGCCTGCTGACGGGCCGCTACAACTGGCGCTCCAAGCTCCAAAGAGGCGTGGTCGAGGAGGATCAATCCTGCTTGATCGGGGCGTGGGAATCTACTTTGCCATCGATGTTGCGGGAGAAGGGGTACCGCACGGCGCTCATAGGAAAGTGGCATCTCGGCTATCGTTACACCACTCCCAGCGGAGCCCCGCTTGTTTCGCGGCCCTACCAAAACAATCCGCTGATGATTTGGTCCGGCGGACTACCAGCCGGGTCGCGTGTGGTAGGCGGTCCCCTCGAGTACGGGTTCGACGAACACGTCGGCTTCCAGAGGGCGAAGACGATGAGCACGGTCGTTCGCGATCGCCTCGTTGTGCGCGACGACCTCCCAACCGACCAAATGCTCGGCCTCCTAGGCGACGAGTCGCGGCGGTTTATCCGTGAGTCTAGAGATGGCCCCTTCCTTCTCTACCTCGGTCTCAGCGCGCCGCACACACCGATCACCCCATCCCAACACTGGATCGGGAAGAGCGGATTGAGCGCTTACGCTGATCTGGTCATGGAAATGGACCACGCTGTCGGGCGCGTACTTGATGCCTTGCGAGACGAACGCCTGGAAAGGAACACGCTGATTCTCTTCACGAGCGATAATGGGTGCGCGGCGGCGTCGGCCGCCTGCGACACTCTAGAGCGTGTCCATGCTCACTTCGCCAGCGCTGACCGAAGAGGCTACAAGAGCGATATCTGGGATGGCGGTCACCGGGTCCCTTTCGTTGTACGCTGGCCTCAGCGGGTCCCCAAAGGCCGCTTTTCCGATGCAATGGTCTGTCTTGTCGACGTTATGGCGACGCTAGCGGACCTCACAGGCAGCAAGCTCGAAGCCTCCGCTGCGCCCGACTCGATCAGCTTTGCCCGCGTGCTGACCGGAGAAGACTCGAAGTCGATGCGGTCCGCCCTCGTGCATCATTCCATTCACGGTGCGTTTGCGATCCGCACAGATCGTTGGAAGCTCGCACTGTGTCCGGGATCGGGCGGTTGGAGCCACCCAAGCGACGCGGAGGCGACCGAAAAAGGCGACCCTGCTGTGCAGTTATACGACCTTGAGGCGGACGTGCAGGAGCAACGGAACCTAGCCTCGATGCGGCCAGAGGTTGTGGAAGAGCTCCATGGTAGACTGGCCGAGCTTATCCGGCGCGGGCGAAGCACCCCTGGGCCGGCGCTGCCCAACGACGTTCGCATCCGACTCGAATCGGATCGACCCGCACTCGAATCTAACAGACCCCTTTGAGCGCCCGACTTGGCCCCTCAACCACTCGCACCGCTTCGTTCGTAACGCTGTCAACAATCGTGCTGTCGGCCGTGGCCGCGCCGAAGATCCGCATCGGTGCCGAAGACGAATAGCGCGGCTACGCGAGGGAAAGCTCCGAGCTCTCTTTCGATACGCAAGGCTTCGCAAAGTCGACGGGCCCAAGGGCGCTGTACCGCAGCAAAGAGGTCGAGACCTCCAAGATTTGCAGCACCGTGGCACTGACGGTCCGGCAGTCGGACGCTAGGCTCAACTGCCCGCCGATCCGAACCCTCGGGATGACGAACCTCGCGGACGCCCCCGTCTTGCTCGCGTTCTCGGACGGCGACTGCTGCATGTTCGGGCGTTACCAATCAGGTCTTGAGGCCGACCCGCACGTTCCTTACGAAGCCCGCCTTGAAGGCTTCGATGTCCCGTTAATAACAACGCGTTCCCCTCGTCGATTCGATGCCCGCGCGGGCTGCTTCCGAGTCGAGGCGGCTACCACGCGTGGCAGAGCCGCGACATGGTCCATTGGGTGCACCACGGTCCGATCACCGAGAAGTTCTCGTGCTGGGTGACGACTGCCGAATGGGTCGATGGCAAGGTCTACCTTTACTACGACTACCCGAACGACCAGGACCCCCATGCGTACGTCGACCACAACCTCAGCGACGGAGAGCCGGGTGAAGATAACGGCCTAGTCTTCGCGGACCCGTCGATGGGTCCGACTGCGGGATAATCCGCGACAGTCAGGGGGACTTTCAGCTCTTTTACGAGAGTTGGAGCCCGATCGACGCCAGCAAAAACGCGTGGGATTCGCCATTGGCCGGCCATGCGTTTAGCGATGTAGGGCACGGACCGTTCCGCATGGGCACGCCAGCGATCGACCTCCGCACCCGGCCGACGGAGGTCAAGCGTCGGTACCGCCACCCGCACTGGCTGCAGCATCCCGACTGGAAATCGAACATCGCGCAGTACGAAGTCCACGAGCCGGAACAGGAGGATTATGGAGATTGGGCTCCGATCAGTATCGGTGACCGACACTACCTGTTCGGCGATTGCCATCGTCCCGGCGAGAAGATGTGCGTCGCTTGGTTCACGTCCAAAGTTTTAACGGGCAAATCGAGCTGTGCGGACGAATCGGCGTTGGGCACCCCGACCCCGACATCGTCTTCGACGAGGGCGCTTTCGATATGGCAACGCAGATGGTGACCGACAGCGTCAGCCCGGGTCCGTGGGTCGATCAGGTGACCGCGCGGTACGGTGTCGACTCCAGCGGCGATGGACATACAAATCATTGGACCGACTGGCAGATCGTCTCCGAACGTTACCTTCGTGTTCACGGCTTCGCGAAGCAGATCGACCGGGTTCCTGCTCGGCTGGATCTTCGCGTGCTCCCACCGGGCACCGGTTTCGCGGTTGAGCTGAAGATCGAGAGCGACGAGCGCAGCAGCGTCGCTCCCCGTGATAGATGGAGTCACGATCTCGCTGGAGTCGGCTCTGGGAGAGGCGAATCCGCCTTGCGTTTCATTTCGCCCGCGTTCGGCGATAGACTTTTCTTCACGACATTAGCATCCAAGGCGGCTGGTCGAAACTCTAACGCTTCGGGGGGCGTCCGATCCAGCCATTCTGTGGCGGTTTTGCTGGAGCGCATCGAGGCTCGACATGTGATATTATCATGTGTCGGGCGCCCTACATTCGCTGTAAGAACTGCGCGCCGTCATTAGCACCAAGACTAAGAGCGATCAGATGCTTGCCACTCGTGTGACCGCCATTCTGTGCCTTTCAGGTTGCTTGTTCGCGCAGGACGGGGCATTGGGAGACCTGCCGACAACGGCGGCTGAGCGCGACGAGCGGATGGCGTGGTGGCGAGAAGCGCGTTTCGGCATGTTTATCCACTGGGGCGTCTACTCCGTCCCCGCCGGGATTCACGACGGCGAGCGGGTAAATGGCATCGGCGAATGGATCATGCAGAGAGCCAAGATTCCCGTCGTTGACTACCGGTCGTACGCGCAACGTTTCAACCCGGTGAAGTACGACGCGGACGCCTGGGCAAGGCTCGCAAAGGCGGCGGGAATGCGGTATGTCGTGATCACTAGCAAGCACCACGATGGGTTCGCCCTGTTCGACTCCGCGGTCACCGACTGGGATGTCGTCGACGCAACGCCGTACGGCAAGGACCTGCTGCGGCCGCTCGTCGAGGCGTGCAAGAAGCACGGTTTGAAGATCGGCTTTTACTACTCGCAGGCCCAAGACTGGACGCACGTCGGCGGGTCCAAACGAGGTTACGACGACGGCGACGGCTGGGACCCAGCTCACCGAGGTAGCTTCGACGAATACCTCGCGAGGATCGCCCAGCCGCAGGTCCGCGAGATCCTAACCGGCTATGACATCGACCTCATCTGGTGGGACACGCCCCACCTGATGACTCAAGAGCGGGCAGAAAAGTTGCGTCCGCTGCTGAAGCTCCGGCCCGGCATCCTGAGCAACAACCGGCTCGTCGCGGGCGACAAGGGCGACTTCAGCACCCCCGAGCAGCATATCCCAGCGACCGGCCTGGACTCCGACTGGGAAACGTGCATGACCATGAACGACACTTGGGGTTACAAGTCCTACGACGGGAATTGGAAGAGTACCGAGACTCTCGTGCGGAACCTGGTCGACGCCGCCTCGAAAGGGGGCAACTATTTGCTCAACGTCGGGCCGACCGCTTTAGGCGAGTTCCCAGAGCCGTCTGTCGAGCGGCTCCGTGAGATTGGCAGGTGGATGGACACCAACGGCGATTCAATCTACGGCACCACCGCGAGCCCGTTTTCCAACCTTTCTTGGGGACGATGCACGAAGAAGGTCACGGATGGTAGCGTCACGCTCTACCTGCATGTATTCGATTGGCCGACGAGCGGCGAACTTCGCCTGATCGAGCTGCGGAGCGAGGTCGTCGAAGCGAAGCTCATGGCAACGGGCGACCGGCTGTCGGTCGCAAGGGGCCGGGACGGGCTGGTCATCAACGTTCCCCCGACCGGGCCCGATCCGATCGACAACGTTATCGTGCTGAAAGTCCGGGGCGAACTCGACGTGCGCCGAATGCTGCCACGGCAAGACAAGGCGGGCGTTGTAACCCTTTTGGCCGCGATAGGAGACCTTCACACCCCCCCTTACGCTGAGCCTGTGAGTCTGATGGGATCGGCCGACAAGAGGTTCATCGGTAACTGGGGCGACGCACGTAACTGGGTCGAATGGCGTTTTGAGGTTTCGTCGCCAGGGGAGTTCGAAGTGATCGCCGATGTCGCCACGACGGCGTCCAGACCGAGAATCTCGGTGTCGGTCAGCGGACACGAGATACACACAAGCCTGCCCGACACCGGCGGGGAAAGATCTTACGTAGAGGTAAAGCTAGGCCGGATCACGCTGAAGGGGAACGGCACGCAAACGCTTGCAATCAAGCCGAAGGCGGAGGGCTGGAGTCCGATTGCCCTACGCCGAGTCACGCTCCGGCCAGTAGATTGAGAGTTCGATCCCACAATGGATTGAGGTTGAATCGACGGTAGTTTTCGAGCATGGCGACGCCCGCGAGTCTGTAAACGGCTCGGAGCCACACGCCACGTCTCAACTTCTCAGACCCAGTTTTATAACCGTCGAAAGCAGATGATCGTATAAGCGAGCTGGACGAAGCCGTGGTAGAGATGGGCGTAAAACTCGTTGCGGACGATCAGCCGCTTGAAGGCGTGGAGCCAGGCGATGCTCCGCTCGACAGTCCAGCGTCGCCGGTAGCTACGCAGCTTCCGCCCGTCTTGCTTCTTCGTGCGGACGCGGTTACGGCGATGCGGGCAGATGAGATCGACGCCCCGCTGGGCGAGCCGGTCTCGCAACGCGTCGCAGTCGGCCGCCTTGTCGTACACCAACCTTGCTTGGACGTGTCTGGTTACCGCCTCGTCCAAGAGGCGCTCGATGAGATTGACCTCCGCGACCCAGGCCGCCTCGACCTCGGTCGCCAGCGGAAGGCCCTGGGCGTCGGTGAGGACCACGATCTTCATCCCCTTCCCACGTTTGGTCAGGCCGACGCCGGTACCCCTTTTTTTGCCGGGGCGAATGTTCCGTCGGCGAAGCATTCTTGCCAATCGATCTTGCCGACCCTGTCGAGCAAGCGGACCAGCCGCCGGTGGACCTTGTTCAGCGTGCCTTCGGTCGTCCACTCGACGAACCGGCGCCAACAGGTCGGGTACGAAGGGAACCAAGGCGGAAGGTCCTTCAACCGCGCGCCGCACCCACAGCACGCCTTCCAGACAGGCCCGCGCACCGGCGCGTGGCCGGCCTCCCTTGGGGTTCAGCTTGGGCGGCTTGAAGAGGTCGCTGACAAGCGCCCACTGCTCGTCGCTGAGCTGTGGGCGGAAGAATCGAGAGTCGGGCTCCATCCTGGACCCCGCGTTAACGCGGGATCGATCGGTCATCAGGGGTCTGCTTTCGAAGACTCCTACGACCGCTCCCTCTCTGCGGTTCAGCTAGCAAATCGAAGTTCTGAAACTGGCTCTACGAACCTTTCCCGCCGATTTAACGCCCGAGACGCTCACTCCGAATTATCATGGTAGGAATACCGCACAGCACGTTATCAATTTCGCCGACTGCATCCGCACTCGAGGGGAAACGCATAGTCCGATTGAGGATGCCGTGCGATCCGATACTATTAGCCATCTACGTGATATTGCCGTCCGAATCGGGGAAGACCTCACCTGGAATCCAGCGGAGCAAAAATTGGTGAGTGGCAGCGAGCGGACTCTCGCCATGATGAGCCGACCGATGCGATCCCCCTGGGCGCTTCCGTAGCCAATACGCCATCCCTCGCCTAATGTTCCGCGAACTCTCGTAGCGCTTACCATCGCTTCCCGCAAGCGGACGGCTCACGCTGCGGCGTAGGGATGGCATAACTCCCGATTGGTAGCAATCGACAACGGTCAGAAGTGTATCATGAAGCCCAACATGCTCCTCTTAGTCTTTCCGCTAGCCATGGTTTGCGTAAGTTCGCCAACTCAATTGCCAGAATATCGCTCCGACGACTCAAAGCGCTCCGCAACGGACTTCGATGGATTCGATGTGCGGGGTACTTCTAAGATCTACATGGAACTTTCTGCGGAGCATCTCGTGGATCGCCAATCGCTTGTCGTGGATGCCCCAATCGATAGCCGCCTGCGTCCGACAGAGGTAGTGGAGACGCCCGTTCAGTTGGTGAGCGCCCCGGCGAAGTACAGGGCCAATTGGCAGTCGCTAGCTGGATATCCCGTGCCCCGTTGGTTCGACGATGCAAAGTTCGGAATCTTCATTCACTGGGGGCCCTACAGCGTATTGGGCTACAAACGCGGAGGCCACGGGTACGCCGAGCATATTGCGCACAACATTTATGACGAGCCGGAGCACTACTACTCGTGGATGGAGAAGCGTTTCGGCGGGCATCCTCCCGAGTTTGGCTACAAGGATGTTGTGCCGATGTTTAAAGCGGAGAAGTGGAACCCTCAGAAGTGGGCAGAACTGTTCCATAAGGCTGGGGCCCGTTACGTGGTTCTCACCGCCGAGCATCATGATGGCTTTGCCTTGTGGGATTCGGAACTGACAGAGTGGTGCGCCACCAAAATCGGCCCAAAGCGAGATCTCGTGGGTGAGCTAGGCGAGGCGGTTCGAGCTCGCGGAATGAAGTACGCCCCTTCGTACCATCGGGAGCGACATCCCAGTTTTTTTGCCATCGACGGAGAACTTGAGTTCTCGACGTGGTATTCGGAGCCGCTGCCCGATATCGCCAAGGAGATAGAGATACAGCCGAACGCTGTGGGGCTGTACGGACCGTTCGATTACGATGATGCGTTTATCGAAGACTACGTTGCCCGCTGGCAGGAAATACAGAAGAAGTATCAACCCGATTTCATGTGGATCGACGATATTCCCGTCTTCCACAGGGCTCCTCCGCACAAGCAGAAGGGGCGCTTCCAGCAAGCCTGTGCAGGTATGATCGCCGACTTCCTGAACGACGCCGACACGCGTCATCAGTCTGTCTACCTTAACAATAAAGGCCGGCATCCCAACTGGCCTGTTGACCTCGGATGTCGAGAGATGGACAACATGCGCATCGAGAAAGTAGGCCCGAAGTGGCAGAATCCAGCAACGCTTGGAACTTCGTACGGCTATTTAAGGGCGGAAGAATTACGTGACGACTATAAGTCGCCGACGGAACTGATTCATCTATTGTGCGATGTTGTCAGCAAGAATGGCAACTTGCTACTTAACATCGGTCCGCGTGCGGATGGCACCATCCCAGAAGGTATGCAGTCGAGGCTTCTTGCTATGGGGGAATGGCTGCACGTGAACGGCGAGGCAATCTATGGTTCCCGTACATGGGAATGGCACATGGAGACCCTTGATAAACCTCCGAAGGGACAGCAGGCGGGTGATGCGTTGCCCGCCGAAGGCAGTGGAGTCCGATTCACCCAATCCGCTGATGGTAGTGTGGTGTACTGCATGCTGCTGGAGTGGGCCGAGACGCCCGTGGTAATCAAAAGTCTGGCCGGATCGAAGATATCTGATGTCCGCATGCTGGGCAGCGAGGAAGAAATATCGTGGTGGCTGGAAGAGTCCGGGCTTGGCATTCGATTCCCGAAGAGTATGCCGTGCGAGCATGCCTACGTTCTCGCAGTGAGACTCGGCCGTGAATGAGGATAGCGCCTGATATATCGCTTAGAAACCTGCGGTTTCTCAGTGAGCGTCGTGCGTGCCAAGCGATTGACCAAGAGACGGGCGGTGCCCGACGCGCACTTCTCGGCTGAGGGCATCGCCGAAGGCGACGTCAGGCAAGTCAGCACTCAACTCGAACTCTTTAACGAGCGGGAACTCCCGGACAGAGAGAATTCTTCTCGCCTGCGATTGTCGCGATGGTCCGACTCGCAGTTAGTCGCTTATTGGATAGGGGTCTCCCCAACGTAGCGACTCCTCTGCGAGCCTTTGTCGCATACGAGAGAGCGTCGTTCTATATTCCGGGAGAGTGGCTAGGTTCTTCGACAAGAGCTCGTCCGGATTCGCCTGAAGATCAAACAGCTGCGTTTCCCGCACGGAGCCGTCCAGCACGTCGTACTCGATTAGCTTCCAGCGGCCGTCAGTTACCGCGCGGATGCCCGGCTTGGTGCCGCCCGAGTACACTCCGTACTGCACGGTTCGCGATGAGCCATTGTGGTGCTTGCCGGTGACGGCGGCCGCGAAGCTCTGCGCCTCAACCGTCTCAGGGATTGAGACTTCAGCCAGCTCGCAAAGCGTTGGCAGCAGGTCCATCAGATAGATCAGCACACCGGAACGGCTTCCCGCCATAACGCCCGGACCGGACACAATAAGCGGAACTCGCCACGAGTGTTCGTAGAGATTCTGTTTTCCCATCAGGCCATGACTGCCGACCGCGATGCCGTGATCCGAGGTAAACACGATGTAGGTGTCTTCCAGTTCACCAAGTTCTTCAAGGCGATCAAGCACACGTCCGATCTGGCGGTCAATCGCTTCGATGCAGGCGGCCTGCTTTCCCAATTCGTTACGGACCGTCGCTTCATCGCGACGGGCTCCAACACCCTCGACCGCAACCTCGTCGCGTAGATCGGGATGTCCGATCGGGAATGGAGCAGCTGGAAGGTAGTTCGGTGGCAACGGTGGAGTGCGTTCGCCCGGCGTGGGCGGAGACCCCGGTGATACCGCGTCGTACTTCGTCAGCAGGTGCTCAGGCCCACGGCGGGGGTCGTGTGGGTGTGAGAAGCCGAGGTAGACGAGCCACGGCTCGCTGTCATTCGCGGCTGCTCGATCGTCTAAGAAATCAATCACACGATCGGTGTGCCATTCGCTTCCCCCTTGTTCGCCGCCCCGCTTCGTCGCCTCGTTGCGGGTCTGGAAGCGGTTGTTCGCTGGAGTGTAGCTGTTGCCCACCTTGCAAGTCCGCATGGTTCGATAGCCTGCGCGGCCAAAGACGGCGGGCAGGCTCTGATCGGCAAGCCGCGGCGGTACCGGCTCTGCCGTAGCTGGTGACCCGGGTATGCGCCAGACGCTGCGCCCAGTCATGATCATAGTGCGCGAGGCCGTGCAGACCGCACCCGTCCAAGATCCCATGTGCCGGGCTTGATCAAACACAACGCCTGATGCGGCGAGTTGATCTAGCCGGGGTGTATCGATGTGCCGGTCTCCGTAGGCGTCGAGTGAACCGACGGCTTGGTCGTCTGACACAATGATCAAAAAGTTGGGGCGTTCGACAGCGGCCACTGTCGTGCTCATCAAAGCCCAGATTACAATCGCGCGCATCTCAATAAAACGTAGAGTTAGGAGTTGGCGGCGGCGCTCTCCGCGGCCGGTCACCACCCGGGCGAGGTCGATCGGCGAACGCATCGACACCCTGCGACCGGGCCCCTGCAGAGACTTCTTGCTCGGCTGCCTCGGCCGCTTCGTCATTGAGTCGGCGCACGTCGGTGAAGTATCCGGAAGTCACCATTGTAACCCGCCTCTCCCCGAATATCGACTATTACCGATCGGCCACGAAGTTTCGCCTTCGACCTCAGGCTGGCTCAAGTTGACGGTGAAGAACGCACTCAGAAGCCCCATCGGCGCAACGTGCTTTCGGCTACGAGTTGGAGGCGTGGGTCGAACCCTCTCGATTCTCTCAAAGCGCCTGGTAGATGAATCGGGGGAAGGTCAGATCGGAGGAAGGTCGCCGTCAGCAGAATCTGCTTCCTGCCGATAACAAGAGCTGCGACACCATAAAGCTGTAAGCATCCATAAACGCCAGCTTTAGCGAGTGTTCGATCCTTTCAGCAGCTCTTCAAGCTCAACGACTAAAGCCGCTTTCTTCGATCGATCGCTCGATGTGTCGTAGTAGTAGTCTTCCTCTAGCGAAGCTTCGGCGCTCGCCTTACCGACCATATCCGGCAGGTGATGGAGTACGTAGAAGAACTCGTCAGGGCGCGCCGTATCCTGTCCGACTCTCATGATCTTGTAGTCGTCGGCGATAAGAGCCGTACAGAAGCCGGTCGTCTTCCCTTCCGTGTCCCTTCCTCCGTCCCAGGTGTTCGATCGGTGGTTCAGAGTTCGAAGGTTAATGTACCGACGCCCCTTCAGCGGGGGCTTTCGCCCAGACAGGAAGGGCATGATGTCCGTTCCGTCGCTGCCAACCGAGTCCAGATCGGCTGAGGGATCAACGTGCCTGAGGGCGGTCGGAAGGATATCGCAGATAGAAACAAGGCCGTCGTAGTAGTCCGGTTTCGAGCTTGATTTCTCAAGGGTTGATGACCAAACGATGAAAGGGACGCGGATCCCGCCATCGAACGGCTCGTGCTTGTATCCGTGGAGGGGATAGGTGAGAGAGAGATTCTCTTCGCCGTTATTGTCTCCGGTAAAGACGATTAGCGTCCTCTCAAGCTGCTGATTTTCCTCCAAAGCGTGCAGGACCCTGCCGATACCGCGGTCGACGGCGTACATCATGGCCATGATGCGCTGCCGCACGCTTCCGCCACCAACCAAGTCTGGGAACAGGGTGCGAAGATCTTCTCTCTTCGCCTGGATCGGCGCATGCGGAGCGTTGTAAGGCAAGTACAGCAGGAATGGCTGACCATCCTGTGAACATCGGTTGATAAAATCCACCGAGAGATCGGTGAGCGTATCCGTGAGATACGACCCCTCCTTCGGGAACTGGTAGTCGATCGCTCTCTCGCCGACTCGGTAGGTAATTGGGGAGTTCTCTCTGTCCGCCACGACCTCGCCCGCGCGGCGGAAGTAGTTAGTCATCGCTTCGAAGCCAAAGAACTCATCGAACTCAACGTGTTCAGGGTGGTAAGGGATCGTGATGGCCTTCTCCACATCGTCGTGGTATTTCCCGAAGTGCGCTGTCTTGAGTCCTGCTTCGCGCATGTGCCAGCCTAGGAGATGGTGCTTACCTAAAGAGACCGTCCTGGTTTGCCACTTCCCGCTCAGGAGCGACTTCCTTGATGGAGCGCAGGTGTTGTTTCCATAGGCCCGCGTACAGACGACCCCGGCTTGGGCGAGGTGATCCAGATTGGGCGTGAAGGACCCAATCGCCGTTTGCGATGTTTCGCTCTCGTTGTAAAGCTTGCGATAGGCCGGCAACTCTCCGTACCCTAGGTCGTCGCAGAAGATCACGACCACATTGGCGGCGGGCTCTGCATCCGCCAAGCAGGTCGTTGAGACAGCTAAACAAGAGCATACGGCAAGGGTGAGCTTAAGCATGCTTGGCGACTTCCTAGAGGCGGTGGCGATAAAAGGATAGCTTCGGAACCGGATGGTGCGCCGAACGTACGTGAGTGGGCAGTGTCGGTCGGTGGATGCCCGGATGGATCGCAGGCAGTTTCGGGCGTACGCTCGAAAATCGTTCGAACAGTGCAGGTAGCGCACTAGGGATAAGTCCTGTGCTGGAGGAAGAGCCAGTCAGCGAGACCCACTTGATCCTGCCATGCCCGGCAGATTTCGCCGTGACTCTTCTTGGCGTCCTCGGTGTACTTGATTGGAGCGCGTTGGGCATGGAGGGCTTCCACAACATCTCTTGTCCCCGACACCGGGCACGTCCGATCGCCTGCGCTAGCGAATGCCCAGATCGGGAGGCGTTTCCATTCGGCAGCCCGTTGCGGGTCACCCCCTCCCGCTATTGGGACAGCCGCCGCGAAGAAATCAGGCCGCCGCGCTATCGCGTCCCATGTTGCGAACCCGCCCATCGAACGACCGGTGACGTAGACGCGGCTACGGTCGATCGGAAATTCAGTTAAAAGGTGATCGACGATCGAGAGAGCCAATGTCATTTCGTCGCTTATGGTCACTTCGACCGAATCGTAGGCTCCTTCCTTCCAGTCGTGATTCACCCATCGCTTTCCCCGTGGACACTGCGGAGCGACGACAAAAGACGGGTGTTCCTTCTGCGATCCGTCCGACGTCAGCGTGTGGTAGGCGAGGGAGCCGAAGGCCTGGTTGTCGGCGCCTCTCCCTTTGGCGCCGTGAAAACAGAGGACCAGTGGGTAGAGCTTCCCTTCTACAAGCCCCGTTGGGGAGAAGACTCGGTAAGGCATCGATCCGCCCGCGGTATCTTCGAACAACCGCGCCTCTCCCGCTGGCTCGGAGTTGGAGCTTGCAGCAGAGACTTCCGATGTTGCGACAAGCATTGCTACGAAGAGCATCCAGCACGCCGGTTGGTATCGGATTGTCTGCACTTTGGTCACCTACGTCTGACGGCGGAACTTTGGGAACAAGCACTCTATGCTCGGACTGAGGAACCGATACGGCGTTGCCATTCGAGTCCTCACACGGTTTCAGGTACGAAGTAGGGCTTCCGGTCTTCGCGGCGCACCATGGCCCGAGCGGTGTCCACGTTTGGGCCACTGGTGTACTGCTCAGTCTGTGGGTCGAAGGCAAGTCCGGCTCCTAGGCGCCAAGGAGTCTTCGCGGTGTCAACCGACCAGAGGTCGAGCTGCTCAGAGAAGCGCTCGCAGCACTCCATAGCTAGTTCGCCGGCGGCCCCGAAGCGGCCGAGTTCGTTGACTATCTCGGAGGCGCTAGCGTCGTGACCGCACCTGACCGCAATGTTCGCCAAGTGCGAGAGGCAGGCCGAGTAGTAGGCGCTCTCGGCGGGTGAGTTCACGCCGCCGGGGTCCGAACGGTGGGTCGCGTCGATGAAGTTCTGCATGTGAGGCGTTTCCCCCTCGGGGTCGAACTCTCGAAGGATCTCCCCGTCTGGTGAGTAGAACGCCCCGCCATTGCGTCCGCCGCGGTATTCTCCCTTGTCGCACGTGACATAGATCCCGACCCCCGGCTCGTGAGCGTAACGCCCTACAGTCGGCCGTTCCTTTTGGTGCAGGTTGCGAACCTCGAAGATCACGGGAATGCCGTTCCCGAAGTCGAACAACGCGCACTGCATGTTCGGCGTTTCTCCCGCATCGTCCCATCCAAAGCGGCCTCCGAAGCAAACCACGCCGGTTGGATGTCCCGGATCGCCAAGCACCATCCGCATGATGTCGAGCTCGTGCGGTCCTTGGTTGCCCATGTCACCGTTGCCGGTGTTAAACACCCAATGCAAATCGTAGTGGAGGCTGCTTCGTAAGATCGGCTCATCGGCCGCCGGCCCAAGCCATAGGTCAAAGTCGACGCTCGCCGGAGCCGAGAGCGGCTTGTCGCGACGCCCGATCCCGTCGCGGTTGCGGTAACAGAGGCCGCGAACTTGCTTGATCGAACCGAGTTCACCGTCTCGCACGAGAGTTAACGCTTCGACTACTCCCGAAATTGACCGATTCTGAAAACCTGCAGCGACGACCCGATCGTACGTCTTGGCCGCTTCAATCATCCTGCGGCCTTCCCAGATGGTGTGGCAAACGGGCTTCTCGACATAGACGTGTTTCCCCGCCTGACAGGCGTGGATCGTCATCAGAGCGTGCCAGTGATTTGGGGTCGCGATAAGGACGCCGTCGATGTCGGCTCGGTCTAGCAGCCTGCGGTAATCGAGGACACGGTCCACCTTAGCCCCCGTTGCGTCTTCGATTGCACTGGCGCCTAAATGAAGGCGATCCCGGTCCGCGTCGCATATGGCGACCATCCGCGCCCCCTCCGAAGCCAGCACCGCATCGATAAGGTTCTTTCCACGGCCGCCGGCGCCGATCAACGCAAGACGCAGATCGCCATTTGCTGAGCCGATCCGAGCGAGGGCGTTCGCGGCTACTAGACCGCCGGTCGCGACGGTCCCTTGGAGAAGACGGCGACGAGTAATCCGGTGCATCTTTAGTTCTTAGCCCTTATTAGATTAAGCAGGAAACTACGCGTGTATAACGGCATCCAGCGATCCGCCGTATCCGCTGCTACAGTCGCTTCGGGTAACCGATGTGAAGATTTTTGAGGTCGAGCAATACCTCGCAGGCCGACTGTCGCGCTATCGGACAATTTCCTTAATTAAAGTCTAGTACCTTCAGCCTTTCGCCTTTCCGGATAGTGACGACGCCGGTACCGTACTCCGATGAAAGGAACGGGCTGTCGAACACTTTCCTCGGGGCGTAATTGACCGACTCGCCATTGATCGTTGGCGTTGTCTCGCAGCTAGTGTCGAGCGTTAGAACGTCGCCGTAGATCGACTCATAAGTGAGCACGTCTCCCTTGAAGTGCGGGTCGCAGGCCTTCACTCGCTCTTTGAAAGACGTGAATGCCCCCGCGTCGCGATGGGACATGACCTCAAGGATGACCGGCGCGTACTCGTCTTCCGGTGTGATGGTGTGGCCGGTCTTGGTGCGAAATCTTCCCCCTTCGGGTCGGTCACCCTCGAACCCACCTTTGCCAAGCCGGAATCCTCCTCTCGTCACGCGAATTGCGGCGTAAGCGCCGGGCGCCTGAATAAAGACGATGCCGTCTTCCGATACGGGTTCGTTGAGGCCACGCTCAGCGATCCAGACGATCATCTCGGCGGCGTCTCGGCTGTACTTCAGCTTCTGCGTGACAAGGCTACCCCTGCTCTGCACGGACCAGAACTGGTTGTGGGCTACGGCGTTGTCTTTAGGGCGAGGCAGAGGAACGATTCGCGGGTCGTGCTCGCCCGCAAAGATGACGCCCTGCCACCGGCTCTGAGCGCTGATCGCCACCCAATCCGAAACAGGCCTTGCCTCGGTCATGGGGGTCCCAAGAATGAAGGCCGGATCGCAGTAGCTGTATCGCAGGATTCCCCCACCATCGGTGCTGAGCTTGTTCGGCCGCTGCATGGGGCGGTCCATGTGCGGAGTAGAGTCCCCCTGTATGCCCAGGCCCTGCACGCGTTGGCGGATTTCGTAAACGCCACGCCCTACCGTGTCTCGCGCGATATCCGCAACGACCGCCGGCGGGCGGTAATCGCTCAGCAGAGCCCCCAGATCGTGCCCGTTCAGGCTCGGTTGTTCGCCGATGTCGAAGTACAGCCACGCGAGCACCGCGTTCCCGTGGGAGCGGCTCTGAACGAAAGCGTTGTTGCCCTTGACTCGTGATCCGCCTCCGCCCATGTGACCCATGATCTGCTCCTCCGCCCAGTAGGCGAAGTAAAGATCGAGCATCAAGCCCGCCGCGCGTTTGACTCGCGGGTCCCCAAAGTCATAAAAATTGTAGAACCCTTTGATGAGCGTGCTGTTGTATCCATCGCTTCTCATCTCTACACAGAGGCCACGGCGAGCACGCTCCCGACAATACGTCACGAAGTACTCGTTCCACGCGTCGTAGTGCTCCGCTAAAGTCGCCCCATCGTCGCATGTCTTGTTCCGATACTCGGGAAGCTCCATCGCGTATTTCGAGAAGTGCCAATGGCAAGTGAAGTCCATGGCGTGGTGGTTCTCTGAACTGTAGATGTCCCACGTCTTGGAATCACGGTGCTCCGCTTTACCAAGCCACGAACATTTCTTCGTGTAGACCCACATGTATCGCAGCAACCACGATTCCGTTGCAGCACTGATGCGTCCCGCGTGGAGCTTGCCCCGGGGACCGTACATCTCGAGTAGGCGGAGGACGCTCTCGGCGTGCCAGTGGAAGCTGTCGCGATCACAGATGACAAGCGGATGGTCGAGGTAGTATCGCGCATTCTCGACAAGCGCCGCGTTCGCCTCGTCTACTCTCTCGTTGAGGTAGAAGCAGCGGGCCGCGAACGCGACGATCGAGTACGAGTAGGCCCGCACGTAAGGACCCCGGGTCTTGCCGAGCGGGGCCTCTTTATTCGCGCGTCGGAGCGGCTTGCCGGCTTCGGCGCGAATCACCGCGTCTGCTCGCGACTTGAAGCTAGCGACGACCTCCTCCGGAGTGCGGTCGGAGGCCACGGGAGTCGCCCCAGAGGCAACGGCAGCGAAGGCCAATATCCAAGATCCCTTGAGAAGAACATTGACAAGAACTTTGGCCGTACACCGACCGTGGTCTAATGTGCACTGCCACCGTATAGTGCGGGCGACGCCAGAGATCAGGCCATCGAAGGTACCTCGAATGCTTACAGGCAAGGCAGGCATCTTCAGCATAGAGCAACAAGTGTTAGGGAGATGCGCATCTCGCACCGCTTTTATACAATGAACCCAAACGACCGGGCCATGACGCAAGCCGCAGCAATCCGACAACGTTCGCCTACGTTCGTAACAGGTCTGGCGATTGGGCTTGCCGCATTCGTCGGCGTCTCCTCGGTGAGGGCTAGTGATCGAAGCGTTTACGAAGCGTTTGACGCAAGGGTTTGGCGCAGAGTCTTTCACGATCCCTGTACGAAGGATTGGAGAACGCACTGGTTTCTCGACGGGGCGGCGGGGGCTATCAAAACGGGTTCCGACGGCATGGAGCTGTCGGGCGGGCCTGAATTCAAGAACGATTCACACAACATGGTCTTGTGGACGAAAGATAGCTTCGCGGGGGACTTAAAGGTCAGCTACGAGTACACGCGACTCGATTCCGAAACCCGCTGCGTCAATATTCTCTATTTGCAAGCAACCGGGAGCGGTGAGGGGCCTTACGTCAAAGACATCGGGCAATGGCGGGAATTGCGACGCGTTCCCGCTATGCAGATGTACTACGACCATATGCACGCCTATCACATTAGCTACGCCGCATTTCCCAACAGCAAGGATGTAACAAGTTATATACGCGGCCGCCGATATATGCCGGGACTGGACGGACTAAAGGGTACCGAATTGCGGCCGGATCATTTTCCAGTGGGCCTGTTCAAGACCGGCGTTACGCACAGAATTGATGTAATAAAAACAGACCGAGACTTGGCGATGCGTGTGAAGACCGACGACGCCACGGCCTACTTTCACATGCGTAACGACGACCTTCCGATCATTCGAGAGGGACGGGTGGGGCTTAGGCACATGTTCACTCGTTCGGCTAGGTATCGGGACGTCCACATCAGCGTTCCCGGTGTTGCCGATTCAGCTATGGCTGCAGAATCAGACGCGACCGACACCGAAAGCGAGAGTCAATAGTTTGCGGGGTCAAGTAGGAGTGAGCGGAAGTCGAGCCGCCTCTCCCGCGGCCCCTTGCGGATCGTGACGACTCCGGTGTTGTAATCCGCTTGCAGAAACGGGCTGTCGAGGACCCACGTTGGTGTAAGGTCGATTGGCTTGCCGTTTATCGAGGGCGCACTGGCGTAGCTGCGGTCGAGAGTCAGTCGGTCGCCATAGACGCTCTCGTACTGAACGATTGTGCCATCGGTCTCCGGCTGGCGCGAATGCACCAGATCTTGAAATGCCCGGAAGTCTGGTACGTCAGTCTTCGCCATGACTTCGAGTATCACCGGGGCGTACTCGTCCTTCGGCACGATCGATGTTCCGGGCCGCGTTTCGTAGACGATCCCCTCGATCTTGTTCGTGATGTAAGTCGGGTCTGATACCGTGAATCCACCTCCGATCACTCTAATCGCAGCGAAAGCGCCTTCAGCCTCGACAAACACCACGTCATCTGCCTCTATCGGCGATGATAGGCCGTCATCCGAGATCCAGACGAGCATCTCAGCGGTTTCGCTGCTGTTCCTGAGTTTCTGGGTAATCAGCGTACCCTTGCTCTGGACGGACCACTGAGCGTTCACGTTGCGGTGGTTCGTTGTTCCGCGCGCCACGGGGATGATCCGCGGGTCGTTCTTGCCGGCGAAGATTACTCCTTGCGATCGACACTGCGAGCTGATGGGCGCCCAGTCGGAAGGGGGTCGCGCCTCACTCATCGAGCAAGCGATGATGAACGAGGGATCGCAAAAGCTGTAGCGGAGGACGCCGCCGCCGTCCGTACGTAGGTCATTTCTCCTCTCCCCGCCCGGAAAGGAGACCGTGCCGAGCCCCTGCGCGCGCTGACGCACCTCGTAGCGCCCTCTGCCGGAGACATCCAGGGCGATGTCAGCCACTACAGCAGGTGGGCGATACCCGGTTAGCGCGCCATTGATCTGTCCCCCGTAGACTTCCGGCCGTTCCCCGATGCCGAAGTACAGCCAAGCGAGAGGGGCCATTCCGTGCTCCAGATTTGCCTGAAGCGCCTCATAGAATGGCACGCGGGCGCCTCCTCCGGCCATCCTCCCGTCGATCTGCTCTTGAGCCCAGTACGCCCAGCAGAGGTCCAGCAACATGCCGGCCGCACGCCTAACCCTTGGCTCGCCGAAGTCGTAGAAATTGTAGTATCCCCTCGTGGTCGCCAAATTGTAGTGCGAGTTCATCATTTCGATGAAAGGTCCTTTCTTAGACCTCTCGACACAGTAGGCGACGATGTAGTCACTCCATGCGCTGTAATGCTCCTTTAGGCTGGCGCCGTCCTTGCACGTCAAGCCTTCGTACTCCGGCCGGTCTTTCGCGAGTTTTGCGAAGTGCCAGTTCAGAGCGAAGTCCATCGCGTGGTGATTCTCAGACCCGTAGAGACGCCATGTGCCCGACTCCTTGTAGTCCGCTTTCTCAAGCGAGGAAGACTTCTCAAAGTACAACCATATCGGACGCAGCAGTAACTCTTCAGTCTCTCGGGTGATCCGCCCGCGGTGGGAACTTCCGTCTGTGCCATAAAGTTCAATGAGCCGCATCACCGTGTCGGCGTGCCAATGAAAACTGTCTCGGTCATTGATGCCTGATGGATTATCAAGGTAATGTCTTGCGTTCTCCCGAAGCGCCGCGTTGGCCTCCTCGAGTTGCTCTCCTAGGTAAAGGCAGCGCGCCGCGAAGGCCACAATCGAATACGAATACTCCCTCGCGTAGATACCGCGGCCAGGACCGAACGGAGGTCTTATTTCTCCGCGCACCAATGGTCGGCCAGACTCAGCACGGAAGTACTCATCGACCCGTTCATCGATGCCGGCGACTACCGACTCGGGGCTTGAAGACTCCCGCGCGCAGCAGGGCGACGTGAGCGGCGATAGGGCGGCTAGTGGCAGGACGATCCAAAGTAACCGCCTTTCGAGTGAGGCGGTCCCCGTGTGTCGAGTTGACATGCTTTGCCCTTTGTTGATTTTCTTTAAGACTCGTGGGTGTGACTGACGCACTCGGCTTTCTAGACTCTCGAGCTAGAAGTCCTGCAGTTATGGTAAAACTCGCCCGCAAGGCGACTCAGCAGGCGTCACGGTCGTCAAGCGCCACTTTAGGCAAAAAGCCGCTTGCAGACCGGCTGACTTCGGGCTGTCGTCGAGGTTCGAAGGCATGATCACGTTCGTGTACGCCCGTCATTCCTTACAGACGCTGTTTTGAGAGATCCCGCGTCGGCGTGATTCATCCTCGATCTCCAGGTACGCGAAGAGCTGGCTCGTATCGACGTGCAAGAAGAACGAATAGCGATGCACCCCATGAGACTTCAACACCGACTCCGTCTCGGGCAAAGATCGGGTTGTGCCATCGGAGGTACTCGTGATGCTTGTCTGGGTTGACCCACACTTGCAACGCCATGCGAATCATTGCGCGGTCCTCCGCTCGAACAGTACTAATGGGGAAGCTGTGATCATTTCTTATCGACGCCATGACTAGAAGTTGACCTCGCGGTGCTTCGCTTCGAGCACGGCCGGATCAAGAAACGGGTCGCCAGTGCGCACACGCCAGTCGTGCAGCAAGGCCTGCATCCGTTGAAGATCGACCTTATGCCTAGGGTCCGATGACAGGTCATGGAACTCCCAGGGGTCGGCCGACAAGTCATACAGTTCCCATTCAGGCGGGTCCGCTTGGCGGGCCATTGCGAGGCTTGCGTCACTCTCCGCATACTCTGGCGTTCGCGCGACCGCGAAGGCAGTGTCGCCATCGATTCCCGGATTGATGGTGAACTCCCCGGCCAGCAGGTTGTGAATGATCTTGTAGCGCGAGTCCCGCATCGCTCTTCTGGGGAAGAACGGTTTTCCTGCGTGCTGGTGGTATTCGCCGGCAAGGCATGTACGCCAATCCGAATTATGGGATGACGCGACGGAGCGGAGCGAGCGCCCCTGGACATGATCAGGCGTCTCCAGGCCCGTCGCGTCAAGAATCGTGGGATATATATCGACTGTCGAGGTAAACGCGGGACTCACGTACCCGGGCGTCGTGACGCCTGGCCATCTGACAATTAGCGGCACTCGTAAGCCCGCTTCGTAGCAAGAAGTCTTGGCGCGCACGAACGGCGGTCCGTGATCGCTGACGAAGACGATGATCGTTTCGTCTTCGGCGCCGGTGCTCTTCAGCGCCTGCATTAGTAAACCCACCCCTTCGTCGAGGCGGCGGACGCAGTTGTAGTAGTTTGTCGCCTCTCGAATCAGCTTATCGCTCTCGACCCGTTGAAATGGCCACGGCGGCACTGAGCCGACTTCCAAGGGGTCCTCCGGAAGCCCGCCGAGTTGCGGCGCGAAAGGGTGGTGCGGATCGACGTAGCTGACCACCATGAAGAAGGGTTGCCCATCGCCGGCCGCAATGAATTCCTTGGCCGCGGCCGCCATCGCCCGCACCTCGCGGCCGTTGTTGGGGCCTAGTTCGGCATTGATCTCCCTGTCAAATCGGAAAGCGGGTTTAGGATTAACATGGAGTTTACCAATGACCGCTGTTCGGTAACCTGCGTCGCGCATCATGCGCGGGAGTGTGCGCTCGTGAAACTCGGCCCCCAGCGGTGGGTTGTGCGGTTTAGCCAGACCGATATGCCCATGCGTGTGCGGGAAGAGCCCGGTGTAGATCGATGCCCTCGATGGACTGCACGACGCCTGAGTGGTGTAGCAGGTTTCGAATCGCGTGCCTGAAGCCGCGATGGCGTCGATATGAGGG
Source organism: Pirellulales bacterium (assembly GCA_041741515.1). GTDB lineage: Bacteria > Planctomycetota > Planctomycetia > Pirellulales > Lacipirellulaceae > Botrimarina. The sequence goes on along the minus strand of JBGSJY010000103.1, from coordinate 19,182 downwards.
GTCTCTACGTGCCTGTCTCCATAGCAAGAGAGCTGAAGCCCCAGATCGTCCGCAATGATGAGCAAGCAATTGGGACGATCGCCGGCCAAGGCGGCGGAACCCGCCAGTGAAACCGCGAGCAGGAGCATCGCGAGGGCAGTCTTCGACGTGAGGCTGTTGTTAAATCTCATGGCGCATTTTTTGGCAGCTGCAGTTTCGCGGAGTCTTGGGTCAGCAAGCTGGGGGCTATGACCAACTCACGGACGCAATTGATTGGCGTTGCAGTGGTAGCGACTACTTCGGCAGAGATATTGGCGGAAACAGAACCTACTTGTCCTCGGAGAAAGCCGTCGGCGCAATCACTTGCAACTGACCGAGAACGAGCTCTGCGGTCGCATCCGCACCCTTGGGGCTGAAGTGCGTTCTGTCGTTCTCAGCCGCATTGTAGTGGGAACAAGCCTGTGGACCCAAAGCGTTGCATTGTTGAACGCTGAGGGCGTGAAGGTCGATGCTTGAAGTCCCGGTGTCCTGCGCGACGGCGATCGCACTCTGGGCGTAGCGGTCGAGCGTGGCGTAGAACGGCTTGGCCGGCTCGTTCCATGGCTTCGGTTCAATTCGACCCGTCTCGCCGAAGCTTCGTCGGGTAACGGGGCTCACAACAATCGCTTCAGCGCCTGAGGCTTCAATGCGCTCGATGTAGGAGCGTAGCAATCGCTCGTACGCTTCCAGTCCATAGCATTGCTGATCGTTGTGACCGAACTGCACGAGGACGTAGGTTGGCGAAAGTTCGAGGAGTTCATCGAGACGATTCGAAAGCGCTTGAAGGGTCGCCCCGTTCTTGGCGTAGTTGACGACCTTCGCACGGCCTTCTAGCCGGTAGCTGAGCGCTGGCCCCCAGCCGTACGTATCCGCCACCGTCGAATCGCCGATCAGGCCGATCGTGAGGCCCGGAGTGTCGGCCCCTTCGTGGCGTATGCCTGTGGCCTCAAGGGGATGCACCCAAATGTTCCGGAAGCTTACCGGACTAAGATGCTCCTGTAGGATGAGCGGCCCCTTGCCTGTGTCGTCCATCACCTTGCGAGCATGGGCGATGTACGGCGTAGGGAGGGTTAGCATGGTGCAGTACGCCGAGCGAGGCTCTCCAAACTCGGCGCCAAGCTGGACTGCGGTTCCGTTTAGCCACGCATCGACCCGCCCCGGCGTAGAGATCTTCCCGTCGGCGCCCCGGCGTGGTGCGAAGTATTGGACATCGTATGTCTGCCACTGGCGCGGCGGCCTCGCAGCGTTGACCAAGGGCTGATGGAAGCGGTAAACCGAGCCCATCTCGCTCCACGACAAGCGATTTGCCCCGTAAGAGTTGAGGATCTGGAGCTCGTACAAGCCGTGGAAGTACAGGCCGCTGTTCCCCGTCCAGCCGTCGGGTAGCATGAACTCCGCGTGGACTCGTGCGTCTTGAAAGATGAACGTCGATACCAAGTGGTTTCCGCCGCTCATTTCATCTCGAAGCGCGACAGTCAGCACACCGTCTTGCAGGTCCCAATTTCCCTTTTCCCCGTCCAGACCCACAAAGTCACAAACCTCGGGGCCGAGCAGCTGGATCGCGGCCGCCGGTCGCTCCGGCGGAAGTGGATGCGGCTCTCCGGCGATGGAAGTCTGGCCGGGAAGCCCGACCGGAGAAGCCAATAGTAGCAGCCGTATGAGGAGATGCGGTCTCATAGGATCGAGTCCCGGACCAGGATGTTTTCGAAATCAAGCACCAGCCGACGTTGGCCTTTGCTAATCGTGACGACGCCACTGTTCCATCTCGACTGCAAGAAGGGGCTGTCGAACACACGCGCTGGCGCCAAGTCGATAGGTTCGTCATTTACCATCGGGGGCAAGCTGTAGTCGGTGTAGAACATGAATTGATCGCCGCTTAGCGCGTCGTAACGCAAGAGGCCGTTGGAATGCACCGGATCCGATCCCATGACGGCGTTCTGGAACGCCGCGTAGCCTTGGTACGACTCTTTCGTCGCCACCTCAAGGATCACCGGTGTGAGGCTGTCCTCGCAGCAAAGCCAATCGCCGGGCGCGCCGTCGGTGGACGGCCGCCAGTGCGTCTTCCCGTCGATAACTCTGACAGCAACGTAGGCTCCTGGGGCTTGCGAGAAGACCCAGCCCTCGCGTTCGACCCTGTCGTGTAGGCCCGTGGCGGAAAACCAGACTCGCAAGGCGTCCGGGCTTCGGCCCTGCCCGGGCCCCCCTAGTCGCTGAGCGATGAGCGCTCCCTTGCTCTGCACCGCCCAGTGTTGGTTGTAGGTCTTCTCTGGGCTTTTATCGCGACACTGTAGGTAGACTCGCGCGTCGCGCTCCCCGCGGAACACAACGCCGTGCCAACGGTTCTGCGAGCTGATCATTGTCCAGTCCTCCAGCGGTCGGGCCTCGCACATCAAGGCGCCAACCACAAAATCCGGAGTGCAGTACGAGTACTTCAGGATCCCCCCGAAGTCTTGTCGCAGACGGTAGTCGGGCGGCTCGTCATAGCCGTCCTCGGCCAGGCCCATCCGGCGCTGGACGATCTCGTAGGAGCCTCGACCGCTGGAATCGAGCGCGATATCGATGACGACTAACGGAACTCTATAATCGCTCGTCAAAATGCAGATCATATTGCCGATTCGCAGATTCCAATCGAGCCCTGGGAGTTTTGGCGTGCCCAGACCGAAGTGGTGCCACGCCATCTGCATGACGGTGTCTGCGCCAATTTGGCTCCCTTGGCCCTGGTAGCAGCGGGTCTTCCCCCCGCCCCGAACGCCGTCGATCTGTTCTTGGGCCCAGTCAGCCCAGTAGAGATCCAGGAACATTCCAGCCGCCCGCCGGAGCCTTTCGTCCTCAGAGAAGTCGTAGAACGCGTGAATGCCTTTCAGCGACTGCAATGCGTACCCGGGACTGGAGATCTCAATGAACAGCCCCTTGCGGGCGCGTTCGCGGAGGTACTCGATGGCGTACTGCGTCCACGCTTCGTAGTGCTCGCTGGGGCGGCCGCCATCTTCGTACAACTGATTGCTGTACCGGGGATCGCTCTTCAGCAGCTTTGAAAAATGCCACAGCGTTGAGAACCGCTGCAGGTGATGATTTTCGGACTCATGGACGTACCAAGTGTGTGACTCGTTCGCCTCGGCGTCTTTGAGGGCGGAGGTCTCTTTGGAGAAGACCCAGGCAAGTTCGAGGAGCAGGTCCTCGGTCTCCCGTGTGATCAATCGTGGCGTACGTGACCCGTGACTGCCGTAAAACTCGACACAGCGATACGCGATATCGCTGCTCCAATAGAAGTTGTCTTTGTCCCGTCGCTCGGCGGCGTGGGAAATAAAGTAATCCGCGTATTGCCGTAGCGCGGCGTTGGCCGAAGCGGCTTCTTCGCCCAAAACGAGCGATTTCAAGGCGTGACTCGCAAGCGAATATCCATAGCCACGGACGTAGGCCGGTCGGCCAAAAGCGAGGGCCGGCTGCTTCGGCGCCGCCGTCAGGGGTACGCCGGCCAACCGTGACAGAGTCGCATCCGCACGCGCTGTGAATCCGTCACGGACCGCGATTAGTTCGGCGTCGTCAAATGCCTTCGTCGGGGGCGCTGCGTTGGCGGAATTCGCAATTGCGCCTATCGCAACGGCGGGCGCCAGGATGGCTCGGCAGAGGGTATTCACTCGACGCGACCCTCCGCTAACGCGTCCATTGTGGACATGAGCGCACGCATCCGGTCCACCGTCTCCGCACGCTCCGGCTGTGAGACGACGTTTGCATTCTCATCGGGATCGGTTCGGTGATCGAACAGCATCTCTTCACCCGACTTATACTCCGCGTAAAGGTAGTCCTGGGTGACGATCGCGGCGCCTTGCGTGTCGCGCATATAAGCCGCGGCCTTGCCGGGACGGGTCGGGTCCTTCATCAACGGAGCGAAACTCTTGCCCTGCAGATGTTGCGGCGCAGGGACGCCTGTCAGTTCACAAAGGGACGGGTACAAGTCGATGAGCTCGACGATACCGTCCACGGTCGTACCCCGCGTGAGTCCGGGAGCACTGACGATGAGTGGCGTGTGTAGGGAGTTCCTCAGCAGCGTGTTCTTCGCCCAGAAGCCGTGCTCTCCCAACTGCCAGCCGTGGTCGCCCCAAACCACGACCACTGTCTGTTCTCGAATGCCAAGTTCGTCCAGAGCGTCGATCAGTCGGCCGACGAGCGTATCGACGTAGCTAACGCAGGCATAGTAGCCATGACGGGCCACCCTGTGAAACTCTTCTGAGTTGTACGCCACACCGCGATCATGGTAGCCGCGCATCTCTGCGGTGCTACGAAGAGCGCTTGGGGCGTTCAGGGGAGCTGCACGGTTCGCGGCGATCTCGATCTGGGACTCGGGATAAAGCTCCCAATACCGCTCCGGAGCGTAGAAGGGCAGGTGCGGGCGTACGAAGCCGCACGCGAGGAAGAATGGATTATCAGCATCCGACAGACGTTTCAGGTCTTTGATTGTCTTTTCGCAGACTTGGCCGTCGATGTAGGTATCGTCGGGAACGTCGGGAGACTCAAAGAACGGGCCACGCTGCTTCATCCCTCCGAAGTACTGCTTGGACTCTGGGTCATGGGATGTCGAGTGGTTGTTGTCACGTGGAGTGTTGACGAGGTTGAACGGGGGCTCCGTCCAACTTGCCCCCACGGTGTCGTCTGCCGCATGGAAAACCTTCCCATTGCTCACCGTGCGATAGCCTGCCTTGAGGAACGCGCCTGGCAGGGTTCGATAACCCGCTGCCTCACGCTCTACCAAGGCGTTGTTATCGAGGAACCGTGTTGCGGTGGGATAGAGTCCCGAGAGCAAGCTTGCACGGGACGGACCACAGACGGAGAACTGGCAGTAGGCGTTATTGAACCGAACGCCTTCCGCCGCGAGTCGATCCAGGTTCGGCGAGACGACGTGGTCGGCGCCGTAACATCCAAGCTCAGGGCGGAGGTCGTCGATCGCGATGAACAGAACGTTGAGCCTGCTTTGACCTGCGGCGGCGCTGGCTAAAACGGACGCGGAGACTAACGCGGTCGAGACAAAGAGTCTAACCATCAGGGACACAGAGGCTGCTTCCAGGATTTGAGAGGCGTCCATCGGAGGAATAGCCGCCGAATGGTCTAAGGGTTCGCAATCCACTTACTTATCGTGGCGGAGCATTGAGATCAGGTAATCCGTCGCCGCCTCTCGCCCCGCCCCGCTATAGACCACTTCGCAGGTAACTCCAACCTCGTCGCACCGCTCCTTGAGCATCGCGCCGAAGTTGGACGTGTGCGTGGGGTCTTTTTGCTTTCTGCCCAATTCGGGGGGCTTGTTGTAAAACACACCAACGGGCGGGTCGTCCGCGCTGACGAGCGCGTAGGGCGAGTACTCTGCGATCCACGGCAGAATGCTTTCACGGTCAGCGAGGAACTGGGCGAAGTCTGCTTTTCCGAACGCATGCCCGCCATAGTTGCTGTTCGGAGTCCACTCGACCATCTGCTTAGGGTCGAGCGTTGTCTGCGCGCCTAGACCGGCGGCGCACGTCAGCCGCGTCGATTCTCGAAGCACCGGGTCGGCGTTATCGGGGTCCGCCAGGTCATCGTGAAACGCAAGCCATAGACTTGAACAAGCCCCGGCGGACCCGCCGACGGCCCCAATACGATCGGAGTCGATCTCCAAGGATTGCGCGTTACTTCGCAGAAACTGAAGAGCGCGGGCCGCGTCGTGCAGCGGCGCCTTGACTGGGGGTGTAACATCTGCCGCATGCTTCATCAAGCGATAGTTGATCGCGGCGACCGAGATCCCGGCGTCCAGCAAGGCGGCGGTGTCGACGGAACGATCGAGACGCTCCTTGCTGCCACCCTGCCAACCCCCGCCGTGAATAACAAGCGCGAGCGGCTTGGGCCCCGCGGCGGGCGCCTTCCAAAAGTCGAGTACGTGCCTTGGGTGCGTTCCGTACGTGATGCCCGACATCGTTGGCTTCGGTACCGAAGTCTCATAGGTCGGGGGTGAGGGCGTGGCTTGCCGAGCCGGAGAAGAGTCGCCGCCCAAAGCCGAATGGCAGCACATCAGCGCGGTTAGCACAAGGCAAGCAAAGGTCTTGTTACTCATGGAATTGCTCAGAACGGTGAAGGTGTGTTAGACGCCCTCTGGCGGGCCTCTTCATTGATGCTGACGCGGTCTTCGCTGACGCCGTGCGCGACGGTTGGTTTTCCGGATTTACCCGTGACTGCGGTGGTTTGCGTGCTTCTTGTGTTCGGGAAAGCTGGCGCAACGAGAAGAACCGGTCCCAACAATCCCGCATCTTCCGGCTCCCAGCGGAACCTCCCCTCGTGAACGACTCGGATGTTCGTCTTCGTCAGTTTTTCGGCAGGCGGAAGCTTGGAGTCCGCCATAACCCGGTTGTGCCATGAATTGACCACGACTACTTCAAGCTCGTTCTCCCCGACCCGTAGTGCATCGCTCACGTCGACCCGGAAGGGAGGCAGCCAGACGACGCCGAGGTCCGAGCCATTCAGAAGCACCCTAGCGATGCCCACATCCCTGACATCGCCTAGTTCGACCGCGAGCCCGCGACCGGCCATCGACGCACTGACGTCGAACGTCTTCCTGTACGTGGCGTGACCGGAGTAGGCACGAACGCCGGCGAGTGGGTGCTCGAGCCAGCTCTTCAGCTTCTCGAATCGGATCGGATCACGTGGACCACCCCAACGAGGATCGAATTGAACCTCCCATGGCCCCGCGAGCTCGCCGACTTCAAGCCACTCTGGCGAATTCGGGGCCTTATCCATGCCCCCTCTGGCTGGCTTGTCGAAGACAACAAAGACGCTGCCATGTGATTCGAGCGTTAGGGGTAAAACGGTTGTTTCCCCTCTGATATCAAAGCGGTCGGCGGGACGTGTCGTACCGCTCGCGGGGTCCCAAAGTTCTGGACGACGCCCAGATACGCGGAAGACAAACTCCGCTCGCCGTCGCTCATCGAGTCGATTGCTGATGAAGTAGACATGCCGGCCGCCGATCAGGTAGTGGACGTACTCGAACCGCCGCTCGTCGCCTGAGTCGGCCGCCTCAAAGTCCGGCGGAACGCCATCCCTCGCCAAAAACTCCCTCGATGAGCAGCCCCACGCCAAACGCCCGGCGCCGACGGTCCGCAAGCCACGCCGAGCGGGATGCTGACCCCAGAGACGATCGGCTAGTTTCGCGAATTCCCGCTGTCCGTTGTCACCCTCAACAAGACTCACTAGGCGTTCCGGCTTGCAGCCTAGTACGGTCGCGCCACTCCGTAGCAAAGCATCGAGTTTTTTGAGAGCAGCTAGCGAAAGCACCTTGTGGTCGGGCAGGACGAGTAGCCGGTAGGAGGTCCCACTCGGAGCGACCAGCCGCGCGTCGACGACCTCGAGCTTCAGAAGAATCTCTTCGTTCGTGATGTCGTAGTCGTACCCCGGCATGGCGCCGGCGGGATCAGCGCCCTTGAAGGGGGCGATGTTAGGAACATGATCCCCGTAATAGTAGAGGACGTCCGCTATGAATTGCCCACGTTGTGTAATGTGTTGGACACGATTGATATAGTCGATAAAGGGACCTGACTCATCCCACCAAGTCACCCGCGGATTGACGTGTGTCCCCGCAAAATACTCCTGGCCAGGGAGCCCCATCGACTCGGGCGAACACGTGAACGTGTGGAAGAATACCGTGTTCAGACCGGAGCAAAACGCGTAGTCCATCGCCGGCTTCTGCTCTTGCCATAGGCAGTCGTTCCAGTGAGGCCCTATCGTCGTGAACGCCTCGGCTCCGACAAGCCGCTTGCCGTAGATGTGGGCCGCCGAACTGGCCTGCTTGACATAAAACCGGTCGGTCTCGGTCGGCCGATGAGGCGAAGGAGCCCAGAACTCGGTCATTACAAGGTCGCTGTGAGCGTAGTTCTTGATGCCGTCCAACGGACCGGCATGCGGGCCGGAGCACTCGGGATGAATCCCCAGTCGGTGCTCCGCCGCCCGCTCGGCGAACACGCGGTAATGGTTCTCAGAGATGCAGTGGCCGATGGTCTTGCGGAAGTCGGCGAGGAACGCATTGCTCGCCTCTCGGCTGCCGATAATCTTCCCCGCCAGCACCGGCAGGTATGGCTGGAGGTCGTAACCGTTCTGTTCGCGGAAGTACTCCGGAAAACGTGGCGACCAATTCATCCCCCCACATTCCCAGCTGTCGGTCTCTAGATGCGTGAGCACCCTTCCGACGAGTGGCCCAGCCGCGGCAAGCAATGGCGCGACGGAGTCGTCCCAGTAGTTGTCGAACGCCTCTTCGCTGAGGTAGTCGATAACTCTCCCTTGCCAGTCATTGCTGGCGGTTGATACCTCGGCAAGTGTTGTCGTGTATCCGATGCGAAGCACCACCCAATCGCCTCGCGGAGCGTTCCAGCGCAGAGTCCCCTCGGCATCGACCTGAGCTGACAAGTCCAGCACGTCGCTGGGCTGGGCGTCTTCCTCGCCGTCGATCGACGGGTGGTCATCGAGCAGGTGTCGACAATCAGGCGCTGCCCCACCAACCTCAAGTGTCGCAGTCTTCAGCGCGAGGTCACGTATCGGAAGACGACCATCGGGGAGCGAGCGACGAGGCCAAGCAAGCACGCGGATCTCTCTGTAGTATCCGTCATTGCACGGCGGCGCCGGAAGCTCTTGTTCGACGTACTTTGCACCCGAGACTGTCGTCTCCGACCACGTTACTTGCTTCGCCGCGTCTTCGACGGAGATGCGAGGCCCGCCTAGGTTCCAGCCGCTCTGGATCGAGAGCGATAGAGTCAGGCCCAACCGGTCTGCCTCCCGCAGTGCGTGCAGGTAGAGCCGCGTCCAAGACTCCGAGCCGAACATCGGACCGGCGGGCGTCGTCGCGTTGCCCTTCTGGCCTGACCCATCGGCGTCGAAAATGACTGCGCCGCTGAATCCGCGATCCGCCATCGCTTCTAAGTCACGTGTGATCGCGCACTCGGTCACATTGCCGTTGAGCCACCACCACCAGCAGCGAACACCCGACTCCCTGGGCGGCAGGGGCCATTCGCTCCTGAGCTGCTCCAACTCCCCAAGCTCGGTCGCTCCAGTACTCGTCAGCGCTTCATCCGCCGGGGGAGCGCTGGCAGCCGCCGGCGTCGCCACGGCGAGCAGGAAGGCTGACAGCGTCTTGAGGGCGGATTTCTTCATGTTCGGAGTGTGTCTCTGTCAGCGGCTTCTCTCATGCATTTCGCAGTAACAACTGCGCCGCGTAAGCTCCCGTGTGGCGATTACACCCCAGACTCCGCCGGTCGCTCATGTGGGGCGAGCGGTGACGGATGGTGCTGCGCCGCGGTTACCGCCACAACCATGCAGATTGACGCTATTGCAAACGGCGGCCGATCACTTAGAGCATAGATGGCGAAATGACCGCCTTGTCGTTCCCGGCGGCAGGAGGCTTTAATCCGTCTCGACGCGACGGTCTGTCCGTGAAAGTGTGTCTCAGGTATCAAGCGATCACCGGAAGTGCTCTACGAACGGCTTACCACCATCCCAGGTCAACTCGAACAACAGGCTATCAATCGGACCATCGATCTCGCGTACAATCCCCGAGGTTCTGACATCCGCGTATTTCATCGGGGCATGCCAACGTTGGGCGTTCTCACCAATTGGTTCGGTCCCCTTAATCTGAACGCGGTACTTGCCTGGAACAATCCCGTCTTCCGGCTCGAAACAAGTCAGAACAAAGTGGCCCTCTGAATCGAGTCCACCAGCCGCAGGCCGGCCTTTGTCGGGCACAAACAGCACCGAACCATACTTAAGCGGAGAACCGTCGATCGTCACATAGCCGGAGGCTTTGACCCGCCCTGGCCGCCCGTCCGAACAACCAACTAGCAGTGACAACAGGGCGATGCCAAGCCCGACCCTCTTCGCGGTCGTAAGAACTCTCAGCATCCCGCCACGCCCCGTATCTGTCATTGTCACTCGAGCGAGCATCAAGGCAGCTCCGGTAGGTCGCCGTTGTTGCGAGTCGCGAATTGCTTGTAGGCGAGGTCATCGATCAGCTCAGAAACGAAGGCGACATGCCCGTCGCTGAAGGCGAAGAGCGCCCCACCTGGGTGCCGGCTCGCGAAACCGGCGTTCGTGCCGGGACTCAAGAGCCCATTGCCTGCATCCAAACCCGAAGGGAAGTTTAGCGGCGTCGCGGTCGAGCGGATCGTTTGTCCACGACCCCCATTCGACCACTGGTTGACCGACTTGAGGAGGTCGCCTTCGATCGACTCACCCAACATGAACGTCTTGCTCGTTCCGTCGGTGATCTCTCGCAACTCGATCTTCCGACCATACAAGAAGAGACCGTCGTTCGAAAACTTGAGGAAAATAGTCTTGCCATTCAGGTCGTTACAACGCATCCCGGGTCCGCAGGTGCCTGCGCATACTGCATAGCTGCCCGTCGCCGCCCCGTCGCCTGGGCCGCCGTAGTCCCGACCGGTTAGCGTGATATCGTCGCTCGGGCAGGCGAACACCTCTGGACGTTGGAGCAGGGCCTGCCTGATACCTGGGAAAGCGGTTGTCCAGTCAATGGGCTGCCACATCGCGACTTCGTCAACACGGAAAGCGTCGTACAGCGCCGTCTCTTCCAGGTAAGGGAGAATCTGTACAAATGCGCTGGCCCCGTGCCAAGTCATGTCGAACCCCAATGCATTGGGCTCGCTGCCGCCCGCAGCCTCGCAGTTACTCTGCCGCCAACCCTTCGGCTTCGAGCTGTCGTCGCACCCAAGTCGACCACTAGGCAGAGCGCCTTTGTTGTCGACGTGCATCAGCATCGCGAGTGCGATCTGCTTTTGATGGTTCGTGCATTGTGAACGCCGGGCTGATTCGCGGGCGGCCTGAACCGCCGGCAACAGCATCGCCACGAGAACGCCGATGATTGCAATCACCACCAGCAATTCAACTAACGTAAATCCGCTTGTCCCGCCGAGCGTCTTCTTCATCACTTCTTTCCCGTAATGATGAGATTGATTCGCTGTTAATGACCTGTGAACACGCGTCAGCTGCCTGGGCAAGCCACCCCTACTCGCCCAGACAGGACGCGCTAATAGCAGCCGTCTAGACCCTCCGCCGAACAGCCAGACACGCGAGGGCAACCAAGCCGATCGTACTTGGCTCAGGAACGCCGTTCGCAGCAATCGGCGCCGAGTCGCCGTAGTGATCAACCCAGAAGTCGTAGTCGAGTGAATCGACGACCCCGTCGCCATTCCCGTCGGCTGGCAGGAACGACCCCATCTTGCCGACGGAATCTCTCCACACGGTGTAGTCGCCCGCATCGACGAAACCGTCGTCGTTGTAGTCGCCAGGCATCAGATCAGGAATGCCGGTGCCCACATAGACCTCGTCGATAAGGCCCGTGAACCAACTCGTACCGTTTTCTTGATTGCCGAGATTGATGCTGTTGCTGTCCCTCAACAGAGGGCCGGGCGCACTGATGCCAACCAGCTCGCCGTCGAGGTACAGAGCCTTATTGCCGTCGGCGTCGTGCCAGGCTTGCACGTGGCGCCAGTCACTTGACGGGCCGAGCGGATCGGACCTGATGAAATCGGCCGTTCTAGCGGTGTTTTGGGTCAGCCACTCGAGCTGACCGCTGGAGTTGATACGGACCTCGAACACGCTCCGGCCACGGACCAAGACCTGCGTACCGTCCGTGCTGGAATCTTCCTTGAAGTAGAAATCGACATAGACAGAATCGAGCGGCTCGTCCACGAAGGGATCGGTTGGGTCTCCTTGCCACGCAACGATGCCGAGGGCTTCGTCCTCCTCGGAACGGTTGAAGCGGAGCGCCTCGCCGATGAATCCTTGCCCACCGGTCGTCAACGCGGGAGCGTTCGCCGTGTCGAAGAAAGCGTCCGGCATCGTCGGCGGTTGAATCGGGTCGCCGAGGAACAACGGGTCTGCCGCGCTGTATGAATCATCGGGCACGGCGGTTCCGTTCCAGTAAAACTCGGTGCCGCCGATGCTGAAGGGGTCAATAAGCCGCGCGTCGTTGTAGACGGTGTCCATGCCCCACTTTACGATTGCCTTACCGATCGGGGGCGTAGGTGGTGGCGGGAGCGTGTAATCTAGCGAAACTACCAGCGAGTCGATGTTAGTGACAATCGCATTAGTGGACGTGCCGACGTAGTTGTATTGGTACATCAGGCCACCGAGCGCCTGAATGTCCGTGAAGGTGGACCCCAAGACGCCGATGCCCAAGGGGTTGGTGTTGCCGCCGCCAATTTCCTCGACAAATAGGCTAGTAGCCGGGTCGTAAGGGAACCAGGTCTCGGTGTAGGGGTTGAATGTTCGTGAGGAGTCCTTGGTCCCGGACGCCCACCCTGTGACGTACCAATCGTCACCGTTTTGAACGGTCGCGCGGACACGACGATCCCCCGAAGTAGTCGGCGAGTTTTGGAAGTTCCAGTCGATCAGGAACCCGTTGGCGTCGTTCGTGAAGCTGGCGGTCTCCGCGACCGACGCGCCATTCAAGAAATTACTCTTTCGAACGTGCGGGGCGAAAGCGAAGCTCTGCGTCGACGCCGAGTTCGCATTGTTGCCAGCCTGCAGCTGGTCTAATGATGTATCATACCGATAAATCCCCAGCATCGTCGCGGGAGCGGCGTCGTAACTGATCACTTCAACGCCGCTGGCCCAGGTGCCGGATTTGTTCGGTCCGTCAGCGCCATTGGTGATGACGTTTACGAAATTGCCTGCGTGGTTCATTGGAATCAGGAAACGGCCGTCGTCCGCCATCCCGTCGCCATCGAAGTCGCCAACGAATGTCTGGACTTGACCGCCTTCGTCGAGGCTCGAGTTCTGGTTGCCTGAACCTTTGACGTCGCCGCTGAGATCGACTGCCAAAACAGTCGTCTGGGCGGTGGCGGCTGTAGCGCTAATCGAAAGAACGATTAGGCCCGCCGTGAGGACGCGGCTGAAAGTCATTAACATGGGGTGAGTACTCTGGGGCTGAAGGGTGCACTGCGAAGACACCCCCGGGCAAGCCGGGCACGGACAACCATCGGCGATTGCCGCCAGTCGACGCTTTGATGAGTTATTAGACGAGGGAATTGATAAGTGGCTGGTAGTCGTTAGGCGCTCTCTCGGGGACTAGCGTGGAACAACATAAGCATGGTGATCGGACGGTCGACGAGCGACTCTTCCGCCTCCGGGCCGCCGGTGGGAGTTTCGCAAGCTCGTTGAATCCGAGTCACCACGTGCACCATCTGGACTAACGGTTGGAGATTGCCGTGTCGGTTGGCCATCTTCTTCACGGACCGATACCAGATCGGAGTCGCGACCGAATGCGTACCACTCTACCCGCAAGGCCATGTGGTTCGGGATGTTGTTCGGGCGACCGGTTAACGACTTTCTTGTCGTGCCGTTGAACACGTCGACCTCGATGGTGTTGCGTCCGTCGATAAGGCCATCCGTCACACTAACGAAACGGAACTGCTGACCGTCAAAACGCTGTCCGCGTAAGTTGTCGGTCCATGACTCGACCCGGACCGACTGCCCGTTCACCCTGACCGCTTGGATGCCGTTGTCCGCCAGAAAACGGCCGAACAGTCGTGTCGTAGCTAGATCGTAACCCGCGAGATCAAAATTGGTCGCGAAGGTATACACCGAGTTCGGCAAGGCTGACTCCCAGCCCGGTATCGAAACCCACTGAGAAACGTCCGGCTCGTTGTCGAGGTAACGCTCGTACGGCGCGCAAACCCGTGCGAAGCAAGGCCCCGCGAAGGAGGCAGCGGGCCCGGCGATGATGCGCCAGTGCGGGTCTTCGTCGCCCTCGGCAAGACCGATCCCGGTGTTGTGCAAAGTCACCGGACGGTACGGGGAGGGTCCGTCGGAGTCGGAAAAGACTCGCTCCGATTGGTTCGAGCGGGTGAAGCTACGCCGGTTACCGTGGCCGTCTATCGCCAGACCTTCTCCCTCCGACAGCAAGATGCTCCGTCGATCGCCTGCCGGTGTCTTCCGCGGCAGAGCTCGGACCATGCCAGAGAGCACGCTTGCCTCAGTGGCTGAACCGACTCCCGCTGTGACCGAGAAGGTTGTTCCAAGATCGACGACATCCATGGCGTCGGTGATAACCGTGAAGCCCTTCGCCCATTCGGCGACATCGACCAATACCGTGCCTCGGTCCAGCCGCACGCGGTCATTCGCCGTGAAAGTCATCGAGCACGGACCGGTGGCGCTGATCTCAGCCCCGAAGCCGACACTTATATGTGCCTGCCCCTCGTCGAGGTGCAGGGTCTCGCCTTCATGAAAAGGCTGGCCAACCGATAATTGCCCATCCCGCCACACGGCGTCAGCTTGCTTCGCCAACGTTGCCACAGGGGCGGGCGGGCGACTTAACGGCCGGGCAGCATTCTCGTCATCTAGCTCAGCGCCCGGATCGGAGGCTTGCAGAGTTGCATCAGCGGTTACGGCGAGCTCGTCCCCGTAAAATAGCTGACGCCCGGGCAACGCGATGGCAAGCAGAAGTGTCGCTGCAAGAGCCCAGGGCGCCAGACGCTGAAGGCGTTCGGCGAAATCTGAATTGGGCCTGACTTCCGCCGACATCGCCATGCGCTCGGCCGCCGCGGCCGCGGCCGCGTCTAGCGACGGCTCACGCGAGTCCCAGGTCGGGCTCAGTGCGATGGCCTGATAGTTGAGCAGGCCATGCAGCCGAAGAAAGTCGCTGAAGAAAACACGGGCAGCGGAATCGTCGGAAAGGAGTTCTTCCAGGCGGTCATGCTCGCTAACAGTGAGCTGACCATCTACCGCGATCTGTATCAGCCTGGCAAGCTCTTTCGACGGCTCGTAGGGAGTGGTCATGTGGCCCCTCCCTCGGCTGACCTAATACGATCCTCAATGCAATCCAGTAGCCGCTTACGGATCCTGTAGAGCGACTGCGACACCGCCTGAACGCTGCGGCCGAACTCGCTAGCTATCTCCTCGAGCGTCTGCCCCGAATAGTACCGCTTCCTGATGAAGGTAGCGCTGCGAGAAGGCAGCCGACCCATGCAAATCTCTAAAGCATCGGCCCGAGCGACGCGGACCGGCTCGGTGTAGACGTCGGAAGCGGCCAAATCTCCGATCAATTCCTCGGAGAAGAAGACACGGCTTCTCTGGTTGCGTTTGCGGTAGGTCAACACTTGAAAGTGAGCAACGGTGAAGGCCCAAGGCAAAAACTCTGCGTCGGACGGCGCCGACTCTCTCTTAGCCCACAACGCAATATTCGTTTCTTGCAACACGTCTTGAGCGTCTGGCCATCGGTAGACCAACGATAAGATGAATCCGAGTATCTCCCCCTGGTGGCGAGCAATAAGCTCGACCACGCGGCTGTTATCCTGCTCGTTCAAGCTAGGTTTCTTCGAAAACGTGAGGAGATCGACGAACGCGTAGCTATGCAGACTACAGTGCCGAGGGGAGTGAGCCCGCGGAGGAAGGGCCGGAATTGGCCGGAAATAACGCGCAAAAGCGAAAGAAAGCGGAAATTTGGCTAGTAGGGACCCGATAACGGGACATCCGCTTGCTCATCTCCTTTGCGGTTGCTGGTTCCAGCCGTCCAGCTGTGTCCGCTCAGCACTCGGCGCAGTCGGGCGACTCGCGCTTCGGAGGCTGCTCAGACATCGAGTCAGCACCCTCGTTGGGTCCACCATCAGCCTTCGCGGAGAGCGACAGCCGGATGCAAACGCCAGCAACGATAACGGCTCGCCGGGTCATGATTACGTCGCGACAGATATCTTGCAAGTAGGCACTGACTCACTACGATAAGTCTGTCGGTCATGACTGGTCAATCGACGTTTGTACCTGTCACTCTTCACCCGGTCCTTAGCTCTCTCTTCACCGGCACTACCGCAGGCGCACGGCCTGAAAGGCGAACACGGTATGGGCTACGGCCACGCTGTATCCGTTCTGTTCCGAGGGCTCGTTCTGCTTTCCGCAATCTGTGCGGTCGGAGTTTGCTCCTCGAGCGCAGATGAGGTGGCAAACCGGCAGGCCGAGTACCTGAACAGTTTTTACGACGCATACAGCTCTCGTGTGTTTGCGGGTAATGCCAACGATGGAAGCGTCGCCGCGCAAACGTTTGGCGTCGCGTATTCGGCTTTCGCTCTCAACAAATCCCAGGCCGAAATCAATCAGGCCAACGCCGCTCTCGACAGCTACCTGACCGGAAAGTCGCGCTTCTGGGACGGACAGACCGCCGACCCCGCGACAATCGACCCGTACTGGGAGTTGCCAACGCTTGCGTCGCTCTTAGCAGATCCAGCGCTGAAGAAACACCTCACGGTCAGCAACGAGGCAAAAGCGAAGGCGTTCCTCGTGAACTTCTCCGAGTGGGACGACCATCAAGACCGTCCCTTGCTCAACGACCCCTACCGTGGCCGCATCTACAACAGCGACAACCACGACATGCACACCCGTACGGTGAACTGGGTAACCGCCCAGCTGGTGAAAGACGACCCCGCCTACGCCAACTATGCATTCCCGGGGGGAGACACCGCGGAGCAACGCTACGGCAAGTGGACAAGCAATCTTCTCGATTATTTCCAGACCCGCGCTGGACAAGGCCAGTCTGTCGAATTCGGCTCATCCGTGTACCAACCGACGTACCTAAAGCCGATCTTCCACATCGCGCAGCACGCGGAAGACCCGCGTCTGAAGGAAATCTCGCGTGAGTACCTCGACTTACACTTCGCCGATCTCGCTCAGGAGACGATCGAAGGGATTCGGGGCGGCGCCAAAGTTCGCGTCTACAGGAACCGCGCTCTCGACGCCACCCAAGAACGCAGCGCGCAGTACATCTGGCCATTCGTTGGCGAGCCAAGCGAAGGATTTGGAGTTCTCCCCTCTGGGATGCACCTCCTGCGGCTGTTCGGCGGAGGCGCCACGACCGATTACCGTGTCCGCCCTGAGATCGCCGAAGTGATAACCGACGACGACTCTCGCGGCAGCTACATGTACACGTCGAATCGTCTGGGAGAGGGCCTACGCATTAGTGACCCCAACTTAGGCTTGGTCTACAGCTACCCCGTCAATAATCAGTCGTCGATCCTGCGGACCACCCGAGTGACGCCCGACTACGCCCTCGGGTGGTTCACAATCGACGAGAACAAGACCTACATGGCCATCCACAATCAGAATCAGTGGATGGGCGCAGTCACCGACCATTCGCCCGACAGCCGCATCGTTGTGAATCTGACTGCCCAAGATTCGCAGTACGAGGAACTCCAAGCGGTCGGGTACGGCGACGCCATGCTTGTCCGGAAGCAAGTGGATGGTCCCTCCAATCAAGACCCTCGGGTGTATGTGTCGAGCGACTTTGCCTACTCGCAAGAAGCCGACGGCTGGGTGTTTGGGGACAACGGCGCGGGATCGCTTTTTGCGATGAAAGGCGTTCTACCGACGGGCGTCTCCGCGTTCAGCGTCGAGGACGCATCTGCCGACTTGGGGACTGGCGACTACCTACGTTTCGCCGATGAGCACACGGTCGTTGTGCTCCAGATGGGGCGTTCAAGCCAATACGGTAATCTCGCCTCGTTCAAGGCCGACGTGCGCGACAACTCGCTAACGTACAGCAACGGCGCGGTGACCTACGATGTCGGCGCCGCGGGCAAGCCGATCGTCTTGTTCGACGACCGACGGATTCCTCAGGTAGGCGGAAAGACGTTGGACCTTACCCCGACAAAGGTTTACGACAGCCCGTATCTCAACGCCGACTACGGCAGCAAGATCGTTACCGTCGGCGGTCTGGATGGCTACACATTCAATCTCGACTTCAATTACGATCCGGTTGCCCCGAGAACGCGTCTCCCTATTCCGAGCGAATCCGTGCTCGCGGGGCAAGTGTTCAGCCCCGGGTACCGCGAGATGGTCGGAGTCACCGAGTACCACTCCGACTCGACGCAGTCCCTCACCTACACGATCGCATCGACCGGGGTGCTGCAGATCGACTTCGACGCATTCCACGACGTCACGGACAAGCTCGTTATCAACGGCAGGCTCCAACTCGGCGGCGAGCTGCGGGTAAACTTGATTCGCGATACCCCGACAAGCCCGGGCGTCTACAAGTTGCTTGAGGCGCAATCGATCTCAGGCGAGTTCGATACGATCTCTCTCCCAGTGCTCACTGGAGGCCTCTTCTGGGATACTGATCGCTTGTCGATCGACGGGACGCTTGCGTTGCTGCAGGCTCATTTGTTGACCTTCGGCGACACGAACACCGCCTACGCACCGTCCAGCGTTGACGACAACCCGCCGGTTGATCCAGGCTTTCGGTCCGAACTCGCGGCGATCTCCGGCAACTGGAATTTCAAGGGATTTGATGAGGGCGGGAACAACGACGTCCGCGCAATGACCTTCGAGTTCGATCCCATTGAGCCGGAACAGCTGCGGAGCGTCTCGATGACGGCGCGCGTCAACGGACTGAACGGCTACGAGAACGACTCCATGGCGCTTGATGCCGCCGACAATCGTCGAGCGATCTCCTCAATGAACGGTTTCACAGCGGAAGGCGGATGGATGAACCTGACCTACGAGTTCGATCCGAGCGAGTTTGCGTTGCTTAGAGACGGGGAACTCAACTTGGCGTTTTTCGATGATACGCTGGTCGACTGGGTCGAGCTATCATGGATCGTCGCGGCGAATCTCCCGTCCGGTTTACCGGGAGATTTCAACAATAACGGCGTGGTCGACGCGGCGGACTACACAGTTTGGCGCGACAACTACGGCGCCGCAGACGAGTCAGCGCTTGGCGGCAACGGCAACGGCTCAGGGAATGTCGATATCGCCGACTATGAGCTGTGGCGCCAAGAATTCGGGGTAACCGCTACCACGGACAAGTCAGCGCCTGCGAGCGTACCGGAACCGTCGGGCTACATCCTCGCAGCGTTTGGCGCATCCGCGTTCGGGTGCTCGTCCGTGAGGCGCGAAGCTTCAGATGATTTTAAGCGATCATGAACGATGCCGTCTTAACAGAAGTATTGCTGGGTTGACCCATCCCCCGTTTCCTGGCCCAGGCGTAGTGCGAGTTTTTTTGTATCTTGCACTTGGAAGGAGGGGCAGGGCAATCGCATCTAATCGATCGAAGTTGATTATCGCTTCGTAGAGCTGGGAGTGAAGCGTCCCGTGGGGATCGGGGCGGCGGCAGCATTCCTAGCACGGAGGTGGACGCATGGCCCTTACAAGGACGCCTGTAAT
>JBGSJY010000102.1:0-3105 GCA_041741515.1 Pirellulales bacterium | reverse complement strand
GTTCGAGGCCCGCCACCTGGGCGGGAGCGCCGCGGTAGGACTCGCCGACGCCGATGCCGACCCGTCCCGTTCTTGGGCTGCGTGACGCCGCCCGATTGAAACTGACCCCCAGCAGGCCGTACTCGGGCGCCATCCCCTTGCGCAGCGCCTCGATCGCGCGGCGCATCGTTTCGTTGAGCGGGATCGCATAGCCGGCGGGCTGTTCGTGCCCGGCGATCGTGGCGGCGGTGGTCGTTATCCCTACCAGCTCGCCGGCGAGATTCACGAGCGCCCCGCCGCTGGCGTTCCAGCCGAGGCGGGCGTCGGTCTGGATCAGCGAGCCGAAGTGGTGCAGCGTCGTGCGGAACTGCCCGTCGGACTCGGTCTCGACGCCCAGAGGCTCATTCGGCGGGATTTTGGCGGCCGTGTTAGTGATCGAACCCCAGCTGGCCGTCGGCTGGCCGTCCGACTCGATCGCAAACGGATTCCCGATCGACACCACCAGCCGCCCCTTGCGCAGGTCCTCCGCCTTGCCGATCGTTAGGGCGAACAAGTGGAGGGGTTCGGGCGTGACTTCGGCTTCTGCGTCGGCCGCCGGCTGTCCCTGCTGAGCCGTCGGCTGCGCATTCTGCAGCGTCGGGTCGAGCCGCTTGCGGATCGCCAGCACCGCCAGGCCGCTCCGCGCATCGGCGGCGCGGAGATCGGCCAGGTAACGGACGCCGTCGGGCGTGGTGACGACGTGGAAATCGTTCAGGCCGACGACAGAGAACTGAGTTAGCACAATCCCCGCCGGGTCGATGACGACCCCAGCCCCGCTGGGGAGCGGCGGCGCCTCAGCGATCATCTGGAGGTCGCCCAGCCGGCCCGCCATCAGCGGTTGGCCCTGGATAAGAACCCGCGCGGGACCTCCCTGTCCGGCCCCGAAGATCCGATTGTTCCCAACAATAACGCCCTGCGGCGGAGGGATGAGATTTGCCGCTAGCTCGGGCGACTCGGCATACCGCGTGACGGACACCACCGCTCGCTCGGAGCGCTCGATGAGATCGACGAGCGAGGACTCCAGCGCAACGGCTGTCGCCGGCCCGTCGGCAGGCGCCGCTTCGTTGCTAGCTGCTCCGTTGCCAGCCGATTCGTTGCGACCCCCTTCGCTGGGACTCTGCGCCCCCGCCGAAATCGGATAAACGCTCACCGCGACGCCTAGCAGCGTCGCGGTGAGGAGAGGGCGGATCAAACGGCCTTGAACGATTGCGGCGAGCCCCACGCGTTGGTCCTTTCGGTTGGCGTCACGCTAGCGCTGCCTCAGACAGCGGCTCAGAGCGACTCGTCGTAGTCGTCATCGTCCGCGTCGGCCTCCTCGGCGGCTGGCTTATCGGCCCGTAGCAGGTCGTCGAAGCCGCCGGTGGCGAGGAGCTTTTCGCGGATCTCTTCGGCGATGTCCTTGTTCTCACGGAGGAACAGCCGGGCCTTCTCACGCCCCTGGCCGAGCTGCATCTCGCCGTACCGGATCCATGCGCCGGTCTTGGTGATGACCTTCTTCTCGGTCCCCAGGTCGATCAGGTCGCCTTCGTAGCTGATCCCGTCCTTGTGCATCATATCGAACTCGGCGACGCGGAAAGGGGGCGCGACCTTGTTCTTGACGATCTTGGCCCGGACCCGCTGGCCGACGACCTCTTCGCCTTCCTTCAGTTGGCCGATGCGGCGGACATCGATCCGGCACGAGCAATAGAACTTTAGAGCCCGGCCGCCGGGGGTCGTCTCGGGGCTGCCGAACATCACGCCGATCTTTTCGCGGATCTGGTTGATGAAGATCACGGCGCACTTGCTCTTGGCGATGGCGCCGGTGAGCTTTCGCATCGTCTGGCTCATGAGCCGGGCCTGGAGGCCGACGTGCGAGTCGCCGATCTCGCCATCGAGTTCCTTCTTGGGAACGAGGGCCGCGACCGAGTCGATGACGATCACATCGACCGCGTTGCTCTTCACGAGCATCTCGGTGATGTGCATCGCTTCTTCGCCGTGGCTGGGCTGGCTGACGAGCAGCGTCTCAAGGTCCACGCCCAGCTTCTTCGCCCAGCTCGGGTCGAGGGCGTGCTCGGCGTCGATGAAGGCGGCGATGCCCCCCTTCTTCTGGGCCTCGGCCACGACGTGCAGGGCGAGCGTCGTCTTGCCGCTGGACTCGGGGCCGAAGATCTCGATGATCCGCCCCTCGGGGATGCCCTGGCCGCCGAGGGCCATGTCGAGCGACAGGCTTTGGGTCGAGATGCCGTTGATCCGGCGGTCCGAATCGGCGCCGAGCGGCATGATGGCGCCCTCGCCAAACTGCTTCTCAATGGCGGCGACGGTCTGACGTAGCTCGTCGCTGTTCTCAAAGGCGAGCTCGATCGCCGACTTCTTGGCGTCGGACGCTTTGGCGCCTTTTTCTGGTTTGGAATTGCCGCCCTTCTTGGCGGAGGATTTCTTGGCCATGGAGTCGTTCTTCGGGGCAGGGCTGCTTTTCAGGGCGGGGCCGTTTTGCGGGGCGAGGTCGTTCTTGGTGGCGTCGTTCTTGGTGGCGGCAGCGCTGTCGGCAGCCTTAGGGGCAGTCTTAGCAGCGGAACCGTCCAGCGTGGCGGTGGCGACCATCGGGCTTTGGCCCGGCGGCTACCGGGCCCCTTTATGCGGGGAGAGTTGTCGGATGACAAGCGGACGCCGGCTGAGTCGTCGATCTACTAAGGAGCCGGCTGGTTACACGGTACTGTACGCAGGAACAGTGTATCGGTGTTCGGGTGTTCATGCAACACTTTTTTCCAGTTCGTATTTTCGGTCGGCGCCCCGCTTTCTGGTTGCCTAGCTTTTCGCCATGCCTAGCGGACACGTCGCCAGGGAGTAGTACTCAGGGCCCCCGCGGTAGAGTTCGCTGGAATAGACGACGAGTTGATCGATTGCCAGCTCGCCGGCGTCGTAATCGGCAAGGCCCTCCAAGACCCTCGCCAAGTGCGGGGAAGCGTTTGGCCCCACTCGTGGCAGCCGGGCCAGCGTCCAATGGGGGACAAACCCCCGGTTCTCGCGCCGGACAGCGAGGTCGCCCAGGGCGTCGTCCAGGTCGGCCTGTAGGCGGCAGACGGCCTCGGCGCCCTCGCCGGCCCCCAG
>JBGSJY010000101.1:0-6971 GCA_041741515.1 Pirellulales bacterium | reverse complement strand
GGCCGCCCGCTCAAGGGACGGTTCGCCCGCGCCGGCGCAGGAGGTGGGGCCCATTGAACGCCAGCGTGTTACCGCGTTTTCCAAGCCACGGATCGCGGCCCGCGAAGTCCACGAGAGACGACTTCGGTTGCGGCCGATGGCCATCCGCGCTTGCTCGGGCAGGGACGGCGTCGAGCGCCGACGGGCGTCGCCCGCGATGGCGATGCGGCGGTACGTGTCGAGGACCTCCGGCGCGAGTTTGTCGAGAAACTTCCGCTGCGGGTAAAACGCGTAGTGGGCGAAGAGGGCGTCGCCACAGACCACCGCCGGCCGCCCGAGCCGCTGCGGCAGTTCGGCGGTGAGGAAGGGCTCTTCGTCGTAATCGACCTCGTACCGCTCCTCGATGAGCGCCATGTCCTCGCCCCGCCAGCAGATGGCGTTGATGCTGTAGCGGCGGACGCCGTTGTACGTGGTGTCTACGCCACGCCAGCGGCCCAGTTCGCCCGCCTGGAGGTCGCTCAGGAACGCCCGGTGCAATCGCCTGGCGAAGTGCGGCGACTTCCAGCCGAGGTCGTCCATGCACTCCATCGCGACCGCACCCCACGCCGTGGGGACGACGCCTGACCGCTGGAAGAAGTGGGTCGCGACGGCGTTGTTGACCACGAGGCCCATTACCAGCAGGGGCGCGGGGTGGGCGACGCGGTGCGCGTAAATCCGCGGGATCGCGCCATCGTCAACGAAGCAGATGTCGTCGTCGAGGCGCAGGTACACGGTCTCCGGGTCGTCGCAGCGGCGCATGTAGCGCCAGATCTGTTTGCCGATGGGCAGTCCCCTCTCCATCGGCTCGACGACAACCCGGAAGAAGTCCGGGTACAGGTCAACCAGGCCGTGCAGGTAGGCCAGGTCCTCGGGGTCGCGGGTGTTCGCCCACCAGTGGTGCTCGGCGATCGTATCGCGATTGCGCAGCAGGTATGGCGTCAGAACCTCGAGGTAGCGACGCCGGCCGGCCGGCGTAACGGTGACGAGCTTCATATCAAGGACCCCAGGGAAGTACGCCGCGGCGCCAGCACCGGGCGCGGCGTCGCCCGCATCGACTGGTATCGACCGGCGGCCCCGTCAGAGGCCATTCAATCGGTGCCGCTTGCGCAATCGGCACAAGGATCTCCTTGATTGCGATGCGGGTGAGACGGTTTCTCTCAAGCCGAGCCAGCGCCGCGGCCGGCGAGCTAACGTTGCCGCAGCAACTCACCCCTGCGGCGCCTTCTTCGGCAATGGCGCGGTCGCGCAGCAGCGTCTTCATCACCGACCCTTCCCGGCAAGAGTAGTCACCATGAGCAAGCAACGAATCGGCATCCTCACCTCGGGCGGCGACTGCCCCGGCCTCAATGCGGTGATCCGTGGCGCGGTGAAGGCGTCGCACCAGCTGGGGTACGACTGTGTCGGTTTTCTGAAGGGCTACGAGGGGCTCTACGACCCGGTCCAGTACGTCCACCTGACGCCCAGCAGCACGCGCGGCATCCTCAACCAGGGCGGCACGATCCTCGGCTCGACCAACAAGGGCCGCTTCGCCGCCACGGTCGGCGTGCAGGACCGCCAAGAGATCGAGCCCCATCTGATCGAGGGCGTCAAGCAGACGATCGAGCAGCTGGGCATCACGGGCCTGGTGTGCGTCGGCGGCGATGGTTCGCTCGCCGTTGCTCAGCAGTTCCACGAGCAGGGCATCCCGGTCGTCGGCGTCCCTAAGACGATCGACAACGACTTGTCGGCAACCGCGTTCACCTTTGGCTTCGACAGCGCCGTGGAGTGCGCGACCGACGCGCTCGATCGCTTGCACACGACGGCCGCCAGCCACGAGCGGATCATGGTCCTGGAGGTCATGGGCCGCCACGCCGGCTGGATCGCGTTGCACGCGGGCATCGCCGGCGGCGGCGACGTGATCTTGCTGCCGGAGATCAAGTGGAACTGGGACCACGTCTGCCACAAAATCCTACAGCGCGAGAGCAAGGGGAAGAAGTTCACGCTGGTGGTGGTCGCCGAGGGCGCCCACATGCCGGGCGGCGATCTTGTCGGCGAGCAGCACGCCGGCGCGCAGATGAAACTGGGCGGCATCGGACGCATCGTCTGCGACGAGATCGAGCGACGCTTGCAGCGCGAGGTCCGCCTCAGCGTGCTGGGCCACCTGCAACGGGGCGGCCAGCCGACCACGTTCGACCGCGTCCTCGCGACCCAGTACGGCGCCCACGCCGTGCGGCTGGTTCACCAGCGTAAGTTCGGCGAGATGCTCTGCTACCAGCCGCCCGAAATGAACAGCCTGCCGATCATGGAGGCGGTCAACGTGCTGCGACAGGTGGACGCCAACGGCGCCGCGGTCCAGGCGGCCCGCGCCCTGGGCATTAGCTTCGGCGACCGCCCAGTGGACGAGGTCGGCTCGGCGTTGTTCGACAAGGTCGAAGTGAGCAAGAGCCCCGCGGCGGCCCAGCAAGAGACGACCGAAGAGTACACCGACGACTTCACCGAGCGGCTCGCGACCCCCGCTGCACCTCACCCGGCAGTTCTTCCGCTGATGGTCGAGTCGCTGGGCGAAGAAGTCGCCGCCGAAGCGATCGCCGACACGCTCCTCGACTTGGTGGCCGACGCCGACGAGCTGATTCACGGTCCGGTGGAGAGCGACGATTTCGAAGCGGAGAAGCCCGAGACCGATGGGTTGGAAAACGAAGCGGGAGAAATCGGGATTGCCGCGCCGTCGGCGCTTGAGATGGACCTCGATAGGACGCCGGGATTCGCCCTGTCTCTCGAGGAAGAGGACGTGTCGGAGACCGACGAGCCTTCCGGCATGAAGGCGTCCGCCAGGAAGCCGGTCGATCTGACGTCGGCACAAGCGCTGCTTGCGAAACGGATCGCCGAGGCCGCTCAGGCCAAGCGTAGCCTAGCGGCCGCGGAAGTCGCCTCGGAGCCGGACGCCGAGTCGTCCGTTGCTGAGGGGGTGACGCAAAAGTTCGCTACCGCGTCTCCAACGACCGCGTCTCCCTCGACAAAATCGACGCCGGTCGAGTCATCGCTCGACGACCCGCTGGAGGCGACGCGATCGGCGCTGGAAGAAGCGCTGATCAACTAGCCCACGGGCAACGAACAACGAGGGGCAACGGGGCGGCTCGCGGAGGCGGGTCGCCCCGTTTGCATTGACGCGAGCGTCAAGGCTCGCGAAGCAGGCCGCCCGTATCCCCCTCCATCTTTCAGGGACGCCAATTACAGAAGCAGCGGGGGGGAGGGTCGGCGGAGTCCCTCGGAGCTGGGCTTTTTTGGCTCTGACGCTATTGGTACGCGATCCTTTCGCAGACAGATACGTCTTACCCTCCCCTAACCCCTCCCTAAAAGGGAGGGGGATTTAAGACGCGGCTTGGCTTCGGACGAAGAACCGACCCGCTAGGCGAGACGGTGCGGACCGGCGACGATGGGGCCTTCCAGCGAGATGCCTCCCTCGAAAACACCGCCATGCAGTACCGCCGTTTTGGGCGCACCGAGCTGTCGATGCCCGTCTTCAGTTGCGGCGGCATGCGCTACCAGCAGACCTGGGACGACGCGACGCTCGACGTTGTCGAAGACGCCAATCAGCGCAACCTGCGGGCGACGATTCACCGCGCGGTTGAGCTGGGCGTCACGCACATCGAGACGGCCCGCGGCTACGGCACCAGCGAGCGGCAGCTGGGCCTAGTGCTCCCGGAGCTACGCGAGTCGCGGCCCGTGGACTTGAAGGGGGGGCCCGACGGCCTAATCGTCCAGACGAAGATCGCCCCGCACGCCGACCCTAAGGAGTTCCGCCGTCAGGTGCTCGACTCGCTGGACCGCTTGCAGACGGACTACGTCGACCTGCTCGGCCTGCACGGCATCAACACCTACGAGCTGTTCTGGCACGCGGTGAAGCCGGGCGGTTGTCTGGAGGAGGCGCGGCGGCTGCAGCGCGAGGGTCGTGTCGGGAGCGTCGGCTTTTCGACGCACGGGCTCACCGACCTGATCGTCGACGCCGTCAGCCACCAAGGCGCCGGCGGCTTCGACTATGTCAACCTGCATTGGTACTACATCAACCAGTGGAACTGGCCCGCGGTAGAAGCGGCGACCAGGCACGACGTGGGCGTCTTCATCATCTCGCCCAACGACAAAGGGGGGCTGCTCTACAAGCCGTCGGCGAAGCTGGTCGAGCTGTGCCAGCCGCTCCACCCGATCGTCTTCAACAGCCTCTTCTGCTTGCGGCGGCCGGAGGTCCACACGCTGAGCCTCGGCGCCTCGCAGCCGAGCGATTTCGATTTGCAGATGTCATCGCTGCCGCTGCTGGACAAAGCGGACGAGCACCTCGGGCCGATCCTCGGGCGGCTGCGGCGGGCGATGGTGGAGGCCGTTGGAGAAGACGTGGCCGATCACTTCCGCGATGGGCTCCCCACCTGGGAAGACGGCGACAATGCCGGCTACATCAACACGCACGTCGTGCTCTGGCTGCGGAACCTGGCGCTGGCGTACGGCCTCACCGAGTACGGCAAGATGCGCTACAACCTGCTGGGCAACGGCGGGCACTGGTTTGCGGGTCTCGGCGCAGCGCACCTCGACACGATGGGAGCCGAGCGTTTGGAGAAGGCGTTCAAGAACTCCCCGTTCGCCGACCGCGTCGCGGGCTGGCTGCGCGAAGCGCACGAGTTGCTCGGCGGCGTCGAGGTACAGCGTTTGGGACGCGACTGAGTCAGCGTGGCGAGCCGGCGACGCGAGTCGTCGGAGTGTGTCGGGTATCCGGGCTACTCCGACGACTGGCGTCGCCGGCTCGCCGACTAGGGGTGAGGTGAGATCAGCGGCGCGCAAAACCGCAAGCCTTTTGCGGAATAACCTTCGAAGACGCGTGCGAAACACTGGCCAGACAAGCCCTTCCAGCGCGGCTCCGGAGGTTGCCATGCGTATTCTTGTGCGGGTTCTTTTCGCGGCGCCAGCTTTGGTCGCCCTGCTTGCCAGCGGCTCCCAGGCTGCCCCCACTACCCAGGGTAATAGCGCCCAGAGAAACAGCCCCCAGAGTCGCACCGCCGACGAGTGGTATGGCCTAGCGGTACAGGCCGCTGTGGAGGGCGATGACGCGGCCCGTGACGAAGCCCTCGACGCGGCGGTCGCAGCCGATCCCGACCACGCCCCCTCACGGGGTGAGCGGGGGGAGATCGAAGTCGATGGCCGCTGGGTCTCGGCCCGCTATGCCCAGCAATTGGCGGCCGACGACCCCGATCGCGACGAGTACGGGGAGCGGCTGCAGAATATCGATGACACGCCCGCGTCGCACGTGCGGATGGCGAAGTGGTGCGAGAAGGCCGGTCTGCGGCCCGAGGCCCGCGCCCACTGGATCGCCGTCCTGACTGCCGATCCAAAGAACGCCGCGGCGCTGGAGGGTATCGGTATGCAGTGGCGGGACGGGCAACTCTGGGACGTCGATCAAGCGGCCGAGGCGGACGAGCGTGTCGAGGAGTTCGCGAAGCAGGCGAAGTCCTGGGAGAAGCGGCTGCGTCGGTTTGAGTCGAAACCCTACTTCGACGAGGACGAGTTCGCGTGGATCCGCGACGGGTTAGACGCCGGCGCCATCAACCCTATCGAGAGACGGATCGCTCAGCTCCCCCGGCTGAAGGACCCCGAGGCGGCCCAGCGCTGCGAGAAGCTCATCCAGGCCTATCTGGAGCGATCCGTAGACATGCCTGAGGTGGAGGTGACGGCGTCGCTGAGCCGGATCGCCATTTACGGCGGCGACACGCACCGCTCGGCGGCGATCGATGTGCTCAAGGACCGGCCGGAGAACGACGCGATGCCGATGCTGTTGTCGCACCTGATCGCCCCGATCGACAGCAACTACCGTATCTCGCGTGACGCACGCGGGAACGTGGTCTATCAGCATCGGCTCAAGCGAGAAAACGCCGAGGGTGACGAGGTCCACGACCGTAACCGCACGGCGACGGTCTCGGTCGCCGTCAACAACGCGGCGCCGCAAGGCTTCCGCGCCTACACCACCCAGGATTCGCTCTATTTGGCGCAAATCCAAGCCCGCTTTGAGGGCGTCAAGCAGGCGATTGAGTATCAGAACGAGGCCGAGATGACGAACGCCTTCGTCGCGACCCACAACAGCGTCGCCAAGGACTTGAACGATCGGGTGCGAACGGCGCTCTCCGCGGTGTCGGGCCGTTCGCTCAGCGATAATCCGCTGGAGTGGTGGCAGTACTGGCAGCGCTACTCGGGATACGACACGTACAATCGCGCCACGGAACGCACGTATGACGTGACCGCTACGCACCAACAGGTCACGGCGATGCCGACTTACGAGCGTCTTCCGCCGCCGCCCCCGCCACGTCGGTGCGAGTGCTTTGTCGCCGGCACGCCGGTCTGGACCCGCGATGGCAAGCAGCCGATCGAGACGCTCAAGGCGGGCGACCTCGTGCTGTCGCGCGACCCTTACCGCGGCGGGATCGTCTACCGCGTTGTCACCGGAGCGACGGTCCGCGAGCCGAGCCCGATGGTCGAGGTCGTCGCCGGCGGCGAGTCGATTCACGCCACGGTGGGCCACCCGTTCTGGGTCCTCGGCCGCGGCTGGCGGATGGCGAAGGAGCTTGCCGCGGGGGACGTCCTCAGCACGGTCTACGGGCCGGTCACCGTGACCGCGGTCAACGACTACCAGAGCGCCGCGGCGCACAACCTCGTCGTAGAGAACGCCGCCAACTACTACGTCGGCGACAACGGCGTGCTGGTGCACGACAACACGCCCCGCGTCCCCGCAGTGGGCCTGGTGGCGCGACGGTAGAGCTCGCCTCTTTGAGCCGCGCCGTGCGAGCCCCGCGACGTCAGTCCGGGGAGGAACCCAAGTACACACATCCCACCCC
This sequence comes from Pirellulales bacterium, assembly GCA_041741515.1. Classification (GTDB taxonomy): domain Bacteria; phylum Planctomycetota; class Planctomycetia; order Pirellulales; family Lacipirellulaceae; genus Botrimarina. The sequence goes on along the minus strand of JBGSJY010000101.1, from coordinate 105 downwards.
GGACAGACGTCGCGGGGCACGCACCGCGCGGCTCAAAGAGGCGAGCTCAACCGTCGCGCCACCAGGCCCACAGCGGGGACGCGGGGCGTGTTGTCGTGCACCCGC
>JBGSJY010000100.1:0-3462 GCA_041741515.1 Pirellulales bacterium | reverse complement strand
GCCGCCGGCGATGCCGACGCCCAGCCCCGCGCCGGCCTCGACCACGCCGCCGCCCCGCGCCGAGGGGGTTGTCTGATCGCGGTAATCGAGCTCGGCCTTGAAGGGGGGATTCGCGATCGCGTTGATCGCATTGGCCACCCCCGCGGCCGTCGTGACGCCCGTGGCGACGTGGACCGTCAGCGTGTTCGTCGTGCCGTTGTAATCGGCCGTCTCGAGCCCGGCGGAACCATCATCGATGTAGTTAACCGTAACGCCATTGAGCTGCGCGCCGTTCCAGTTGGCGGTCAGGATGATATCGTTGTTATCGCCGGCCGAGACGATCCTGCCACGGGCCTTCGATCCGAACAGGTCATTGACGTCGGTCGCCGAGCTGATGGTCGGGTCGAGATTGGAGCCGTGGACCGTCGCCTGTGGCGAGCCCGTACTCAGGAGGCCGAGCTCGCGCGCCGTGCGGCCGCTGCCTACCTCCTTGATCGTGACGCCGCCGCTCGCAACGTCGAGGCGTAGATGATCTCCCTCCACCGAGGCGACGACCCGCGACCCCGCCGGGGCGCCGGCCTCGATCATCCGCGCGACGTCGTCGATGGTCTTGGCCTGCGAGAGGTCGATGACGGAACTCGTCGTCGGCGATGAGCTGAGGGTCGGGACAAACCGGACCTCGATCGCGCCGCCGGGCGTGACGCCGAGACCGCCGTTTAGCTGGTCGAGCCGCGTCAGCGGCGTCAGACTCGCATGGAGGTCGGACCCGCCGCGGATTTCTTCTGAGAGCCCCCCGAAGACCTCGTCTCCGGAAGTCCCCGTGTTAAAGAGCTGGCCGATGTCGATAAAGGTCTGCGGGCTCGATTCGTCGCCGAGGAATTCGACATACCCCTCCGACGTCACCCGATAGGCCAGGTTGGAGCGCTCCGCGCCCCCCAGAAGGTAATTCGTCGAGAGTGTCGAGTTCCCGACCCGCACCAGCTGGTTCAGCAGCTCGTCGATCTGGCCGACGACCGCCTGCCGTTCTTCGTCGGTAGCGGTGCTGCTGATGGCGCCCAGCGCGGCGGCCTTGAGCTCGTTGAGGCCTTGATTGACCTCGTTGAGAACTGAGTCGGTCGTCGCCAGCGCCGTCCGCGCGCCCTGCAGGTTGGTCAGCGACTGGTCCTTCCGCTCGATCGTCCGCTGCAGCGCCATCGCCCGCTGGGCGGCCGCGGCGTCGTCGCTCGGCAGGAAGATGCGGTAGCCCGTGCTGAGCTGGTTTTGGAGCCGGAACAGGTCGAGCTGGTCGCTCTGGATCTGCGCGGTGAGCCGGCCGCGCGTCATCGCGTCGGTCACACGGCTGGTCGAGATGGGCTGGATCGAGGCCACGATCGGGCTCAGAGTCTAACGAGGGTGTCGAGCATCTCTTGGATCGTCGAGATCACACGGGCGGTCGCCTGGTAGATCCGCTGGAGGGAGATCATCTGGATCGCCTCCTCGTCGATATTGACGCCACTGACCGCTTGAAAATCGTTGGCGAGCGTCGCCTCGAACACCCCCAGACCATCAGCGACCGACCCCGCCACGGTCGAGTGCTGGGCCAGCTCGTTCACAACCTGGTCGTAGCGCGCGGAGATCGAGGCGCCGTCCAGCGCCTTGAGCGGCTTATCGACAAAGCCTGCCAACGCAGCGACGTTCCGGGTCGTGCCGCCGGGGCCGTCGAGGCTCAGCGCCAGCTTCCCGGCGTTGCGGATCCCATTGAGCTCGTCGTTGACGGCTATGTCGGCCGATCCCGAACCCGTAAAGAACGTGTTCAGGCCGATCGCCGCGAGAAAGCCGCTGTCGTCGTTGGAAAAGCTGAAGCTTACCTCGTTGCTCTGGCCGGCGATCGAGAGTTTTCCCTGCGAATCGACCGAGGCGTTGAGGCCCTCGATGGCGTCGATCTGAGCCGCGATGTCCGCGAGCGTTGTTTTGGACTCACTGCCGTCGTTGCGGAGATTGACATAGATCGTGGCCGTGATGGCGGGGTCGTTGCCGTTCTTCACCGCGATCTGGAACGAGCCGTGCTGCGGCGGGAATGCCAGCCCCGCCGCGTCGAGCGCGAGCGACGGGCTATCGACGCCGTTGACGCTGGTGAGCGACTTGAATCCCTCGAGCCCCTGGCCCTGGGAGTAGGTGAGGTTGAACTCGTGGACGAGCGTGGCCGCGAACTCGTTGAGGCTCGCGCGGAAGCCATCCACGATCTCGTCCCGGGCGACGGTGAGGCCGTGGATTCGGCCGCTCTTGACGTCGAGCTCTTTGCCCGTGTCGGTGAAGATGAGGCGTGACGCCGCCTCTTGCGCCTGGCCCGCCGTCTCGAGGCTGACCTCGCGACGCTCCCCATCGAAGACGAGGAACTCGCCGCCGATCGCGATGCTCAGCCCGCCGCTCGGCTGCTCGTTGACCGTGGCCGACACGAGCTCGGTTAGCTTGCCGACGGCCTGCTCGCGCGCTGTGCGGAGCGCGCCGGCGTCGCTCTTGCCGGACGACCCGCCCTCGACCTGCGTGATCCGGACGTTGAGCTTGGCGATCTGATCCGCCAGCTGATTGATCTGCCCGACCGACTGGGTGATCTGCGTGTCGTAGCTGTCGCGGAGGTCCTTCGCGCGGCCCTCGATGCGGCGGATCTCTGACGTCAGCTGAGTCCCATCGAGGACGGCCAGGTTGCGGACGCTCAGCGTGTCGCCCGCCACGGGATTGACGGTGTCTTCGATGCTCCCGAAAAAGCCCGTCAGCGCCGTGCTCAGGTCGGTGTCCGATAGCTCGCCGAGGAGCTGCTCGATCCCCTTGTAGGCCTTGTCCTGGATCTCGGCGCTGACGCGGTCGCTCGTGGCGCCGCGCAGCTGGTCCGTGAGAAAGTTATCGGTGATTTGGGTGATGCTATCGACAAGCACCCCCAGGCCGACCGTCAGGTTCCCGATCTTCTGAACGGGCGCGGGGACGTAGTTGGCCTTCTCACGGATGAAGCCCGGGGTGTTCGCGTTGGCGATGTTGTTGCTGACCACTTGCAGGCCAATCTGCATGGCCTGAAGCGTGTTGCTCGCCGTCTGTAACGACCCGAACAGTGACATAATCGCGCGGTGGCAGTCCCCGGAGTTGTGGCGCTTTTGGGTCGGATGGGCTACTGGGATCCGTGAGGACGGGCGCCAGCGGCGCCGGCGTCGCGGGGGCTCAAGCGGCGCGGTCCATCAGCACTCCGCCGGCCCGAGAGGGCCCGTTCTTCTCGTAAGTCGGCGCCTTTTGCCCGCCGGTAGCGACTATCTCTATCAATTGTGACAGATGTAGGAGCGTCCGCTGCACGAGCACCCAGTTGGCGAGGCTCTGGTGTTGAAGAAGCCGCGCCCGCGCCTGCGCCTCGCGGAGCTTGGGGCGTAGCGTCTTACGCGCGGCATCGGGCATCGCGTCGGCGAGCGAGCGCAGGTCGTTCTTGGGAAGGCCGCGCTGGGCGGCCGCATCGAGCAAGCC
>JBGSJY010000099.1:0-2754 GCA_041741515.1 Pirellulales bacterium | reverse complement strand
GGCCGGCGCCGGCCGCAGTTCGATGGCTAGCTCTTCGGCGAAGCCCGCCACCCGCTCGCGGGCCAGCGCGTACTTGTTGCGCGGGAAGACATGCTTGTCCGGCAACGGCATCGCGACGTGGTCGCTGTAGTAGGCGTAGAGCATGGGAGGTGAGGCGGCGGGCGATGGGCGGTAGACTTAGCTTTATCCCCCTCCTCCTTCAGGAGGAGGGGCTAGGGGAGGAGGGAAACAGGTACACGTTGCCCATCGCGAGTTTTTAGAAACTGAGTACCTTGTTCAGCCCCCTCCTCTAACCCCTCCCCCGGAAACGGGGGAGGGGGATAAACAAAACCCTGTCCCCCGTCCCTAGCCCCCCGTCCCTCTCCCTTGGTCCACCTCTACACCGACGGCGGTTGCAGCGGAAACCCCGGCCCCGGCGGCTGGGCGTTTCTGCTGGTGCACCCCGCGACCGGCAAGAAGCTCGAGCGCTCCGGCGGCGAGAAGCTCACCACCAACAATCGCATGGAGCTGCAAGCCGTCGTCGAGGGCCTCAAGACCCTCACGCGGCCGACCGAAGTCGAACTGTTCACCGACAGCGTCTACGTCGGCAAGGGGCTCAGCGAATGGATGGCGGGCTGGAAGCGCAACGGCTGGAAACGAAAAGAGAAGGGCCGGCTGGTCGAGGTCAAGAACGAGGATCTCTGGCGCCAACTCGACGCGCTCTCCGCACAACACAAGATCAAGTACACCCGCGTCGCGGGCCATAGCGGGCATCCGGAGAATGACCGGTGCGACGAGCTGGCGGTCGCGGCGTATCAACAGTTTCTTTAGCTGGCAGCAGGCAGAGGGCAGCAGGCAGTATTTTGGCTATTATCACTGCCGTCTGCCCGCTGCTCTCTGCCCGCTTCATGTCTCCCGACCTCGGCACGCCGATCGCCCAGCTTCCGCGCGTGCAGCGGCGGGTCGTGGACGCGCTGGCGGGGATCGGGATGCACCACGTCGCGGACCTGCTTTTCCACTTTCCGCGTGACTACGAAGACTTCCGCGACCGTCGGAAGATCGCGGACCTCGAGGCCGAGCTGCCGCAGACGGTTGTCGGCGAGGTGATCGACGTCGAGTCCCGCGGCACGGGGTTCGGCAAGAGTCGGCTCGGCGTCGTCGTCGAGGATGACACCGGCGCCATGCGGGCGATGTGGTTCAACCAGCTCTTTTTGCGCGACAAGTTTAAGATCGGCAAGCGCGTGCAGCTCTCGGGCAAGCCTAAGCTCGCCGGCCTGCGGTGGGAGATGGTGCATCCGCGGATTACGTGGCTCGGCGAGGACCCCGCGGACGATCCGGCGAGCGAGGGCCTCTCGCCCGTCTACCCGCTCACCGAGGGCGTCCCGCAGCACCTGATGCGGCGGCTGGTGAGGGCGGCGGTCGATGGCTTTGCCGACCTTCCCGACGAAGTCTTTAGCGCCGCGTTGAGGCAGAAGCACGACCTGCTGCCGATCGGCGACGCGCTGCGCGCCATCCATAAGCCGAAGGACGAGGCGAACAGAGACGCGGGGCGGCGGCGGTTTGTGTTTCAAGAACTGTTCGTGTTGCAACTCGCGCTCGCCGCACGCCGGCACCAGCAGAGCGTCTCGTTCAGCGCGCCGGAGATCGTCATCGATACGCGGCTCGATGCCCGTATCCAGCGGCTGCTGCCGTTCGAGCTGACGCCGGGCCAGCAGGCGGCGATCGACGACGTGGCCGCCGACCTCGCCAGCGACCAGCCGATGAACCGCCTGCTGCAAGGGGACGTCGGCTCGGGTAAGACGATCGTCGCCCTCTACGCGATGCTCGCCACGGTCGCCAGCGGCTGGCAAGCCGTGCTGCTCGCGCCGACCGAGGTGCTCGCCCGCCAGCACAACCAGACGCTGGCCGCGATGCTCAAGGCGAGCCGAGTGCGGTCACGATTGCTCGTTGGCGGCATGACCGAAGCCGAGAAGTCGCAGGTCCGCGCGGGGATCGCCGCGGGGGACGTAGACCTTGCGATCGGCACGCACGCGCTGCTGCAAGAGAAGGTCGAGTTCGCGAAGCTCGGCCTCGCCGTGATCGATGAGCAGCACAAGTTCGGCGTCCGCCAGCGCGCGTTGCTACGGCAGGGGGACCGCTCGCCGCACTACCTGGTGATGACCGCGACGCCGATCCCGCGGACGCTGTCGATGACGCAGTTCGGCGACCTCGAATCGTCGAGCATCAAGGACATGCCACCGGGCCGCCAGCCGGTGAAGACGTATCTGGTTGAGCCGCAGAACGAACCGAAGTGGTGGGAGCACGTCCGCAAGCAACTCGGCGAGGGGCGGCAGGCGTACGTTGTGGCGCCGTTGATCGACGACTCCGAAGCGATCGACGCCCAGAGCGCGCAGCGATCGTTTGACGAACTAACGCACGGCGAGTTAGCGGGTTGCCGACTCGGACTCATGCACGGCCGTCTCTCGCCGGCGGAGAAGGACGCCGTGATGGAAAAGGTCCGCAGTGGCGCGACGCAGGTGCTCGTAAGCACGACGGTCATTGAGGTTGGCGTGGATGTGCCCAACGCAACGGCGATGGTGATCGCATCGCCACAGCATTTCGGACTGAGCCAACTGCACCAACTCCGCGGCCGCGTCGGCCGTGGCCGCCACCCGGGCGTCTGCGGTTTGTTGTTGCCGCCCGAACTCTCCGACGCCGCGCTGTCGCGTCTGCAAGCATTCGAGCAAACGAGCGACGGCTTCGAACTCGCCGAAATCGACTTTCGCCTGCGCGGAC
>JBGSJY010000098.1:0-7102 GCA_041741515.1 Pirellulales bacterium | reverse complement strand
GGACAAAACCAGCGGCAGAGCGAGCGCGAGCGGGTTTGCTTAACAGCGTCGGCGATCCCCCTGGACCCGACCGGCAAGGCGTGCTCGGAACCCTTCGCCGTGGTGCTCGGCGATCTCTCGGAGACGGGCGCCCGACTGGCCCATACGCGGCCGATCGCCGCCAAGCGGATCGCGCTGCACTGGCGTTGCGTGAAGATCGCCGAAGAGTCGGTGACCGTCGAGGCCGCGGTCGTCCGCTGCGAGACGGTGGGTCGCTTCTACGAAATCGGCGTCCGATTCGAGTAGTTGGCAGGCACGTTCCGATCGGGGTCGTCTGCTAGCGGCGCCTTAGCGCTGCTCTTTTCAAGGCTTGTCGCGATTGATAACGTCCGGCGCTCGAAACTCCGTCCCCCCCAAGGACGCGCCGCCATGCGCCTGCTGCTAGCCCTGCTCTTGTCTGCCTGCCCGGCGCCGGTGGCGCTGGCCGCCGACTTCCGGATCGAGACCCGCGTCTACGAGCCCAAGGAAGAAAAACCGGTTAGCCAGAGCGTAACCCTCTTCACCGGCGGAGCGGCCTACGACTTCCGCGACGCCGACCACCGCGTGACCATCTTCCGGCCCGGCGCCGCCGACAAGCCGGGGCGGTTTGTCCTGCTCGACTCGGAGCGGAGGTACCGCACCGAGATCGGCGCCGACCGCGTCGCCGTGGTGACCACCAAGCTGCGTCGCTGGGCCGCTGTCCACAAGGACCCGTTCCTCCGCTTCACGGGCGACCCATCGTTCGACGAGACGTTCGACGCCGACACCGGCGAGATGCGGATGACCAGCAAGCTCATGTCCTACCGCCTGGTGACGATGCCCGTCGCCAGCCGCGAGGCGATGAAAGAGCTGAGGGCGTTCCTCGACGGCTACGCCCAGCTGCACACGCTGCTCGAAGCGGGCCTGCCGCCGGGGCCGCGGATGCTCGTCAATGAGTCGCTCGCCAACCACGACGTGGTGCCGATCGAGGTCGAGCTCTACGACGGTCCGATCGAGGGCGAGCCCGACCTTCGCGCCGAGCACCTCGTGACGTGGATCCTCTCTCGTGAGGACCGCCACCGCATCGAAGAGGCCAATCGGTGCATCGCCGAGTACACCGAGGTCGAGAACACGGAGTTCAGCAAGTTCGCCAACCAGCGAATGGCGGAGGCGGTTGAGAAAGCGAGCCGCTAATAATCCAACACCCCACGCCGGTTAGCTGCGGCTAGGAGTCGACGTTCAAACTTCATCCGTGCCATCCGTTAAATCCGTGGTTCTTCAAAATCTAACCACGGATCTCACGGATAGCACGGATGAAGAACGAGCTGCGTTGCGCTTGCCGAAGACATTGAACTATTTTGGAGGCGGCGTTTCGATGCTCTTACCACCCCGACAAGTTGCCGTAGTTATTGATCTTCCGCCCCGATCACCCCGTGTCGCCGTAAGAACTCCTTCAGTGGTCCGATCGGGATCGCCTCGCTGACGTTACCGTCACGTCCCTTGACGGTCGTCGCCCGTAGCAACGCGTTGAGGATCGCTTCCTCGGTCACTTCGGCGACGGCGTCGAACAGGGGCGTCAGGCTCTCTTCGCTGAGCCGCGGAATCGTCTGCTTCGTTTGGTCAGCGCGAACGCGGACTTGTTCGTTGGACGAGAAGGCGATCACGTAATCGCCGCTCCCATTCGAGAAATCGGCCCCGGTCCGGCCCATGCCGACGAGGGCCCGCAGGGCGAGCCGCTTGAGCTGCCGGGCGTCGAGCGGTGCGTCGGTAGCGACGACGATCACGCACGAACCGTCCTTCGAAGACAGGTCGTGCTGGGGGTACGGCTTCGCGCCGAGGTCACGCCACACCGGCGCGCCGGCGACCGTCAGCAGGCCGCTGAAGTTGGTTTGCGTGAGCACGCCGACGGTGTAGCCACCGAGCGAAGTCGGCAACTTGCGCGAAGACGTGCCGATGCCGCCCTTGAAGCCCATCGTACGGGTGCCCGTCCCCGCGCCGACCGTGCCGTCGGCAACGGGACCCGACTTGGCAAGGCGTAGCGCCTCCCGGAAGTGTTCCGGGCGTAGGGCGCGACGGCGGATGTCATTGAGGTAACCATCGTTGGTCTCGCCGACAACGGGGTTCACCGAACGCACCTCTTCATTACCCGGCGCGGCAAGGGCTTCCTCGGCGAGCGTCGCGGCGGCCTCCCAGACGTTCAGCGTGTTGGTGAGCAGGATCGGCGTTTCGAGCTGGCCGAGCTCATCGACTTGCGTCGAGCCGACGAGCTTGCCGAAGCCGTTGCCCACGACCACCGCCGCGGGAACTTTTTGTTGAAACAGGTCGCCGCCATGCGGAATGATCGCAGTAGCGCCTGTGCGGAGTCGGTCGCCCTCGTTGAGCGTAAAGTGCCCGACCCTTACGCCCGCGACATCGGTGATCGCATTGAGCGGCCCCGGCGCGAAGACGCCGATCTCGACGCCCAGATCACGCAACCGCGGCCGTGATGTGTCGGCATTGACAGCGGTTGTCGCCAGAACGGCGGCAACAACGATTGCACGACGGATCGAACTCGGAGAGAGCATCATCGGCTCGCAGTTTCGGGGAGATATCTCCCCAGCATAGCCAGCCGTACTCATTCTTTTGCGCAGGGCCTCATTTGCGTACGGCGGCCTTGAAGAGTTCGTTGAGCCGCTTGGTGATCGGGCCCGGGCGTCCGTCGCCGATCTTGCGGCTATCGACCTTCACCACGGGGATTACCTCGGCGGCGCTGCCGGTGAGGAAGACCTCGTCAGCGACATAAACATCGTGTTTGGTGAGGGAGGCTTCCCAGGTGGGGATGCCGTCTTCGTCGGCGATCTCCAGCACCACCTCGCGCGTGATGCCCGCCAGGATGCCGGCGTCGAGCGGCGGCGTGTACAGCTCATTCTTCTTCACGACGAAGATGTTGTCGCCCGTACACTCGGCGACCTCGCCCTTGTGGTTGAGCATCAGCGCCTCGACACAGCCGGCCTGCAGGCCCTCGAGCTTGGCGAGGATGTTATTCAGGTAGTTGAGCGACTTGATCCGCGGGCTCAGCGCGGCGGGGTGATTGCGGATCACGCTCGACGTGATGATCTCCAGACCGTTCACATAGAGCTCGGTCGGGTAGAGCATGATCTTATCGACGATAATGATCACCTGAGGGTTGCCGCAACGGTTGGGGTCGAGCCCCAGCGTGCCGCTGCCGCGGGTGACCAAGAGGCGGATGTAGCCGTCCTCAAGACCGTTCTCTTTGACGGTCAAGTTGGTGGCGTCCACCAAGGCTTCGAACGGCATCGGGATCGTCAGGCAGATCGCCTTGGCCGACTCGTAAAGCCGCTCGAGGTGCTCCTTCAGCCGGAACACTTTGTTGCTGTAGATCCGCATCCCCTCGAAGACGCCGTCGCCGTACAGCAGGCCGTGGTCGAAGACGCTGACGGTCGCCTGCTCAGCGGGGACTAGCTCGCCGTTGATCCAAACGATGCGGGACATGCGGGGACGAGGGGGGTGAGGCTTGGGTCGTGGGGCTTGAGGGAAGCCCAGCATTCTAACCAGCGGGCTAGGGCGGGCCCAGCGGGGGCCTAACGACCCCCTTAGCGATAGTAATTGAGCCGGAATGCGTCAGCGCCCGGAGTTGCGCGGGGTAAACGGTTTCCCAAAGGCTTCCGCGCTTCAACTACGGGCGCTGACGCATTCCGGCTCCCGGACTATCGAGACGCGGGACTAACCCTGGACGCGGAGGCCTGCGGCCTCGTCGGCGACGAGGCCTTCCACGAGGGTGACGGTCCGGTCGGCGAGGGCGGCGATGCTGCGGTCGTGGGTGACCATAACGACCGTCAGGCCCTCGGTTTGGTTCAGGCCCCGGAGGAGTTCGAGGACGCCCTCCCCGGTAGACCGGTCGAGGTTTCCGGTCGGCTCGTCCGCGAGCAACAGACGAGGCTCGTTCATCAGCGCGCGGGCGATCGCGGTCCGCTGCATCTCGCCGCCCGATAGCTCACGCGGCTTGTGCGTAAGCCGGTGGCCGAGGCTGACCCGCTCGAGCAGGGCCGCGGCGCGCTCACGCAGTTGGCGCCGCCTGCCGAGATAGGCGAAGACGCCATAGCGGATCAGCGCCGGCGCCAATACGTTCTCTAGCGCCGAGAGCTCGGGCAGCAAATGGTACGACTGGAAGATCATCCCCAGCTCCGTACACCGAAAGGCGTCCCGCCGCTTTCGGCTTAGGGAGTCGATGCGCTGGCCGCGATAAACGATCTCGCCCGCGTCGGGCCGATCAAGCGTCCCGAGCACATGCAGCAGCGTGCTCTTCCCGCTCCCCGACTGCCCCACGATAGCGAGCATCTCACCCTCGCAAACGTCGATGTCCGCCCCACGCAGCACCGGCACCGCAACGGCGCCCTTGCGGTAGGTTTTGGTGACGCCGCGGGCGGAGAGCACGGTGGGCGCTAATGCGGAATGCGGAATGCGGAATGCGGAATGATCGATCACAGCTTTATCTCAATTCGTTACGGCTTAGTTCTTTCCGCATTCCCCTTTCGGCGTTCCCACTTCGGATCACTCCCACCGCAGCGCCTCAACCGGATGCAGCGCCGCCGCGCGGCGCGCGGGCAGGACGCTGGCGAGCACGGCGATCGCCATGGCGCCGGCGACGATCCACGCCACGGTCTGCGGATAAACGATCGTCGGGATCCTGGCGAAGTAGTAGACGGCCGGGTCGAACACAGGGGTGCCGGTGACCCAGGCGAGGACGTCGGCGATCTCGTTGATGTAGGCCACGAACACCAAGCCTCCGACCATCCCGCCGCCGGCGCCGACGATGCCGAGCGTCAGGCCGTAGCCGAGGAAGATCCCCATCACGCCGCTGGCGCTCGCGCCGAGGCTCTTGAGGATGCCGATGTCGCGGGTCTTTTCGACGACGATCATGTAGAAGATCGCCAGGATGCCGAAGCCCGCCACGGCAATGATCATGAACAGGAGCACGTTGAGGACGGCCGTCTCCATCTGCACCGCGGCGAGCAGCGCGCCTTGCTTGTCCTGCCAGGTGCTAATGACGTAAGCCCGCGGGTCAAAGACTTCTTGCAGGCGGTCGCGGACCATGTTGAGGTCGACGCCCGGTTTGCAGCGGATCTGGATCGAGTTGAAGTTGGCGACGCCCGTCGACGGGTCGATCATGCCGCGCTTGTCTTGCAGCGTCCGCAGCGGCACGAAGACGAACGACGAGTCGTACTCGCTCATCTTCGATTCGTAGAAATCGACGACCGTAAAGAACGCCGACCCCGGCTTCGGCGGCGTCGTGGACATCGGGTAAGTCACTTCGACGTCGTCGCCCGGCAGCACCAAGAAGCGATCCTCGCCCGACGCGTCACGAAAGCTCCCCAGCGCCATGCCGAGCACGAGACCCGGGTGTTGTTCGGTGGTGGGATCGAAGGTCTTGCCAGCGTCGCCGCTGGTGGCTTCGGCCTGAGCAAACGGATCGGCAGGAACGGCGGATTTACTTTGGCCCTCAGGGCTTTCCACTTTCCCCTTTCCACTTTCCGCATTCACCCTCGCCGCGAGTTCCGCTTCCCGCTGCTGCCAAAATGCCTTCCGGCGCCGGTGCTCCCAGCCTGCCGTTTCCATCATCGGTCGCGACGCGGCTTTGGCGGGGTCTTCGGCTTGTGGGTCGGCCGTATCATAGCCCCCTTCGCGGAGGTCGAAGTTGAGTTGCCCGCGGTTGGCCGGGTGCTGGAGGTAGCGCCCAAAATCGCTGATCTTGCTGTAGCCCTCGGGATCGATGCCGATGAGCATCACTTGGCGATTGACGCGTTGGCCACCGACGGTGAAGCCGAGCATCGCGGGGACTTGGGCCGTGGGGCTCATCCCCTCGATGAGGTCGCCGACCTGCTTGCGGATCAGCTCCATGTGCTGCTCGGCGTCGGGGGCGCCGTCGAGGCTGCGGGCCTCGAACACCACGTCGGAGAGGATGCCGTGAATGCGGTCGCGCATCTCGTGCGTGAAGCCCGCCATGACGCTGTTAACGACGATCATGGTGGCCACACCGAGCGTGACGCTGATGATCGAAGCCAGGGCGATCCAGCGCGTCCGCAGGTAGCGGAGGCAGAGGACGAGCTTGTACATGAGGGGGCGGTGGGCGGTCGGCAGTGGGCGGGCAGTAACGCCCCGCGAGTCGCGTCGTGCCGACGCGGTGCGGGAGCGAGCCGCGGACCGTACCAGCACCCGCCGCCGCGACGCTAGACCGAGATGAAGGCGCCGGCGCTGCTAGCGTCGCTTAGGCTCACACACCACCAGCTGTACGACGCACTTGAACTACGAACGCCGCTAAGCCGAAGAGGGTCGCCACCATTGCCGAGGGTTCGGGCGTAGCAAGAGCCGCTTGCTGCGCGTCATAGGCGTCACGCCAGATTGTGTAGTCGGCGGCGTTGACTTGACCGTCGTGGTTAGCGTCCACCGTGGTCTCGTCGAGTCCCCCGCCGGTAGCAGGACTCAAAATGTCATACGCTGAAATCCAACGCACCCCAAAGTAATTTTGGCGCCATGTCCTATAATCCTCGATATCAACGACGCCGTCACGGTTCAAATCGCCCTGGAGCGGTGCTGTTACTGTTTCGATCATGTCGAACACCGTGTCTTGTTGCAGACCACTGACGTTCACTTGGATTGATACAACATTCTGGAACGTCGCCAAGTCGCCAAAGAAAGGTATCTCTAAGATGGCGTAGGCTGGCCCAACGCTAGACGTACTGCCAACACTGATCGAATTGGTCTTCGATTGACCCTCGACAATTCCATGAACATCAAGACTAAATCCAATACCGGGAGCGTCGCCATAGAACGTGATACGGAAGCGATCCGCCCCTCCAGACGTGAGGTCTATTCCGAGTGGTGCCTCAGGGGAGCCGTAGCTCAGGCGGAAGTATTTGTAGATATACCCATGTTCACCGTCTTGGCTATCGATCTTAAACTGATCTCGATAAGGGTCGACTGAGTAAATCGCAGTCGAGCCCTCAGCACCACTGGCCGCCATCAAGGCGAAAGACCGTGATAACCCTATCGGTGGTCTGCCGCCTGAAGCAAAATCGATCGCACCCTGGATGAATTCGTCCGACGG
>JBGSJY010000097.1:0-6423 GCA_041741515.1 Pirellulales bacterium | reverse complement strand
CGCCTCGCCGAACGTCCCCCGACGGATCGACTCGACGACCCTCCGCAGCTCGCCCGCTTCGCTCGACAACTCGGCCATGCCCATGGCATAACCAAACGCAAGGCAGGGCGCTAGGCCACTTCAGGTGGGTGAGGGGTTACTGGAACAGAACTGCCCCCTTCGCGTAACGCCCCTCAATAAACGCCGATCCAACAGCCATACGCAGCCCAGCGTGACCATAATGATCGCCCTTGGTTCAGGAACCGCTTCGGTACTCGTAGTCGCCGACGCCCCGAAGTTGGCGGCCCACACGTTGTAGCCCTCGACCGAATCGTCGGGCGATCCGCCGTTGCGCCACACGGTGTAGTCGGCTGCGTCAACGATGCCGTCGTCGTTGTAGTCCCCCGGCGGCGTCGTGGCGAAGCCGCTCGCGACCGTGTAGCCCAAGTCGCGCAGTAGGGCGGCGTCGATTTCCGTCAGGTACTTCCGTACTCCCCGCAGCGAGTTTGGGTCCAGCAGCGCCTCCGAGACGATAGCGTCGGAACCCCACACGATCGACTCGACATTTTCCGCCAAATGCCCGCCGGACGCGGGCACGGGGCCGCCGTAGACCGCCGTCACATTCTCACCGATGAGCGCGCCTTGCGCGTTGGTCCCAACGTATGCCGGCAGGTTCGCGGTCGTCACGCCGAGCGTGTGCACCAACTCGTGCAGCGCCGTGGCGTAGAGGTCGAGCCGCCCGTCGGCCGCCGGGTCGGTCTTCTCGAGGTCGTATCCTTTCCAAGTGAACGACGAGGTCGAGAAGTCCCAGTTGTCGGTCGTGATGTCGGAAGCCGGCGTCTTGTCGAGGTCCTGGATTCCGTAGTTATCGGTCGGGTCGATCCCCGGGTTCTGACCGGAGTACCACGTGTCGCTGAGGTCGAACAGAACGTCGCCCCCCCACGTGTTGAACTCGACCCCTGCCTCGCCCGCAGCATTGCGGCGGGCGGCTCCGTTGGCGCTCGCCTTGGCGTGGGCAGTGGAACGGTTGTCGAAAGCGAAGGCCGTGACGTAGATGACAAACTCGTTGGCGCCGACAGTCGAGCGGTTCGAGATCGGCAGGTTGTAGGAGTATCCTGCGCCGTCTGCCTCCACCGTTCCGCTGACCGACAAGCCGTCGAGTCCCTTGATGCTCGACTGAAACAGGTCGGAGAGGCCGATGGTTGGCGAGTCGATCGTGACGGCGTCCCAATCGTCGTCGGTAAGGATCGCCGACAAGAACCCCGCGGCTGAGTCGAGCGCGGCGCGGCGCTCGAGGCCCGCGGTCGTGCCAGAGAACCAGTTCCAGTTTTGCTCGTCGAGCGTGTAGTCCAGGACAATATCGATCCCTAGGGCAGAGCCGGGGGCCCACGTCACGCAAGCAGCGACTACTAGTAACAAGCAACGGGGCATCGACGGGCTCCGGCCCTGCATGGGGTTACTTGGGCCGATTGACTAGCAGCACCGCAGCGCCGACGGCAGCGGTCAGACCGCCCCCGACTTTTAGCCAGAACTGCCGGCTACGTCGCGAAGCCTGCATTGCCTCAACCGCTTCGCGATTCGCTCGGTAGGACTCGCGCGCCTCGGCCACCGCCGCCTCGCGTTCGGCGCGGTTGCCCTTGCTGGCGGCGGCCTCCATATCGGCGGCGGCGGAAAGGAAGTCCTTCGCCTTGTCGCGCTGCGCCGCACTTGGGCCGCCAGCCAACGAAGGACCGACGACACCCCACACCAGCGCCGCGATGCCCAAGACCACCAGCACGGCGCCAAGGCCGGTTGCGTACGTTTTCATAAGTCGGTGCGCTCCCCACGGTGGGGCAAGACGACGGCTACGGCCTCACGAAGACCGACCCGTCTTGGATATAGACCAGATAGGTCATGATGCGGGGATCAACACCCTCTTGCAGGAACTCGACGTGGCCGTCGAGGAACGCCGTATTGACGCCGCCGTTGTGCAGCGAACGCGGGGCTGCCGATCGGAAAGACGCGGCGCCCTCGCGGCCGTCTCCTGAGCAGGGCATCCCCTCGAACAACGCGGCCTCGCCGTCGTCGCAACGGTCGATCGAGTCGTAGATCAATCCGTTCGGTGTGCGGGCCAATGCCTCTTCGAGCCACACCGGGTCGGGTTCGAAATTGTTGATCGCCGTTGGCCCATTAACGTTGTGCATGTCGTACGCCAGCAGCGCCGACCCCGCCCACGGCAGCGCCCAGGCGCCCCGCGAATCCCGCTCGTTGTCGCGGGTGCGGACCTCCGACATCAGCAGTGTCGACGACGTTCCGTCGGTGACCTTCCGCAGCTCTTGCCCGAACAGGGGTAACGCCCCCGGATAGCCGAGCCGGTCCAGATGGTAAGCGCTCGCGAAGGCGGCGTAGTTTCCTTTGCCGAAGTACGAAGGCGAACCATCGGGATACTTGATCAATCGATGCTCGTAGCGACGACCCGTCGCGTTGTCGGAGGGACACAGCAACGACGCCGGCTGATTCGCTGCGGGCGAATTGGGCGTCAAGGCGACGTTCGTGGCCTTGAGGTCGAACTGCTCATACAGCGCCCGTTCCTCGATCTCGTTGAGGATGTAAACGATCCAGCTGTGATTGAGGCCGCTGATCTCGTTGACCGTAGCGGTCAGCGAAGACGGTTTCGGCCCAAACGACCCGCCTGGCGGCAGCCGCTTCTTCGAACCCTCATAGTTGAGGACCGCCAAGCCGAGTTGCTTGAGGTTGCTGCTGCACTGCATCCGTCGGGCCGACTCGCGAGCCGCTTGCACAGCCGGCAGCAGCAGCGCCACGAGGATCCCGATAATGGCGATTACAACCAAGAGCTCGACCAGCGTGAATGCTCGCATTCGCTCGCATCGTCGCGCCGCAGGTCGGCAGGGGAAGGTTGGCACGCTGAATTTCTCCGACAGGGGAAATGGTCCGCTGATCCGCAAAATCGCCAGACGCCGCTCAGCACCTTCGCCGACCAATCGAACTCATTAGGCCCGCTGCCATCAGCAGACATGTCGCCGGCTCGGGGACCCCGAAGCTTCCGCTTGCGGCCGGCCCGCCGTAGCCACTAGCCCAGATGGCGTAGTCTTCCGCGCCGACCTGTCCGCTCCCGTCGCCGTCGGCGCGGAGGTCGGTCGTCGAGTTCGCTGTGTCACGCCACAAGGTGTAGTCGGCAGCGTTGACGAAGCCGTCCGAGTTGTAGTCTCCCGGGACCGCCTCGAACAATGGGTTTTCAACGATATAAGGCTCGAACACCCCATCTACCTCCCCGTCCGCCAGGTAAACGATATGCCGGCTGTCCGCCGTCCACACGATGCCGATCCCCAGCGGTTCGCGGAGCACGTCGCTGTCGAGGTTGCCGTCGGAGATGTCCGGGACGCCGTCGCCACTGATGTCGAGGTCGATCGCCTCTGCCGAGAACGGATCGCTCACCTTGACGGCGAGTCCCCCTTCGATCGGCACGACGAACAGCTCGAAGACGCCGATCGTCTGGAGGTCGGCGCTGAACGCGATCGTCTTGCCGTCGGGGGAGATCGCGAAGTTGTCCACGTCGGCCGACGACGAAAGGTTTTCGATCTCAAGCACCTGCGGAACGCCGCCCGTGATGGGTAGCGTGTTGATTTGATTCTCGCCGTTCACGGCGTAGTCGCCCTTGAAGTAGACCTTGTCGCCAACGAAGAATACGTGGTCGATGTCGAACGTCGTGGGGATTGTTCCCGCGATCGGGATCTCGACCGCCGGACCGCCGGTGATCGGCACCCGATAGAGCGACGACTCGTTGGCGCCTCGGAAGCGGCTGTCGGTCGCGAAGTAGACTTCCGTGCCGTCGGCGCTGAAGTTGAACGTCTCGGTATCGATGTCCCCCTCCACCGCGGACGAAGAGAGGTTAACGACCGGCCCGTTGCCGAAGGTCGGGTAGGCTCGAAGCACGTCGTCCGAGCCGTCTTTCGTGGCGACGACGACCGTCTGCCCGTCCGGGCTGAGGCGGTAGCCAAAACTCACCGGGACTGCGTTGATCACCACGCCGGGGCCGCCAGCGGTCGAGACGCGGTGCACCTTATCGACGCCCCCGTCCGAATCGACATAGACCAGCGTCTGTCCGTCGGGAGTGTAGAACGGGATGTCGTCGACCTCCGTGCTGGTGACCGCTTGGGTCGGCGTCCCACCGATGATCGGGATCGTGTAGAGCCGGTCGGTTGTCGTGCCGCCGAGGTTGGCGACAAAAGCTAGCGTCGTCCCGTCGGGACTGATCCCGATTGTGTCAATGCTCCGCAGCGGGCTGTCGGTCGCCGACGTGCTGAGGCCGGGGACCACGATCTTTACTGCATCGGCGGAGCCGCCCACGGAGGCGATCGCCAAAGCGAGCGTCACCCTCACGGCCAAGGTTTGCCGATTCCATTCGCTGGGATTCAAGGCGGGAGTCCTAACAGGGTGTCAGAATAAAAGTGTCGCAATAGATGAGGGCGTGCGGAGCAACCCCCGCACGCCCACACCATTGCCATAAGCCTATAGCCGCGTTACGCGAGACGACGCCCGCTGACCAACAGGCCGCAGCCGAGGGCCGCCAGTGCGATCGTCGACGGCTCAGGGATCAGGCGGATTGTGGCGGCCGACATGCCGTCCCAATCGCTCGGCGAGAAATTGCCGGGCGAGAGGGCGTAGGTCGTCAGGTTGATCCCGTCGAACACACGTGAACGGGCGTCGAGCAGTTGGCTCTGTTCGAACGTCACCGATGCCCCGAGCGAGTCGAGCCGCACCAGCGCGTTGTTCGTCAGCCAAGTGTCGCCGTCAGCGTCGGCGTCATCGGTGAACGTCGCGCTCGACGAGTCCTGCAAGAACATCGCGACGATCTGCAGCTGGTCCGCGATCGTGCTCGAGTCGCCCGCGAGCGTCAGCCTGTGAACGCCGCCGTCCGAACTCGCGAAGATGTTGTCGATGTCCCCGTCCACGTGGATCGACGAGTCGGTCATTTTCACGTCTGTCGTCGTCCCCACGCCATCGGTCACCACACCGAAACGCCCGGCGCGGAACGTCGAGTCGAAGACCTGATCGGTCGAAGTCCGGAAGTAAATCACCTGATTTAGCCCGCCGCCAGCGCCGGTTCCCGAGGCGAGGAAGTCGGAGCCGGTGATTGACACAATCGAGGCGTCGGACTGGAACTCGATGTCGTCCTGCCGGCTCTCGAGCATGGAATCCGCGATAGCAATCGAACCTCGGAAGAAGAGGTCGTCGGTCGCGGTGAGAGTCGTGTCGGTAAGCGACACGGTCGAGCCCAAGTTGAACTGGACCTGACCGTTGTCCCCCGCGCCGTTGACGATCAGCGACGCGCCGTTGGATGTGAGCGAACTGCCGGAACCGAAGATCAGGTCGTTGCCGCTCACCGTCAGCGCCGAGCCCAGGCCGAGCGACAGCGAACCCATGCCGAAGGAAAGGCCCGTGCCGGCGAGAACCGAGTCGCCATCGATCACCAGCGAGTGCTCGACGAGATTGGTGCCGCCGTCGATGACCGGCGTGGCGAGAAATGCCCCGGAACCGTCAGGGGCGTCATTCCAGTTCATCGTGTCGAAGAAACTGCCCCCTGAGGGGCCGACATAAAAGAAATCCATGGCCGACGCGCTAGGTGCGTTAGCGACGCACAAAACGAGGGCCATCAGGCCGCTAGAGACCGCAGCTTTCTTCTTCATGAGACACTCCAGAGGATGCAGTTACAGGGTGCGTGCGGCAGCGTAGTGACGCGAGAACGATTTAACGGGGCGCGAGGCGGAACCCCAGCTGTGCAGGTAACACTCTCCTGGCAGGGCCCGAGCCGCTGGGCACGGGCCGGACGGGGGGCCTGACAGGGGGTAGGTCGCGGCGAGTATACCGGTGGGATGGCCTAATCCCTAGAAGAATCCGGCATCCGGGAAGTGATGGCGAGAGTAGAGAAAGTCCTCTTTTGGCGGGGCGAGGAGGTCCACGCCGACGCGGCTGAGAAAGTCAGCAATTGGCGATCAATCGCTTCATCGTGGGACCTCTGCCCAGTGACCCCCACCCCAATCGGGCGCCAGTCACAGTGCGAGGATCTGGCTTCGCTTCTTCCCGCGAGGGAAGAAATGTAACCCCGAATTCGTTTGGGGTCAGGTCGCCCAGACTGCAGTGCGACTGGACGGTTCTGTAGTCGATTCTTCAGACCCCGATCTTCTCTGCAGCGTCGGCCAGGCTCAAGAACCAGTGCTGGTTCAAGTGATCCTGGCGGGTGAGGTCAATCGGCATCTATCCGACCGACATCGGTAGCTACGGCTTTCGAGCGAACCTACGCAGGGGCCTTGTCGAACAACCCCCACCAACGCCGCGTAAAGAGCCGTCGGACGGAGTCCCATCTCATCAGGACCGACGGAGCGAGCGATGGCAGCGGTTGCTAGCGGGCGGAGGAAGCTGGTTTACCGGGTGACGAACTGGCGG
>JBGSJY010000096.1:0-2207 GCA_041741515.1 Pirellulales bacterium | reverse complement strand
CCCCCCCCCCCCCCCCCCCCCCCCCCCCCCCCCCCCCCCCCCCCCCCCCCCCGCCTCGGGTCCACGCCTCCCCACTGCGACATCAATCCGAACAGCGTGAGATTGGAGACGGCGAAGCTGGTAGCCGCTTCAGCCCCCTCCCCTAGCCCCTCCCCCTGAAGGAGGAGGGGGATAACCAAGCCCAGCCTTCTTCCTGAGTCCTGTCACCTCAAGCATCAAACCTTCTTCATCTTCTTCATTTCCGCTTCCACCACATCCAAATCCGCCAGCGTGTTGACGCTCAGCGCCTCGCACGGCTGCAGGGCGGCCAGCGCGCGGACGTCTTTGCCGGCCTTGAGCAGCAGCCCCGGGCAGTCGGTGACGTAGTACTCGCCCTGGGCGTTGTCGGTCGTAAGTTGATCGAGCGACTCCACGAGGTCCGGCGCGTTGAACACATACGTGCTCATGTTCACCTCGGTGACCTTCAGTTGCTGGGGCGTGCAGTCTTTGTGTTCGACGATGCCGGTGAACTTGCCGTCCCCATCGCGGACGATCCGGCCCAGACCGGTCGGGTCGTCGCGGTGGGCGGTGCCGAGGAGGCAGGCCGGCCGCGTCGCGGCAAACTCGTCGAGCAGCGACCGCACGCTCGAATCCTGCAGCATCGGCGAGTCGCCCGTCACGATGATCACCGGACCGGTGCGTCCGGCTAAATGCTCGCGGCACATCATCACCGCGTGGCCCGTGCCGAGCTGCTCGGCTTGGAGGGCGAAGTCGACGCCTGGCTCGCCGGCGAGCTCTTCCCGCACCAGCTCGGCCTTGTACCCGACCACCACGACGATTTTCCGAACGCCCGCCTCGCGAAGGGCGTCCACCACGTAGCGGACCATCGGCCGCCCGGCGACAGGGACCAGCACCTTGGGCAGATCGGACTGCATCCGCGTCCCCTTGCCCGCGGCGAGCACGATCGCCATCGGGGCGTCCGCCATTGGCCCATCGACGAGCGGGGCGGGATCGGTGAGCAGGGCGGGATCGGCGAGCGGATCCGGCTCGGGCAGCGGGGCGGGAGGGGGTGCTGGGGCGAGAGTCATTCGGCGATTCGGGCCTAGTGGGCGATCAGTGGGGCAATCGGACCGCCGCCGCAGAGCCGCGACGACCGCCCAATCATCGCCGAACCGCCGCCCGGCTTCCAGGAGCAGACGGCGCAACGGGCCGTCCCTCCTCCATCGCCAACCTGGACCCGCCACCGAAACCCGCGTAAATTGCGGGATTCGACCAACCGCGACACCTCGCCCGCTGCCCCTTTCCCGCTGTCCTGCGCCGTGCCCGATACCGTTCCCAAGAAAGCGATCCAAAAGGCCGACGTCCTCATCGAGGCGATGGGCTGGATCCGCCGGTTCCGCGACAGCGTCACCGTCATCAAGCTCGGCGGGAGCCTGCTCGACGACGCCGAGGCCCTCCGCCACCTGCTGATCGACATCGTCTTCATGGAGACCGTCGGCATGCGGCCGATCGTGGTCCACGGCGGCGGCAAGGCGGTGAGCGCCGCGATGGCCGCCGCCGGGCTCGAGCCCCGCTGGGTCCAGGGACGCCGCTACACCGACGACGCCACGCTCGGCATCGTCGAGAAGGTCCTCGGCGGCGAGCTCAACGAGTACATTGCCCAGCGGATCGAAGAGTACGGCGGCCGCGCCATGCCGCTGAACACCACCGGCGAGACCAACAACAACGTCCTCTACGGCGAGCGGATCACCCTCGACGGCGAGAACGGCGAGCAGCTCGACCTGGGCCACGTCGGCCACGTCACCCGCGTCGATCGCGACGCGATCGAGAACCTCTGCTTCGCCGGACAGGTCCCCGTGATCCCCTGCCTGTGTGAGACCGACGTCGTCGTGAACGGCAAGCGGCAACTCCTGAACGTCAACGCCGACACCGCCGCGATGGCTGTCGCCGAGGCCCTCGGCGCCGAGAAGTTGGTTTTCCTCAGCGACGTCAACGGCGTACTGCTCGACAAAGACGACCCCAACAGCCGCATCGGTACGCTGACGCCGTCGAAGTCGAAGGAACTGATCGCCAGCGGCGTCATCGCCGGCGGCATGATCCCCAAGGTCGAAGCCTGCCTGCAAACGCTCCAGAACGGCGTCGGCAAGGTCCATATCGTGGACGGCAAACTCCGCCACTCCCTGCTGCTAGAGATCTACACCAACCACGGCGTCGGCACCCAGATAGTG
>JBGSJY010000095.1:0-2033 GCA_041741515.1 Pirellulales bacterium | reverse complement strand
GAAACAATGGTTTCACTTTTGGCGGGGCTACCTACAACGGTTGTAAGTTGATTCCCGGTGTTCGCCGCTGGCGCTGGCGTCGTCACCCAGAGCGATTGCAGCGTCGTGATCAGAGCGGCGTCAGTGGTCATGGCGGGGGGGATTTTCTTTCTGGGCGTGATGCTTTGTTGCGCCAGCAACACCAAAAGCGATCACGCTTATGGATTCTGGTTTATGGGTCACCGGTGGTACTTAGAATGGGACGCTGGTGGTACTTGCTAATGCTCACGGGTGGTACTTAGTAATGCTCACCGGTGGTACTTGGGTTGGATCCGGTCTTGGGTCGCTTGGGGGCGCCGTAAACGCGGTACGTCGATGGTCCTCGCTGCCAGCCGCCTTGGCGGACAACGATCAGCAGTCCCGCCGACTCGAGGCGAGCCAGCGGCCGCGTCACCGTCTTGCGATTCATCCCGATGCACTCGGCGATCCGCAGGTGAGAGACGGTCGCCAATCCGTCCGGCTGCGTCTCGCGGAAGAGGATCCACCAGCACGCCTGCGCCGTGGTGTCCACGAGTCGAGCGCCGTGATCGGAGAAACGGTTGAGCACACCGAAGCGCCCCATCGCCCGTCGATCGCTCTTGCCGTCCGCTGGCTTCGGCGCCTCGGCCGCTGTCGTCTTCGCCTTCGGGTACATCGGTGGCAACACGCGGCAGCCGGTGAGGGGCCCGATACTGTTGGTGGGGGGCGGATGGTTCACTGATAGTCCTCCGTGTGGGCTGGTGCGATCGTCGTCTTGTTCCACAACGCGGCGATCGAGTCGCTGATGACGCTGCCCTTAGCGCCCCGGCCGTTGTCGCCGGGCCATCCGTGATCCAGGAGAAGGTCACGCCCTTCGAATCGTTGGAGCGGGCCATCGAAGGTCAGCCGCAAGTCGACGGGATCGCCGTGGCGATTCTTCAGACACTTGAGATCCGCAGCGTCGGGTTGATCGCCGCGGCTGAGCATGAAGGCGCTGTCGGCGCCGAACTCGAGTTCCGACGACTCACGGAAGCTGGCAAGCCCCAATCCTTCCGCGGCGTAGCTACTGCGGCCTTTTGAGTCCTTCGTCCGTCCGACGGCCGCTAGAGCGAGCACGCCGATCCCGACGCCAGCGAACCGCCGCAGATAGTCCATCAACTCGCTCACCGCATTTCGCTTGTCGGAATGGGATCCCACTCCGATCCGCTGGACGTAGTCCAATAGCAGCAAGTCACACTCGAAGTCGTCCGCCGCGCTGGCGATCCGCGGAAGGTCATACGGCGCGTTGAGGAACGCCAGTCGGTCGGCGATCGCTTCGACGGCCTCGAATCCATGGGCCAACCGCTCGGCGTGCAGGCCGTCGAACTGGCGATCCCGCACATCCGCCAACGGGATCCCCGACAGCCGCGCTAGCTGGCGATCGAGTAGCACGGCGGGCGACGTCTCGACGTTGACCACCAGCGCCCGCAACTCGGGCGACAGCCGCAGCGAGTCCAGCGTCCACTGCATCGCCAGACACGTCTTCCCGGCTCCTGGCGCGCCGCCCAGCAGCATCACTAGACCGGGGCCTAGTTCCACTGAGTCGAACGCCGAGTCGCCGACAGGCCATCGTGCCGGCTTCTCGCCGGTCATCAATTGATCTTTCCAGCAGCCAAGCATCTCGCCGGCCGTTTCGTAGAAGGGTGTCATCGATCGCCCCCCACGCTGTCGACGCCGCAGCGGATCTGGCGAGCAACGTCCGAAGGGGTCAGCCCCGAATCGAGCGCCGGCTCACTCAACAACGCCTTCGCCAAATCGAAACCGGCGCCGAACTCGGCAAGGTTCGCCGCGGCGCTGAACAGCAGCCGGTGCCGATCGCCAGCGGTGGCGCCGTCGCGCAGGAAGTCGAGCGTCCGGCGGTTGATCTTCGCGCCGGTCATCGTGGCGCGGCGATCGGCAATCGCAGCGTCGTCAGCACTCACCGTATCGGCCGCCGCGGCCCAATCGTCGACGGCGGTGATGTTCGTCGCCGGCGCCGTCGGCACGTCGAACGGCTC
>JBGSJY010000094.1:0-12320 GCA_041741515.1 Pirellulales bacterium | reverse complement strand
GAGTCGCGGCCGCGATTCCCGCTGTCGTGGTTGGGGAAGAGCTGCCCGATGTCGGGCTCGCCGATCGCGCCCAAGAGGGCGTCGGTAATGGCGTGCAGCAGCACGTCCGCGTCAGAGTGCCCCACCAGCCCGCGCTCATGCGGCACGCTAACGCCGCCAATCCGCAGCGGCCCCGTGCCGGGCACGTCGAGGCGGTGACGGTCTTCGCCTAATCCGATTCGTTGGGTCATAAGCAATTCACCACAGAGCCACAGAGGGCACTGAGGAAATGCACAGAGGAAGCACAAAGGCAATAAACCTCTGTGCTTCCTCCGTGTTCTCAGTGACTCTGTGGTTCCAAAAAAAGGAACTAAGAGGCAACCGCCATCGACTCGGCCTTCTTCGCCAGAATCGCGGCCTTGTCGGTCTTCTCCCAGCTGAACTCGCCGTTCGGGCCGGGCTCGCGGCCGAAGTGGCCGTGGGCGGCCGTGACGCCCATCACGGGCTTGGTCAGGCCGAGCTCCTTGATGAGGCCGCGCGGGGTCAGCTTGAAGTTTTCGCGGATCAGTTGGATCAGCGACTCGTCCTCGATCTTGCCAGTGCCGAACGTGTTGACGTTCACGCTCACAGGCTCGGCGACGCCGATCGCGTAGGCGAGCTGAACCTCGACCTCGTCCGCCAGACCAGCGGCGACAATGTTCTTCGCCACGTAGCGGGCCATGTAAGCGGCCGAGCGGTCCACCTTCGAGGGGTCCTTGCCGCTGAAGGCGCCGCCGCCGTGACGGCCACGACCGCCGTAGGTATCGACGATGATCTTACGACCGGTGAGGCCGGTGTCGCCGTGCGGGCCGCCGACGACGAACTTGCCCGTCGGGTTGATGTGGTACTTGATCGTACCGCTGACGTACTCCGCGGGGAGTACGGGCTCGATCGCCTTCTTGATGACCTCTTGCTTGGCCGCTTCGGTAATTTTCGTCTTGCAGGGGGCGAGGATCGACTCGTCGTGCTGCGTGCTGACGACGACGGTGTGGATACGGATCGGCTTGTTGTCCGGGCCGTACTCGACGGTGACCTGGCTCTTGCTGTCGGGGCGCAGCCAGGGGATCTCACCCGACTCGCGCAGCTTGGCGAGCTTCTCGACGATGCGGTGCGACAGGTGGATCGGCAGCGGCATCAAGACATCGGTCTCGTTGCACGCGTAGCCGAACATCAGGCCCTGGTCGCCGGCGCCCTGCTCGCCGTCAACGTCCGAAGCCTTGTCGACGCCCTGGGCGATGTCGGGTGACTGGCCGTGGATCGCGTTGAGGATGCCGCACGAGTCGAAGCTGAAACCAATGTCCGAGTGGGTGTAGCCAATCTTCTTGATCGTGTTGCGGACGACCTCCTGGACATCGACGTAGTGGCTGGTGCGCACCTCGCCAGCGACGACTACTTGGCCCGTGGTGACGAGCGTCTCGACCGCGACGCGGCAGTTGGCCGGGTCGGGGTCGTTGGCCAGGATGTCGTCGACGATGGCGTCGGAGATCTGGTCGGCCACCTTGTCGGGGTGGCCCATGCTGACGGACTCGCTAGTGAAGAGGTAGTTGCCAGACGCCACGGGGAGAACTCCTGCTGGGGAACGCTACGCGAAGGGGCCGCCGGGGGGGCCCCGAGGATTGACAGCGGTAGCCCAGTAGAATAACCGCTGGCCCGCCGGCTGTGAACGCCCCGGGAGAGCGGGAATCCGACTGTTAAGCAGCGGGGTCTGTGCGACAATCGCCTGCCGGAGATACTCCCATCAAATGTGCCAACACAGAATTGTGGGAGGCGTCTCCGACGCCGATTTCGGTATTCATTCTGAAAGGGAATGGTGCGCGTATTCGGCGTCGGAGACGCCTCCCACTGATCGACTTTGCCGCTCAGTCGCAACAAAACGAAACCTATGCCAGCTCCCGCCGAACTCGCCAGCCGCCTCGCCCACCACGGCCAAGAGCACTCGATCCTCTTCTGGGATTCACTGACCGGCGCCGACCAGCAGGCCCTCGCCGCGCAGCTCGACGCGGTGGACCTCGAAGAGCTCGCCGCTCTCTACAAGGGTGACGTCGACCAGCCCGACTGGCACGCGCTGGCCCGCCGGGCCGAGCCGCCGATCGCGATGAGGCTCGCCGATCGCCGTTCGGGGCAGGGCGGCGGATTAGGGGTCACGCCCGCCGAGGCGAAGAAGCTCGGTAAGGCCGCGCTCGACGCCGGTAAGGTGGGTGTGTTGCTCGTCGCCGGGGGGCAGGGGAGCCGCCTGGGGTTCGAGAAGCCCAAGGGCATGTTCCCGATCGGCCCCGTCTCCGACGCCACGCTCTTTCAGATCCACCTCGAGAAAGCCGTCGCCCTGGCGAAGCGCCACGGCGTCGGGGTTCCCGTTTATCTAATGACGAGCCCCGTCACGCACGACGAGACGATTGAGTTCCTCGACGCAAACGACCGCTTCGGCCTCGCCGAGGACGACCTCTTCATCTTCCGCCAAGGAACGATGCCCGCCGTGGACATGGCGACCGGCAAGCTCCTGCTCGCCGAGAAAGGCAAGCTGTTCCTCAGCCCCGACGGCCACGGCGGCACGATCGCCGCGCTCGCCGCCTTCAAGAACGCTAAGGGCGAGGGCGCCATCGACCACATGCGGCGCCGCGGCGTCGAGAACCTGTTCTATCTGCAAGTCGATAACCCGCTCGTGCCAATCGGCGACGCGGAGCTAATCGGCTACCACCTCGCTACCAACAGCGAGCTGACGAGCGTCGCCGTCGCCAAGCAAGAGCCGCAGGACAAGCTCGGCAACTTCGTCATGGTAGACGGCAAGCTCTGCGTCATCGAGTACAGTGACTTCCCCGATGACGTTGCCGAAGTCACCGAGGCCGATGGCGGCCTGCGCTACTGGGCCGGGAGCATCGCGGTCCACGTCTTCGGCGTGGCGTTCCTCGAGCGGATGCTCGCCCTGAAGGACGCGCTGCCGTTCCACATTGCGAAGAAGAAGGTCCCGCACGTCAATGAGTCGGGCGACCTCGTCGATCCGCCTGAGAACAACGCCCTCAAGTTCGAACGGTTCATCTTCGACCTCCTGCCGCAAGCCGAGCGGCCGATCGTCGTCGAGTATGGCGAAGAAGAAATCTTTGCCCCCCTAAAAAACGCCCCCGGCGCCCCGAAGGACACGCCCGAATACGTGCAGCGCTTCTTGAGCAACCAGCATCGCGGCTGGCTCGAAGTCGCCGGCGCGAGCGTCGCGCCGGGTGCAGCGATCGAGATCAGCCCCCTCTGGGCCCTCGATGCCGAAGGCACGGCGGAGCGGGTGAAGGAGGAGCCGATGGCGATCGAGAAGGATACCTATCTGCGTGACTAAGGGCAGATAAGAACCACGGATGACACGGATAGCGCGGATGATTTTTTATCCGTGGAGTTTGTCACTGCTGAGAACGTGTTCACCCGGATGCCGACGTTCGATCTCGCTTATCACTTCAGTGAGGTGTCTAGTAGGAAGCGAGGCGCAGCCCGTGCTACTGTACCAATATTGGCCTCGCAGTCGCAGCAATGGTCTCGTCGATTCTCGCCATATCTCTATCCTCGCATCCTTCCAGCGGAAGTGTGCTGAGCCGGTCGAGATGCCTTTTGTTCCAAGGATTAGTCGTGGTGTTATCAGTTGATTGATGTGGACCATCGCTGCGCAAGTCAGCACGAACACCGCGAGCTCCGGTACGGCGTCAGACGGTTTGGTAAAGACGAGCGAGATTGCTGTCGCGACAACAGCCGTGACCAAGTGATTGCTTGCAGAGAATCTCGGTCCCAGGTTCAAGGACACGCGACCTACCACTTGGCGTTGCCGAAGTAGATTCAGCGCCGTCAAGCAACCAATGAAAGTGATTGGCAGCAAGACAATAATTGCGAGGCCACGAGGCGTTTGGGCGAAGTCGAGTCGGAGAGTGCTCGACCAGGCGTAGCAGTAGGCTGCTACGATTGCTGTGCCGATCAGGATGCCGCGTAAGCTGATTCGCATATTCGACTCAAAGCAATAAGTGCCCCGGCATCACATTCTAACCTCGCCCCTCCTTTGTGTCCTTCGTTCCTTCGTGGTTCACTTCTTGGAACTGCCGCGGCTACACGCCGCGAATCGCGTCACTTTCTGCCGACTGCCCACCGCCGACTGCCCACACTCTCATGCTCGAAGTCGAACTCAAGTTCCCGCTCGATGACGCTGCGACTCTGCGCGAGCGGCTCGCGTCGCTCGAAGCCGTAGCGAAGGGTACCGTCGTGCAAAGCGACGCTTACTACAACCATCCGGCGCGGGACTTTGCGGTGACAGACGAGGCGCTGCGGATTCGTACCGTCGGTGACGAGTCGTTCGTGACTTACAAGGGGCCAAAGCAGGGAGGCGCGGCGAAGACTCGCTTCGAGCTCGAGCTGCCGTTGGCGGCACAAACAGCGGACGGATGGACCGAGGTCCTGACGCGGCTCGGCTTCCGTGCGGTGGCGACGGTGCGGAAGCGGCGGGAGCTGTTTGAGTTGACGCGAGAGGGGAGGGCGTTCGAGCTTACGATCGACGAGGTCGAGGGTCTCGGCGCGTTTGCCGAGGTCGAGACGCTCGCCGACGAGTCCGCGCGTGGGGCGGCCGAGCGTGCGGTGCTGTCGCTCGCAGCGGAGTTGGCGCTGACCGACGCGGAGCCGCGGAGCTATCTCGAAACGCTGCTCGCGAAACCTAGTTAGCAAGCGGGCCCCAGCCGAGGGCAGAAGCCCACGGCCTTTGTGGCGCGATCGACCCGGGGCTGCCGCCCTCGGCTGTGGTCCTTTGTCGTGGTGACGCTTAGAGTGGGGACTCTCACCTTTGCTTTACCCGCCTCGACTACGTCATGTCGCGCGTCGCCCCGCCGATCTCCGCCTCCGCTCCCGATCTGGTGACGGACGAGCAGGTGGTGGACCCCGAACACGGCGGCGCCCCCGGAGCCGAGACGCGTAACTTTCTGCTGCTTGTCTTGCACCAGGTGCTCTTCCGCATCGGCTGGGTCTTCAAGACCGAGAGCATCGTGATGCCCTACTTCCTCGACGCGATCGGGGGCGGGCCGGTCATCCGCAGCCTGCTGATGGTGCTCAACCGTCTCGGAGCAAGCATCCCTCCTACGCTCTACGCGCGGCGGCTGAAGCTCATGAAGCAGAAGCGCTGGAGCCTCTACGCAACGACCACCGGCTCGGGCGTGCCCTTCGCCATCATCGCCGCTGTTTGGTGGTCGGGCGTGTGGCGCGAGGCCGACGGCTCGGTAGCGCCGTGGACGAAGTGGTTCTTCCTGGCGATGTACGCCTGGTTCTTCGTCGTCACGGGGCTCAACCAACTCTCGCTCCAAGTTATCCAGGGCAAGCTGGTCCGTGCGAACCTCCGCGGGCGGTTGTTTACGGCGGGTGTCGTGATCGGCTCGCCGCTGTCGATCCTGGCGGTCTGGCTGCTGATGCCGCGTTGGCTGGAGCGTCCCGACGGCTTCGCGCTGATCTTCGCGGCGCCGGCGCTGCTTTTTTTCTTGTCGGGCCTCGCGATGCTCGCCATCCGCGAAACCAGCGACAGCTACACCGAGGTCCGCGAACCCGGCTGGCGAAGGTTGGGGCGCGCGGCGCGACTGGCGTTCGAGGACCCGAAGCTCCGTCCGGTGGCGACCTCGGCCGCCCTCTACAGCTCGGCCTTCACGCTCTTCCCGCATTACCAAGCGATGGCGCGCGAGTCGGCGGGCGCCGGCTTCGATATTCAGTCGCTCGTTACGTGGACGATCACCCAGCACACGGCCGTCGCGCTGATCAGCCTGCTCGCCGGTCCGATCGCTGACTGGTTCGGCGCGCGTCGTGCGGTGCAGTTGACGATGTTCGGCGCGGCGCTGGCGCCCTTCACGGCGATCTTCCTGGCGAAGGGGGGCGGCCTCGGCGATGGGCAAGCGTTCTGGCTGGTCTTCCTGCCGCTGGGCTGCACGCCGGTCACGAACAAGATGCTGCTCAACTACACCCTCGAGCTCGTCGGCCGCGAGCACCACACGCTGTACAGCAGCTCGATCGGCCTCTGCCTGGCGCTGCCGGTGATCGTGATGTCGCCGATCGTCGGCGCCCTCGTGGCGTGGCTCGGCGCGGCGCCGGTCTTCGTGCTGATGGCGACGGTGTTGCTAGCCGGCGGCGTTCAATCGCTGTGGCTCGCCGAGACCCGCAACAAATAAATAATAGGTAACCACGACGGACACGAAGGACATGACGAGTCGAATTCGCTGTTTACCAAAACGACGTAGCTTCTCCGATTTGTCCGTCGTGCTCTTCGTGTCCGTCGTGGTGACTTGAACTTTTCTGCCGAACTCGTTGGCGACTGTCAGCCTTACAACACGCTTTGTAAGGATGTCGCAGGCGACACCCTCCGGTTGAGACCGAACCGCATTCTTTCCGCGGTTTCAGCGACGAGGCGGGTTTTGGCGCCGAGGTTGCTCTAAGGTTCCGTCGGTGACGCGAGTCGTCGCCAACGTTTCCCCAGTTTCGCCGGCGACGCGGCGCCGCCAATTCCCAAAACGAAAAGGCCTCGAACGAAAGGAGTCGTTCTTATCTTCATGCAATTGAGTCCCACCAAAAACTGGCCCGGCGCCTGATCAATCGCCGGATTCTTTCCAAATCCATGCCTCCTCGCCGGGCGCCCCGTTCTTGTCGAACGGGGCGCCCGGCGGCTTTTGTGGTGAGGCCTGAGGCTTGAGACTTGAGGACTTGGCGTGAGTCAGTAGGCCGTAACAAGCGCAGCGCAGTTACGGCAGAACCCGCCAGGACGCCAACTGCTAGCGCTGCCGTAACCGCGCTGCGCTTGTTACGGCCTACGGCTAGCAGCCCAACCCTCAGGACTCATCCCTCAGGACTCATCCCTCAAGCCTCATCGCCAGGAACTGGCGCTGCGTCGCTCGCCACGTTTTGGAATACTCCCGCCGCGCTTGCGCTCTTTACGCAAACCCCCAAATGCGGCGATGGCGAAAACAATCTTCTTTTCCGTGGGCGAACCGAGCGGCGACCTGCACGGCGCGAACCTGATCCGCTCGTTGCAGCGTGGCGGCGGCGACCTCCGCGCGGTCGGCTTTGGCGGCCCCCGCATGACGGCAGAGGGGGCGGACCTGTTGTTCGACCTCACCCAGCTGGCGGTGATGGGCTTCATCGAGGTCTTCTGGAAGCTGCCACAGTTCTTTCGCCTCAAGGCGCTCGCGAAGAAATACTTCGAGGAGCACCGGCCCGACGCGGTCGTGCTGATCGACTTCCCCGGCTTCAACTGGCACATCGCCAAGGTCGCTAAGCGGCACGGCATCCCCGTCTTTTACTACGGCACGCCGCAAGTCTGGGGCTGGGCGGCGTGGCGTGTGAAGAAGCTACGGGCGTACGTGGATCACGCCCTCTGCAAACTGCCCTTCGAAGAGGCTTGGCTGCGCGAACGCGGCGTCAACGCGACGTACGTTGGCCATCCGTATTTCGACGAACTGCACAGCCGGCTGCTCGATGCGCCATTCGTTGCCGAGTACTCCGACCCGGCGCGGCCGCTGGTGACGCTGCTCCCCGGGTCGCGGACGCAAGAGGTGCGGAACAACTTCCGTTGGCAGCTCGAGGCGATGAAGAAGATCCGTCGGCGCGTGCCGCACGCCCGCTTTGCGGTGGCCGCGTTCAAGGAGAAGCATGTCGCGATGGCCGAGGAGATGATCCTCGCGGCCGGGATGGTTCGGGGCGAGGGGCCGACGATCTACGTGGGCAAGACGCCCGAGCTGATCGAGGCGGCGACCTGCTGTTTGGCCGTATCGGGTTCGGTGTCGCTGGAGCTGCTCCACCACGCCAAGCCGACGGTGATCCTCTATCACGTCTCGGCGTTCGCCTACTGGCTGCAGAGCGTCTTCCGCCGCGTGCCGTACATCACGCTGGTGAACCTGCTGACGTCGCCCGAGCTGTTCCCCGACAAGGTCGGCGTCTACGACCGCCGCGACCCGAAGGACGCGCATGTCCTCATGCCCGAGTACCTGACGTGCCAAGACCGGTCGGACGACCTTGCCGATCACGCTGTTCAATGGTTGAACAGCGCCGCGAACCGGGCCGAGCTCGTCCAGCGGATGACGGAGCTCAAGGAGCGGGTGGCGGTGGCCGGGGCCTCGGAGCGGGCGGCCGAGTATGTTAGGCGGGAACTAGGCCTAGAAATTCGCAGCGCGAAGACGCTCACCGAGGCCGCTTAGCACGCCCCCCGACCCCGCGAACCCACCGCCAATGCTGTTCACCAGCGCCGCCCCAGGCCCGTACGACGTTCGTTTCTCGCTGCTGGGATTCCCGGTGCGGATCTCGCCCGTTTTTTGGGTCGTGGCGCTGCTCTTGGGAGGGAGTCAGCCACCGGCGTACGCGGTCGTCTGGGTCGGCGCGGTGCTGGTCTCGATCGTCGTGCATGAGTTGGGCCACGCCGTCTTGCAGCGCGCGTTCGGCGGTCAACCGGAGATCGTCCTCTATGCGTTTGGCGGTTACGCGTCCGCCATTGGGGTGCGGGAGAGCTGGTGGCGGAACGTGCTGATCGCGCTGGCGGGACCTTTTGCAGGATTTTTTTTGGCGGGACTCGTCTGGGGTTATGTGCGGCTTGTCGGCGCTCCCGACTCGGACTTGGCGTTGTCGTTCTTGGACGCGCTGCTGTGGATCAACATCGTTTGGGGCGTGCTCAATCTGTTCCCGATCTGGCCTCTCGACGGTGGACGCGTCGCGCGCGAAGTATTGACTTTGCTAATGAAGCCATCGACGGGCGTTGTCGTCTCGCTCGTGATTTCTGCGGTAGTTGCCGCTGGATTAGCGCTCTGGTGTTGGGTAGCGACCCGTTCGCTTTGGAATACAGCGCTGTTCGGGATACTCGCTTACCAGAGCTACGAGACGATGCAGCAGTACCGCGCGTCGCGCGGCGATTGGTGAGCAACGTCGAACAAGCGCACGCGTTGCGCTGAGCGCGCCGTTGTCTTCGCGCGCGTCATCGACATCGATGGCGGACAAGATTCTGCGCTACGATTCTCGAAAAACCTGTTGCAGTGATTGAAGTAATGCTTACAGTAGCAACGCAGGTGTAGCCGATAAGGTCAACGCCAACGTGTTGGACTACCACGATCAGGTGACTCGAGTCGTTGCGACGCGCGTCACTTTGTCGTGGGGAAGCCAACGCCTTGGTAAACCGTTGTCGACAAGTCGATGACGAATCGAGCGGCGCTGTCGCCCCCAAGGCGCGGTGTCGTGCGGTGCGTTGTCGTCGAAGCGACAACAGGTTGGCTCGGTCGGTTACTTGAGAGTCGCTGCGGAAGTGCGGCTCGTTTTCAAAAGCGGGTGATGAGGGTTGCCCAAACTAATCTAAGCAGCCGCTCGATCACCGCGACTCGTTTTGAGGAGGAAGAACGTGGCTAAGAAGAAGAAGGTTGCCAAGAAGAAGACGTCCAAGAAGGTCGCCAAGAAGGCAACAAAGAAGAAGAAGGTCGCCAAGAAGAAGGGCGCCAAGAAAAAGGTCGCCAAGAAGAAGGGCGCCAAGAAGAAGAAGGCCGCCAAGAAGAAGACCACGAAGAAGGCCTGATCGGCGTCGCCGACGGTCTTCGGAAACATCGAAAGCCGCGTGCTCTCTCGCAGAGCACGCGGCTTTTTCATGTATTATCGGCGTTTTGCGAGGCATAACTGCTAGCTAAGGCCGCCGAGGATAGGAACCACGACGGACACGACGAGCACGACGGCCGGTCATTGGGACAGACTCTACCCTGCAGAAGCGGCCGTCGTGTCCTTCGTGCCCGTCGTGGTGACACCTCTCTCGACCCTAGAAAAGGTTCGGCCTTAAAGAACGGGCAGCGTGGGCATCGCGGGTTGCCCGCCGCGTTGGGCGATGACCTGCCGGACCATGCCGCGGGTGATCTCCATCAGCGGCGCGGCGATGGCCGGGTCGTCGTAGAGGCCCGCCATCTGCCCGTCGTCGCCGCGCTTGCGGAGGTCGACGTTGATCGGCGCGTCGCCGAGGAACGGCACGGCCATCGCTTCGGCTTTCCGTTTCGCGCCGCCCGTGCCGAAGATGTCGTGCCGCTCGCCGCAACCGGGACAGATGAAGGAGCTCATGTTCTCGACGACGCCCAAGAGCGGGATCTTCACCTTGCGGAACATGGTGATCGCCTTCACCGCGTCGATCAGGGCCACGTCTTGCGGCGTGCAGACAACGACCGCTCCGGTGAGCGGGATGAGCTGCGACAGCGTGAGCGCGATGTCGCCCGTCCCGGGCGGCATATCGATGATCAGGTAGTCGAGATCGCCCCAGTCGGTGTCGCGGAGCATCTGCGTGATCGCGCCGTGCAGCATCGGGCCACGCCACACGACCGCTTCTTCAGCCGGGACCATGAACCCCATGCTCATCACACGCAGGCCCGAACGCTCAATCGGTTGCAGCCGCTGGTCGATCGCGGTGGGCCGTTCGTTGACGCCCAAGAGGTGCGGCACGCTCGGCCCGTAGACGTCCGCGTCCATCAGGCCGACTTTTGAGCCCGCGTTGTGGAGGCCGAAGGCGATCGCGGCGGCGATGGTGCTCTTGCCGACGCCCCCCTTGCCGCTGCCAACGGCGATGACGCTCTTCGCTGTGACGCCTATCTGACCCAATTTGTCAGCGGGACGCTCGTGCGTCGTCACGTCGATCTTGCATAAAGCCGGATCGACGCCGGCCGTCGTCGCGAGCTTCGTCCGCAGCGACTCGACCGTCTCGTCGTGAATCGGCGCGGACCAGGTCGTGAGGGCGATCTCGACACGGACCCGATCCCCATCGACCTCGATAGCGCCGGTCTGCCCCATCACGCCCAGCGGGCGGCCGGTCTCGGGATCGGGGAAGGAATCGACGACGGACTTGATGGCGTCAGCGGCGGGCATCAGGCAGCGGCGGGGCGAAAGGGAAGCGGTCCAGCAAGTGGGCTAGAAATGACCAATGACCAAGCCCCGATGACCAATGAGAGAGATGCCGCTCCGCTGGCATTGGTCATTGGGATTTGGTCATTGGTCATTCCCCACCCGCACTAACTCCCCACAGTGTAGGGGTTTGCCGCTCCCCGCGTACCGGGGGTCCCCTGTTGCGATTGTCCGGGTGGCGCCGGTTTTTCTCTTAATGCCGGCTGGGCGGCGGGCCGATCTTTCCCATTAGCCGGACACCGTGCGCGGGTCCTGGCGTATCGAATCGCGCGGCGGCCGCTTGGCGTGCCGCGTTCGTGCGACGACTCGCTTCGTCGCTTCCGGGGGGGAAACTGATGATCCGCAAACTCTTGTGTGCGGCCGTGGCGACGGCCGCTCTGACGACGGTCTGTGCCGACCGCGCCGAAGCCCAGAACGCGTACGGCCGGGCGTTCAGCGGGACCTATACCGAAACGGATTGGGACCGCTTCTACCACTACCCGTACGTCTACTACCCGCAGAACTACTGGGGGAGTGAGTACTACCGCTCGGCCGACAGCCTGTACCACCGGTACCCGCCCGAAATGCGGATCCCGGTCTACAACAAGCGCTGGCACAACTACTACCCGAGCCCGCGCAAGTTCCACAGCGGCCATCACTTCATCTTAGACGTGTTTTGATGGACCGATTCGCGAGCGAGGTCATGGCGGCAGCCAAGCCGAGCCGCGTTTTGTGGGAGGCGTCTCCAGACGCCGATGACGCGCCCCACGCCGTATCGCGCAGCAGCGCGTTATCGGCGTCGGAGACGCCTCCTACAAGAATGACGATGCGCTAGAAGCGTCCCAAGACGGCACGAGGCGAGCCACGACGCGAGTCGGGGGAGGGACTCCAGCTCCCTCCCCCGACTGGCGTTGGGGACTCGCTATTGTTTTTGCATCGGTCGCTCTCGCTCAGCGGTCGATCGTCGCGAGCACTTCTTTGGCCTTGGTCGCCGCCTCGGTGTCGGGGTGCTCTTCGACCAGACGGTTCAGCAGCCCCTTCGCGCGGCTGACGCCGCCGGGTCCGCGGGCGGCGGTCGCCATGGCCTTGCCGAGCATCCTCGCGGCGGCGACTTGGCTCTTTACCGCGTCGGTCTTGGCGAGCTCTTTCGCCCTGGCCTCCGCCTTTTCGATGAGTTCGAATTCATAACCCTCGAATCGCGGCGGGATCGACTCCAGCAGTTTGTAGGCGGTCCAGTCGTCCCCCTCGTTGATCGCGTCCTGGGCCTTCTTGGCGGCGCTCGTCACTTCTTCTTCGACCGCGGCGAGCAGCTTCTCGGCGCCCGCCTTCAGCTCGTCGTCCTTCGACTGGGCGGCCTGGGTGAGCGGCCGGGCCGCGGCGGCGAAACCGCCGAGCTCCACCGCGCGCCACGCGCCCTTCAGTTTTTCAGG
>JBGSJY010000093.1:0-39647 GCA_041741515.1 Pirellulales bacterium | reverse complement strand
CCTGGCGCTCTCGATCCTCAAGCTGGACACCACCCTCCGTGAGACTCTCCGCGGGAAACGGCTCCGCGCCGGGTGGAACAACAACACCCTTCAAGCCATTCTTACCGGGATCGCTGCGTGATTAGATGCGATTGCCCTGATTGCCGGGACGACGCGTATTCGCATTCGAAGTTCTGCCCTCTTTACCGATCTGGACTTTGACCAGCTCTTCCACCACGAAGCACTGGTCCATACGGCCACGGCGATCAACGGCCGCCGGCAGACGAATCTCAAGAGTCTCGGCCTCAGCGCACCGCGCACGACGCGGACTCAGGAAGGCCTGGCCGTTTTCGCCGAGATAGCGACGCGATCGATCGACGTCCACCGCCTGCGGCGTTTGGCGCTGCGGATCCAGGCGCTCAAGCTGGCGTTGGATGGCGGCGACTTTATCGACTGCTTCAAGTACTTTCTTATGGCCGGTCAGGACGAGCGCGAGGCGTACAAATCGGCGCAACGCGTCTTTCGCGGCGGAGACGTTCGTGGGCGAATCGCCTTCACCAAAGACAGCGCCTACCTCAAAGGGGTCATGGAGACGCACGTCCTGATGAACGTCGCCATCAGGGACAACCAGCCACATGTCATCGAGAGGCTATTTGCCGGGCGTTTGACATTGAGCGATGTGGTTACGTTGGGACCGTACTTCGCCTCGGGCTATCTCGTGGCGCCGCGCTATGTCCCGCCCTGGGCTTGCGACACTAGCCGACTCGCAGCGTCATTGGCCTACTCCTCCTTCA
Source organism: Pirellulales bacterium (assembly GCA_041741515.1). Lineage (GTDB taxonomy): Bacteria > Planctomycetota > Planctomycetia > Pirellulales > Lacipirellulaceae > Botrimarina. The sequence goes on along the minus strand of JBGSJY010000093.1, from coordinate 38,874 downwards.
TGATGAGTATGGATCTTACAGCCGTCACGCTTGATCGATTTGTTGCCGCTGGGAAGCGGTCCGATGTGGAATGAGCACGAACGTCGTGCGCACCGACCCCCCCGGAGATCTGCGTCGAAAGTCTGCAGGTTTCGAGCGTGCTGAGGGGAGCCGCACCTGATTTGTCAGCGTTGCGCCCAAACCGGCGGCGGTCGCAATCTTCTCCGGGGACCTTGTGATGCCTGACGGACCACCTCAGCGACTTGGCTGGCCGCCGAACTCGCCGCAGTTGAGGCAACCGACACCTGGGATACGCCGCCTGCACTGAAAGAGGTCGGTCGGACCTGTGAGGATCGCCTGCCGATGCGATCAGCACAAATACTGGCACGGATTCCGAGTACCAGGGTCACTGTACGTCGGCTTCGCTTGCTTTCCGACTCGAGCGAGTCATTGCAGGCCGTGGTAGCGCGAGCTGCTCATCGATCAGGTCTCCGACGAACTGTCCCCATAGCTCTCCGTGCGCCTTGAGTCCTTTGGGGCTGAAATGAGTGCCCGCGCCTCCGAGGTCGCGGTGGTCACCGACAAGCTTGTCAGTGTCAGGGCCGGGCAATGCAATCCCCTCGTTCCAAAGCCGCGCCTGTGCGTCTCGGATCTGGTTGAAGGCGGGTTTCTCTGGATTGTGGTAGCTGGCCTGCGCGACCAACCAAGGGAACTCCCACCCGGCTCTCTTGCGACTCGCTTCGATCGTGCTCTTCAGATGCTCGTAGTAGACTTTGGACGATGTCTGAAAGTCGCTTTCTCCTTGGTGCCATATGAGCGCACGGAATCCGCTTCGGCCAAGCTGGTGAACTCGCCGAATGGTCTCCTCAAACAGGTGGCCACCGGGTTGCCACTGCGCTACAGAGGTCCCTGCGTAGCCGGTGCTGGCTACGCCGACAGGCACATGGTACCGCGAGTGAATCGCATCGCCGAACGCCGGCCAGAAGCTGCCCCCTTGCGAACGATCCGCCACGCCCGGCAGTGGGTCATTCGCCAGCCGCCAAGTTGACCCGTCAAACGCTGAGACCATACCCGACATCTGCTCGGTCCTCAGCTCTCCGCTGTTGGTTGAGTTCGACTGACCGGCTCCGACAAAGACTTCACCTACACCGAAATTCTCTACGCGCATCTCCGCGACCAACTTATCTCCGAGATAGGCACGCAGCTTGAGGCGGTACCAACCGCCGGATGGTAGTCGGAGCAAGACGTTGAACCGTCCGCGCTCATCAAGCCTGATATCTGACCAATCTTCTGGCGTCATACGGGTGACTGGCGCGGCGTCCAGGCGCCACTCCAGTCGGTCCGCCTCGGGGTTGACTCGCCCGCTCAGAAGCACGGGTCCTTCGTCGACCGATTGACGCTGAAAGACCTGCCACTCTTTGGGCGAGTGCAAGCGGATCGGCTCGGTCGCCGGAGCATCGCTGCGACGGTGGCTGTCGATAGCCGCGTTTTGCCCGCCAGCTGGAATAGCTCGCCCAACGGGAAAGATCGTTGTCTCGTCGGGCGTTGGAGCCGGCGTCGAAATAGCCCCTTGAGCTTCGTGGACTGCAACCATCCCATCTGGGGTATCGGCGGTGAGCGTGACGGCCTCGTGTGTCGCGTTGGTGCGCAGCAGGATCGAGGCGACCCCCGCTCGAGCCGGGGCGGGGTTCTCGCCCACTAGCTCGGCGCCACTTCCCTTGACGGTAAATCGAACGGCGCCGCGGTATCGAGAGACCGTCGTCCCTCGCTCATCCAGCAGGCGAGCGCGGACGAATACCAAATCATCTACTCCTGCACGCAGAGGAAGCCCCGCAAGGTCGCAGTCGAGGCTCAAGAGCGCCGCCTCGGCCGACGGTGTCCGACGTTCGTGCCGCGCGACGACACGGCCGTCCATGATTCCTTCCGCGCGGAGACTACCGGGGGCGAAGGTAGGGAGCCGGAACGTGAATGGGGGGTGGGCGAGGTCGGTGGAGAGCCGGTCGCTGTCGGGCGTTTGGACGCCGATCTCGACGTCGTTGGCGATCAGTCGCACCTCTTCGCAGTTGCTGAATACTCTGACCGACGAAGGGGATGCGTCGCCCCATTCGTTGGCGAGGTAGACCATCGGAGACGCGGCTGCGCCTCCACCGGCGATATCGGGAGGTCGTTGGCTCTTGAAGAAGTAGTACGAATGCTTCGGCAGGCGGAACAGGTCCATGCAGCCCGATGTTTCCAGGTCGGGGCTGTAGCCGCGGTTGTAGTCGAACATGACCCACAACCCGTCCCCGAGCGCGGCCGTCTTGAGGTTGTCGTTGTGGGCCTCCTGGAAGTTGCTCGCTTGCTGCAGCAGCCGCACGTCCCCCGCCGTGATGTCTTGGCGGCTGGTTCGCTCTTCGGGCTGGAGGTCGCGCCAGGCGGACTGGTTGAGACCCGCGTTTTGGGCGTAGTACTCCCAGTCGCCATACTCGCTGACGACGCACGGAACGTCGTCAACGTCGCGGCAGCCGCCGTGCTGACGGGCCTGAAGGTAGACGTCGTAGCCACGGAGCCACCCTGCGGTGAAGCACTGGTCTCCGGGGAGTTCCTCGTGGGTGGCGCGGTGCAGTTGCCCAACAAAGTCCGCGGGCATCGCCGCCTCGTTCAGGGAGGCTTCCCATAAAAGGACGCAGGCGTGGTTGCGATCGCGTCGCACGAGCCTCCGACACTGGCGGAGCTGGTTCGCTCGAAACTCCGCACTTTCGCGGTAGAACTGCCAGCCGAGGATGCTGTTGGTCACCACGAGGCCGAGCTCGTCGCAGGCTTCGAGAAAGGCTGGCGACTGAGGGTAGTGGCTTAGGCGGACGTAGTCGAAGCCCGCCTCCTTGATCCGGTGTGCGTCACGCCACTGGGCGTTGTTGGGAACGGCGTAGCCGACGTAGGGGTGTTCTTGATGACGGTTCACCCCGCGCAGGAAGGTCGGGCGCCCGTTGATCTTCAGGCCGGTTTTGGTGACCTCGAAGCGGCGAACACCGACGCGGAGGTCTCGCACGTCAACGACTTGCCCTTCGCTCACCAGCGATAGCCGCAGCCGGTGCAGGTAGGGATCGGCGGGGGACCAGAGGCGGGGCGCTTTCAGTTTCAGCTTGAGCGTCTCGGTGCAGGCCTCGTATGGCGCCGCTTCGACAACCGGGCTCGTTTGCTCGGCAAGTTGCCGGCCGTCGGCGTCGCGTAGTTCAGCGTGGAGCGTCACGTGCGTGGACGCCGCAGCAAGGTTCGCGAACTGAGCACGTACAACCGCGAGCGCTTCGTCGGCATCCGCTTGCGGGAATGTCACGAGAACCCCCGACTCGGCGGTTGAGTCCGGCTGATCCGCGTCGGTGAAGTGCAGCGGCGGGATGGTCCGCAGCTCCGCGCCACGGTAGAGGCCGCCATAAGAGTAGAAGTCCAGGTCGGCGATCGGCTTCGGGCCGAGGTCGGCGTTGTCGCGGTTGTCGAGCCGCAAGGCGACGCAGTTTTCACCACCAGGCCGGATGTGTGCGGTGATGTCGAGCGCGACCGGTAGGTAATCGCCGACATGCTCTCCGAGAGGTTGCCCGTTGACCCACAACTGGACCGTCCGCATCGCGGCGCCGAGCCGCAGCTGCACCCGTTCTCCTGAGGCGTGCTCTCCTGCGCGCCAGTGTTTGCGATACCAACAGATGCCCTGCCACTGCTCCGACCCGGGCCCATCGGCGCCAACCACCGCCGCCTCAATGCGTGGCGTGTGGGGTAAACGGACGGCGAGCCATCCCGCATCGTCAGCCTCGGGTCTTTCGGCGCCAGCGGCGTCGCCGAGGTGGAAACGCCAGCCGCCATTGAAGTCGTCCGTTGGCGTGCGACCGCCCGCCTGCGAAGCCAACGTCAGCAACGCCCAGGCAACCCCAAGGGCGAGCGTCGCGAGCCAAACAGGCCGACCCGCTACGGAAGGGGAATGCGCCTTGAATCGGACGAACGGCATGTCAGCGCACCATCGCTTTGTCGCCCTGGGCCGGCCTCGGGGGCAACCGGCCGCGCGTGAAGCGATCGAAAACCGTCAAGACGGGAAGTGATCTCCCCTGGTCGTCGAACATTCCGCGACTGGCGAGCGCACCGTGATGAACAGCAGGCTCCCACCAGAAGACTCCTGCGCCGCGGCCCTTTGGGGTCGCCATGACGGCTCGATGAACTTCTTCGAGGAATAGACGTTGCCCCTCGGGTGTCTCCGGGAAGGGCGCGCCGCCATCACGGTACTCAGCGGGCCGCCAGTTGTACGCGACCTCGACAAGCACCACGTCTCGCTCGTAGCGGTCGGCGAGGAAGGCGAGATTCCTTTGTAACTCGACCAAGCTGCCATGCCACCAAGGGTAGTACGACTGACCGATGACATCGAACGTCACGTTATGCTCAAGACACTTGTCGAAGAAGTAGCGGCTCCCTTCTAGGTCGCCGCCGCGATCGATGTGGATCATTACGAGCGGCCGCGGGCCGGAACCAACGCCCGACTCGACCCCTTCAGCGCCAGCCTTGAGCAGTTCGGCGAACTCCGGCCACCTGGCAGGGAGCTTGCCGTCCGGCCAGAGCATCCCGGAGACAACCTCATTACCGACCTGCACCATGTCGGGCCTCGCGCCCGCTTCGCAGCAGGCAGCGACCACCTCGTGGGTGTAGTCGCGGACGGCCGCGACAAGTTCTTCGTGGGTCATTCCTTCCCATGCCTTGGGGAGGAACTGCTTCTCCGGGTCGGCCCAGGTATCCGAGTAGTGGAGGTTCAGAAGAAAGCGGAAACCGAGCTCCTTTGCGGCCTTGGCTTGTGCCAGTGTGTAAGTCAGGTCGTTCGGCAACTCGCTGGGCGTATGGAAGAGTCGTAGACGCACCCAGTTATACCCGTGGTTCTTCAAGACGCGGAGTCCTAGTAGCGGGGTCTGGCCGTCCATGAAGACGCGGCCTTGGGCCTCGGCCTGAGCGAGGAACGAAATGTCGGCCCCGACGGCGTAAGCCCCGATCGACTCTGCCCGGCCGCAAGCGGCGGCTGCTGACATCAGCAGAACCGTTGCGGCCGAGCACAGCACCTCAGCGTCCACCCCTGACGCGAGGCGTTTAATAATACGTCGGCTCATACGTCCCTTAGTCAAGCGAAACCGCCTGGCCGTCCTTACGGCACGCATAGGCGTAGAGCGTCGTCAATTCGGCGTCGTTGCTGACAGAACGCGCCGATCCATCGGCTAGGCCGAAATGGGCGCCGCCCGGGTGAAGGCTGCCGAAGCTCAGGTCGGAACGACACGCCTTAGCTGGCGTGTACTCACGGCTATTGGCGTGGGATCGCTCAAGCAACCCCCAGCGTATCTGAGCGGCGTTGTGCAACCAGAAGCCCGTCCCAACTCGGCTGGCAAACCATTCCATGTCGGCGGGGTTGTCAAAATCGCCGGCCCACTGGGCCGTCCCGAGGTACCAAGGCCCCGCCGATCCGAAGTTCCAGGAGGCCTCGCCCACTAGGAACGTCTTGCTCGTGCCATCAACGACTTGGCCGATGCGGGTGCGGCTCAGTGGGTACAGCACGCCGTTGGTGGCGTGCCCCCCGATGGGGTAGCTCCCAATTAGGTCGCAGCGGGCGAACTGGCTCGACGGCGCGCACGACGTAATCGTGTAGGGCTCCGCCGAGGTGCAGCTGTCCTCCACCTTCGCGCCGTTGACAGCGTAGTAGTGCCCCCGCTTCTGGGTGTCCTCGGTCGCCTCACCAGAGATTACCCCGTCCGCCCCCTGCGCCAGTACGGTCGGCTCGGCGCCGCCCTGTGACGGGCAGCGGAGGAACTCGACCGCAAACGGGAAGTCGGCGTCGGTCGGGCGCCGGGTGAAGTCGATCTGGTCGTAGATGCTCTGCCCTTCGTAGTAGGGGAGCGTTATCGCAAGGTAGCTGTAGGAGCCCACGTCCGAGGACGGCGGGAACGCCCTAATTGATGCCTCGTAGTTGAGGATCGCTAGGCCGAGTTGGCGGACCTGATTGAGACACTGCGTGCGCCGAGCCGCCTCGCGAGCCGCCTGGACAGCGGGCAGAAGCAGCGCCACCAGGATTCCGATGATGGCAATCACCACCAGGAGCTCGACAAGCGTAAACGCCCGCGGGCAGCGGTTTGAGTGACGGGTGAGCATGGTCGTTTCCATAGAGTGGAGCAGGTCCTACGGCTGCGTGACGCGGCCGGAGGTATTCCGCACCCGCCGCGAGGCCAGTGACAGGGAAACCGCGGCCAAACCCGAGAGGCAGGCGGACGGCTCCGGAACAGCGACTATCGACGATGCCGATGCCGAAGAGCCGTAGGCGCTACGCCAAACGTTGTAGTCTTCAACCGTGACTAGTCCTGGCGTTACCCCTGGCCCCTCGTTCGGGAGCTGGACGGACTGCCCCAGCACATCTCGCCAAACGGTGTAGTCGGCTGCGTCCACGACGTCGTCGCCGTTGTAGTCACCGGCGGGCTGCTGGAGGTCGAAGGACGCGATAAAGTTGGCGTCGGCGTAGGGGGCGTTGAATGTATTCAGGTAGTCCCCCGTGCGGAAGCCGCTCGCAGAGTAGACAAAGTCGAGATCGGGATCGCCGTAGTCCGACGTCGGCCGATAGACACCCGACCCTTCAGGAGTCTCGATATAGTTTGCGATCAGCACGGGCGTCTGGACAACGGAAAGGTTGCCCGCGTTGTTATTCACGAAGATTGCCGCGTAGTCGGCGCCGTAGGTCAGCGGCAGCTCCGGGAAGTAGAAGTCCAGAGCGGCCCCGTTCGCGATCGGAGCGGTAGAGGCGATCGTGTTCGTTGAGAGACCGACGAGCTCCGGAGAACTCGTAGTGAAAGTGCTCAAGTTCACAAAGAAGTTGCTAACAATCGCGAGCTGAACGTCCTCGGCGATTAGCTCTTGCGCAGTGCCTGGGTCGATGTAACCCGACTTGAAGAAGCGCATGCGGCTAAGCGGTACGATCTCAGCTAGGTCAAGACCGGGATCGACGAAGCGGTCCGGATTGGCACGGATCGACGGCGAAAAGCCTTGCGCGAAGAGCCCGGACCAGCTTCCGCCGTCGATGTGGCCGGTTTGGAATGGAACCGCGTCGGCGGAGCAAGCGCCAAGGATGGCTAGAGCGAATGCGAACAGGGCTCGGAGTCGCTCGGTGATCAATCGAGTCATCATGGGGGGGGGTGTAAGATGAGGGGGGGCTAGCAACCGCGACGGCTGCGGAAGAGAGTCGCCATCGTCGTCGCAAGTAGAAGCACGAGGGAGTTGGGCTCGGGAACGACAGCGAACGTGGCGCGGAAATTGGCGTCGGCCGCAAACGTGAAACCACTGAAGAAGTCGCCGTTGATGAAGTTGCTTGTCGTGTACTGGAACTGGCTATCGTTCCCGTAGCCCGAAGCAGGGACGAACGTGCCGGAACCGTTGTCGATGTAGTTGGCCGTGAGCGAAGACACGAGAACCGGCGTCAGCGGCGCCCCGCTGCCGGCATCGACGCCCACGTTCACGAACACCGCGGCGTAGTCACCCGCCCCGCCCGCGTCGTAGGCCATCGGAAGGTCATCGAAACTGAAAAGGATGGGGTCACCCGTAGCAAGCGAAGCGGTGCTCGCAATCGTGTTCGTTGAGAGGCCCACGAGCGCCGTTGAGTTGGTCGTGAGGGTCGTGATGTAGTCGGGCGATCCCGAATACAGGTTATCGATAATCGCTAGGCGGATGTCGGTGGCGCTGTCGGAAAAGCCGGACTTAAAGAACTCGAAGGACTGCAAGTAGACCAAGTCGCCCGAGGAGACCGATGGGCTCGGCGTGGCGCCAAGGACGGTCGAAAACCCCTGGGCGTAAAGGGTGCTCCAGCTTCCGCCCTCCAGGTAGGCGACCTCGTAAGGGGCCGCCGGCGCCGCCAAACTTACTGCCAAAGCTACCGCGACAAACGCTGATCGGCACAGGTTGAGAATCATTAGACGGAGGCTCCTTAGATGAGGTGCAAGAGCAAGATGCGGGGAGGAGTGGAGCGTGCCAGCAACGACTGCTCGCCGCCGATGAACAGCGGCTACCCAAAGGTTTCCCGGCTCGTGGCCGTTCTTACCAAAAATCGTAAGCTTTTGTCCCGCTTTGGCGGGGCTCTCCTCAGCGGGGCCTGATTTGGTCGAGTCTGGCGGAATCTGGTTAAGGATAGCGGGGTGGCGGGTAAGCTGATTTTGTCCAGGTTCGGCGCGCTCTAGAACTTGGTGAGTCGATCGGATGGCTTCTTTTAGGCAGCGAATGGACGGCGATCACTACACGCACGCCGGAGGCGCCTACGAAAGAGATAATGGGCACGGCGCCATGCGCGAGATGGCGTCGCTGTGGGTGCGGGCGCAGCCGATCGTATCGGCCTACTTCGCCGCTAGTGTTCTCGACAGGCAGCACGTCGAAGACTTGGTGCAGGAGGTGGCCGAAACGGCGATCGAGCGGTTCAATTCGTTCGATCGTGACCGATCCTTCACGGCCTGGGTGATGGGCATCGCCCGCAACCGGCTGCTGAAGTATTACCGCTCACAGACGCGAAGTCGCCTGGTATTGAGCGAGTCGGCCCTGGAACAGCTGGCGGAATCGATGGAGGAAGTCGAGCCTGAGGCCGAGGCGCGTCGCGAAGCCCTCCGGGAGTGCATGAAAGAGGTCAGTGGCCGCAGAAAAGAGGTCATCGATCTCCGCTATGGCTCGGGGGCGTCGGTAGGGGACATCGGCAGGCGGTATGCCATGTCCCCGACAGCAGTCTCTGTGATGCTCCACCGCGTCCGCTTATCGCTGCAAGATTGTATCCGACGGCGGACCGCCGACTCGAGAGGATAGACCACCCCACTATGGCCGAGAAACGCGACTTGGAGTCGCCCGACTTCGAAGGGCTCATTAGCGCCTACTTCGACGGCACGATCGAGGCGGCGCCGCTCGCAGAACTCGAGCGGCGCCTGTCGGCCGACCGAGACTTTGCGCGCGAGTTCGCCCGCTGGTCCTACACGCACCGGCAGATTACTGAGCTGCTGGCCGAGGACGGTCTGATAGAGCTACTCGAAGCCCATCCCGCCGCCGCCCCGAGTCTCCCTCGACGGATGCGTTCGGATGAGCGTCGTCGGAGTTTGGCCCCGCTTATAGCATGGGCGTCGTGTGCGGCGATCGTTGGGATCGCGATCGGCTCTCTGTGGTGGGACCGCGGCAGCGAACGGTTGGTGAAGTCCGCCATCGTCGACCACGATTCCACGATCGCTACGATCACAAGGCTTGTCGGCCCAGAGTGGAAGCACGGGGCGTCGGCGAGGCGACTCGGCGACCCTTTGAAGGCGGGTGAACGCGTCCAGCTTAGCAAAGGCTGCGCTAAGATCACCTTCGACTGCGGCGCCGAGGTCGTCCTTGAAGGCCCCTGCGACTTCGAGGCGAAGAGCCACATGATTGGCAAACTGCACGCCGGGAAGCTCACCGCCGACGTCCCGCGCCGCGCTTTCGCCTTCGCGATACTCTGCCCCGGAGTTGACCTGCTCGACCTCGGGACTTCCTTCGGAGTATCGGTCGATGAGCGCTCGCAGACCGAGCTTCACGTCTTCGATGGCGAGGTGCTCTGCAACCCTTCCGACGGCAGGGCCGATCAAGCGAACCTCGTCCACGTGACCGAGGACAAAGCCATGGCTTTCTCCCCTAACGGTCAGCCGGGAACCTCGATCGCCATCGACACCAACCAGTTTGAGCCCCTAATTGCCGTCCGTAAACCGCATCAGCCCAAGGGTATCGCCGCCGACATCGATTCGGGCGCCCTTGCACTATGGCTCGCTGCCGACTCGGGAGTCACTGCCGATGACCGCGGCAAAGTCTCGGCTTGGGGCGATCGTTTGGCTGGAAAGAATCTTGCAGCTGAAGACGCCGTGCAGCCCGACCCCAAGGCGCGTCCCGACCGCGTCGCGCGAGCGCTGAATGGACATCCTGCGATCCGCTTCGACGGTCAGTCGGATTTCCTGGTGACGACCCCCCTCCCGACGACCGACGACCAGACCGTGCTGCTCGTCGCGCAGTTCAGCAAAGCGGCCTTTCGCCCCGGGCGTAAGTGGGGAGGGCAGATGCTCAACTACGACGGACCGCCAAGTCGCTATCTTAGCGACACCCTCGAGCCCGGCGTTCTCCAGATTGGCGAGCCCCTCTTGCAGGATCAGTTCCGCCCCGCGTTACTCACCGCGCAGGTGTTCGCTGGCTTTATCGGAAGCACCACGGTCGAGTCGGGTCGAGTCGACGCCGCGCCGCTTGGGCCTGACGAGCCCTTCGTCCTCTCTTACCGCTACGACTATTCTCGGGGGGAAGCCGAGCTCAGACTTAATGGGCAGAGCCATGGCGTGAAACGGGCCTTCGCACCGCAGGGAACAACCTCTCACAAAATCATCGGCCGCCACGCCTGGATGCAGCTTTTCTTTGCCGGTGACCTCGCTGAGCTTGCGATCTACAACGGGGCGCTCTCCGACGATGACCTGCGAGTCAACACCAAACGTCTAGCCGAAAAGTATGGCGTCGAACTGCAATCCCCGTAGGCCCGCGTGGGCTTCGCTGGTCGCGACACTGCTGGCCGCCGCTTCGGCGTCGGCCAGCCCGTTCTTCGCCGGCGCGGACATCTCGGCGCTCCCGGTGCTCGAGGGGGCCGGCGCCGTGTACTACGACGGAACTCAGTCGGGCGATGCTATCGAAATCCTGAAGGACCACGGCGTCAACTACTACCGCCTGCGGCTGTTTGTCTCTCCCACAGGCAGCCCCGACCCGTTCGTTGTCCAAGACCTCGCTTACACCGTTGCGCTCGCGCAGCGCGTCAAGGCGGCCGGTGGCAAACTGCTGCTAGACTTCCACTACTCCGACACGTGGGCCGACCCCGGAACGCAGTCGAAGCCCGCGGCCTGGGACGGCCTAAGTGGCGTCGCGTTGCAGCAGCGCGTCCACGATTATACGCGGGACTCGATCGCCGCCTTCGCCGCCGCGGACGTCACTCCCGATATCGTTCAGATCGGCAACGAAGTTTCCAACGGTCTGCTCTGGAACGACGGCTACCCCTGGAGCGGCGGCTCGCACGACGCCGGCTTCAACCGCCTCGCCGCGCTGCTAACGGCAGGAATTGATGGCGCCAAGACCGGCGCCCCCCCGGGTCAGGAGCCGCTCGTCATGATCCACCACGACAAGGGCGCAGAGTGGAGCACCACCTCGTATTTCTTCAATAAGCTTATACAACGCGGCGTCGATTTCGATCTCATCGGATACAGCTATTACCCTAAGTTCCACTACGATCCGGTCACCGGCGCCGGTGATGTCGCCGACGTTGTCACCAACCTGCACAACACAGCGACGACCTTCAACAAGCCGGTTATTCTTGCGGAGGTAGGTTTCCCTTCTCGCGGGGCCTCGTTCGAGCCGGACTACGAGTTCGATGTCTCCGCTGCGGGGCAGCGCGCCTACTTGCAGGCCCTCGTCGACGCTCTGTTGACGACCCCCAACGGACTGGGCTGGGGGGCCTTCTGGTGGAACGCCGACGCGAGACCTGTCGCCGGCCTGCCCATTTGGGAAGGGGGACGCTACGGGCTCTTCGACCAGTCGGGGCGTCTGCTCCCCGCGGCGGAGGTCTTTGCGGACTTACCAACCGTATTGGATGGCGACTTCAACGGTGACGGGGCGGTGAACGCCGCCGACTACACGGTCTGGCGCGACTCCCTTGGCCAGTTGATCGCCGCGGGGACCGGCGCCGACGGGGACCTCGACGGCGTCGTTGACGCAGGCGACAACGCCCTCTGGCGGGCTCATTACGGCGCTGACTTGTCTTCGACTCGGATCCCTGAGCCCACCGCAATCGCGCTTGTGACATCGACCGTTTCCCTATTGGGTCGAGCCCGGCGGAAGAATGGCATGTTCTCAGAGTGACACCATGGCCGTAGCCCGCACGCGATCGTGTGACGTACAAGTCCATTGCTGGAGGTACTCAGGTCTAGTCGACCGCTGGCTATATCGTTGTCGGCAAGGCGCGGTCGGATGGACCAGCCTCTGAGCTCACGTCTACCGCTCACCTGCGGGCGATGGCGTAGACTGCCGATGCATTGCTGTCGAATCGATCGCAAGAACGCTGACCCGGTCATCTCGTTGCCGCGAGGCACGAAACCGGGTCAACGCCGTCGGTGCTATCCTGCTTACGCCGCAAACTTCTCCGCGGATATCGACCTCCGCCAAACCTGCGGAGGCTTCATCGTTCTACGTAGGTTTCGGGGAGGCGTGCGAGGCCCAAATCGGACTCCGTAGAGGGCCGTAGTGGGGGCCCGTAATGGGGCGCGTGAAGGGGCCGCGGGTCCTTGCGAATCGGTGCGGCCGTTTTGGGGTCCCGAATCGTAAAGACGCCGCGACGGGTGCTTTCGCAGAGCCGACGCGGGGCACGGGTTCAGAACAAATCCCTGCTGGCCTGGCAAACAGTCAAGGCCACCGATGAGCTTCCGCTGCGTCGCCTTCGCGTTGTCGAACGTCGCGGGCTTCGGTTTTGGCGTCGCGTTCTGCAGGGTGAATCGGCGATCGCAGTCGGAGCAGTTGTCGCCGGCCTTCTTCTATAGTGGGAAAGGCTTGCCGCAGCGCCGGCAGCGGAGCTTCCTGGTGCGGGACATGGCTAAGTCCCGTGGCGGTTGCGGAAGGTGAGGATGGCGCCTTGCGACTTGATGCTGAGCGGGATCTGGATCATCCGCTCGCACTGCGAGTGGTCGCACCCACAGCACGCCCTCCAGGCAGGCCCGCGCATCGGCGCGCGGTCGGCCTCCCTTGGTGCTCGGCTTCGGCGACTTGAAGAGGTCGCTGACAGGCGCCCACTGCTCGTCGCTGAGCTGCGGGCGGAAGAATCGAGAGTCGGGCTCCATCCTGGAAGATCGCGTCAACGCGGGATCGATCGGTCATCGTGGGTCTCCTTTCCCAGACTCCTACGACCAACCAATCAACTCGGTTCAGCTAGCAAATCCAGGTTCTGAAACTGGCTCTAAGCCAATTCGCGGCGTCGGGGTATGCCGCTTGCCGAGGCCAGTAATCGTGGCGTGCCATTTCCGTTGCCTGCATACTGCAGCCCCCTTGCCGGCGCTTGCGACATTTTGCGTCAAATCTTTGGACGCTCAGCGCACAGAGGCTAGCCGCCCGTTGCAGCGACGAATAACGTCAGTGCCTAAAGTTCCCCGCAGCGGCGCCTCACGACTTAAGAGACGCCACCCATCCCACCGCACGGAAGTGAGCTATGCGTCGATCGGCTACCGCTGGTTTTACGCTGGTTGAGTTACTAGTCGTAATTGCTATCATCGGCATCCTCGTGGCCCTACTGCTCCCAGCTGTCCAGGCGGCGCGGGAGGCGTCGCGGCGTTCGCAATGCACGAGTCAACTCAAGCAATGTGGGTTGGCCATAATTTCTTATCACGATCTCCTCGGCGCGTTCCCGAGCGGACGCAACGAGACACGCCAGTACGGCGTCTCATGGGCGTTTCAGGTGCTGCCGCAACTGGAAGAGTCCTCTATTCATGACGCCCTCGTCGAAGGCGAGCGCGTCGATTCAGACGCCAACAAGGTCGCCATGCGGACCCCTGTTGCGATCTTCAACTGCCCAAGCCGCCGCCCGCCTTCGGCAGATCGGAACTTCGACAACGATGACGACGCGACGCTTGTACTCCAGGCGGGCGCTGCTGGTGACTATGCCGCCAACGCGGGACGCCGGTTATTGGTTGGGCTGGCAGAGACCCCAGATGACTCACGTCCGTTCGACTACCGTCTCGACCCTTCCGAGGCAGGACCGATCTTCACCTATTCGAAGGTGAAGGCTAAACGTGTTACCGACGGGCTGTCCCACACGCTGGCGGTGGGCGAGCGGCATATTCCTGCTCCCCCCGAGGGGACGCCGGACGAGATGCGTGACTACTGGTCGGGCGACACCGCATTCTTCGCGGCGGACAATCCGACAACGGTCCTCGGCGTTCCGCCACACGGGCTCCGAGCGGAGGGCGTCAAGGTCGATGACGGCGAGGTGTCGCGTGAGTGCTTCGGCGGCCCCCATCCCGGGGTGACGCTCTTCGCTTACCTCGATGGGCACGTCCAACCGCTCCAGAACGACGCGTCGAAAGAGACGCTCGCGAATCTCGCCGCGATCGCCGACGGGGAAGTCGTTGCCGTAGAGTGATTGTGCGGCTCGGCGTCACTCATAGTGCAGCATGGCTTCGAACTCCTCGCCTACCCTTGCGAGAGCGGATGCAGGGCTCTTTTGCCGATCGCCGCCCACTTGAGCCGGATACGCGGTATGATCGCTGGCCCAGGAGTGGCGTCGTTGCGGGGTAAGCAACGACTACAGATTTTTCTATCGCTAGCTGCGGAGCGTCTCGCAGTACGCCTGCCCATGGAACGGTGGAGGAAGCTCTTCCGCGAAAGCTGATTTACCTTCTCGTCTCAAGTTGACGGGGACGCTCGCTGCCCATCAGGAGGAAAGTAAGGGTAGACCCTCTGAACAGCCGCCGGCGCACCTAGGCAAGCATGACGACATCCAAATCAGCGATGACGCGATGGCGTGCCGCGACCCTGATTGCAGTACACCTCATCGCTGCCGCTCATTTCTTGCACTGGAAGCTGGCGGGCCGAACGCTCGCCCCGGTGGAGCCCAGCGAGATGTTCGACACGCTCCACTTAGGAGTCGTCACGCTGGGGTTCGTTTTCACCGCAGGCGTTGTCCTATCGACGGCTATTGCCGGCCGTTTCTTCTGCGGTTGGGGCTGTCATGTTCTGGCGCTTCAAGACTTGTCTGCCTGGATGCTGGCGAAGATCGGAGTCCAAGCGCGCCCGCTGCGTTCCCGCACCCTCGTATGGGCGCCGCTGGTAGCCGCGCTCTACCTGTTCGTCTGGCCGCAGGTCGAGAGACTTGTGCTAGGCCAGCCACTCCCAGAGTTCGCCGTCGTAACTGACGCCGACGAATGGACCTCGTTTACAACCGATGACTTGCTGCGAAGCTTCCCTGGACTCGCGATGACGCTTGTGACTTTGGGCGTTTGTGGCTTCGCCATCGTCTATTTTTTGGGGTCACGCAGCTTCTGTTGGTACGCCTGTCCGTACGGCGCCCTCTTTGCCGGGGTCGAAAGAGCGGCTCCGCTGCGAATCGTGGCTGGCGAAGGAGCCTGCTCGAGCTGCGGTCTGTGCATCGCCTCTTGTAAGTCCGGAGTGCGGGTCATTGAAGAAGTTCGCCGCTACGGCGCTGTCGTGGATCACAACTGCTTCAAGGACCTCGACTGCATCAGTGTCTGCCCAACCAGCGCGATCAGGGTTGGATGGGCGACGCCACCGATGCTACATCAACTAACGAACAAGGTTCCCACCGCAAAGAGGTACGATTTTACCTACCCCGAAGAAGCCTTACTGTCCGTTGTGTTTCTGGTGACCGTGGTCGTGACACGCGGTCTCTACGACTCGATTTCGCTCTTGCTCGCCCTCGCCATCTCAACGCTAGCGGCCTACGCGGCGGTTGTCGGCTGGCGGCTGCTCTTCAAGAGCAAGTACGACTATCGCGGCAAAGCGCTGAAGGTTGAGGGGAAGCTGACACGGTCGGGTCGATTCTCGGCCGTCCTACTGGCGTCGCTAGCGTTCCTGTTAGCG
Organism: Pirellulales bacterium; assembly: GCA_041741515.1. Taxonomy (GTDB): domain Bacteria; phylum Planctomycetota; class Planctomycetia; order Pirellulales; family Lacipirellulaceae; genus Botrimarina. The sequence continues at coordinate 23,268 of JBGSJY010000093.1, read as the reverse complement.
AACAGCGCGGTTGTCAGGTTCTATGAAGCTCGCGGCGAAGCGGCGGTAGCGCGGCTGGCAGAACTCGAAAAAGCGGGGGCTGATGCGGCGTTGCGACAGGCGGAGGTCACAGCGGCGCTCGAGAATCTTCAGCTGGCGAGGCGCTGGGCGCCGGTGACGCCCGCCGGTTGGCGGAGGCAGATGGCGGCCCTCTACCTCCGAGAAGGAAAAACGGCCGAGACACGCCGAGAGGCGAATGCGCTGCTGGCGTCTGACGCGAGCGAACTGGCGGGGCGCTTGCTCGTGGCTCAGTCGTGGCTGGCCGAAGGCCGCGACGCGCTAGCGCGGCAGCAGGCGGACGAGATCATCGAGGCTGTAAACCTCTGGCACGGAAGTCGTCCCGCGCCGCTGAGCCGTCGCCGGGTGTTGGCGGGAGCGTTTTTCCTGCTGGGAGACGTTGCCGGACGGGCCGGCAATCGCCAGGAGGCGAGAGCTCACTTCGAAAGTGCGGTAGCCGCCTACTCGAAACACGCTGACGCCCAACTCGCGCTAGGATCGCTCTACGCTGAAGCGGGTCGTTGGGAGGAGGCGAAAGCGGCCTACGACATGGTTCTCGCCCTCAGACCGGGTGATCTTTCAGCTCGGCAAGGGATCGACCGCTTGCCCCTGTGACCGCTGTCTCCGATCGGCCGGGCAAATCACTTGATCCTCTGCGCAAAGTTAGAGCGCATGATTGCACGACTCTGGGTTTGCGCTTATCCCTTCGGGAAACTGCGCTGTTATGGATGCTCTCTCATAAAGAAATGGTTAAGGAGGCGGCTTTGCTCGGTCTTGCTCGGATCAATTTTTTCGTGGTCACCGCATCGCTCTTGGGAGGCGGGGCAGTTGCTCCGGCAGGCGGGCTCGACCTGCTATTTCCCGACATCGTGCCCTTCCTTGCGGAAGATTCCAATCTACCCTCGATCCGGTACTGGAGTCTCAGCGGCAACTCGATCGGCTACAGCACGCTCTTCTCCAACCAGGGCGATGGACTTTTTGAGATTCGTCGCGGTGATCCGGTTAGCGCCGATCGCTACGAGTTGCTGCAGCGCGTCTACATCGGGACCGACTTTGGGTCGAACTACATCGACATCCCGATCGGCACCGCTCCGATTCCGGGAACGGCGTCAACGCCCGCTCCAGGCGATCTCAACGCGATTTGGTTCGAGGACTTCACCCACTTCTCGCTCCGGTCGGCTCCGGTGGTTGACGGAGTCGTCACGCTTGGGGAGGAGGTCGTGGGCGTAACCAAGACCAGCTGGCGGCTCAGCGCCAACACGGGACCCTTACCGGGTTTCTCGGGAGCGCCGAATTACCCTAGCCCCGACCAGCGAGATCAGCAGCGCATCAGCGCCGGCTGGGCCGACCTCTACGGCGCCGGCTCGCGTGGCCAGGTAATGGACATCACGGGAGTGCCAGTTGGACCGCTCTATTGGTTGCAGCAAACCGTCGATCCCAGCAATCGCATTCACGAAAAGGATGAGACCAATAACGTCGCCCAGGTTCTGATCGACCTCCGGAAGCCGGGAGAGGTCGTCATGTTTGAGGGACGCTTCTTGCAGCCAGGAGACGCCGCCCCTCCGACGCCCGGAGACCTGACGTCCGATGGCGTCGTCGATCTCGACGACTGGCTCGCCTTCAAGGCGTCGTCTAGCTCGTCGCTGGAAGGCCTTAGCGACAGCGACCGACTGGCTCTCGGCGACATGAACCTCGACGGCCGCCACAGCTTAAGCGACGCCGCACTTTTTCGCGAGTTTTACGATCAGGCGAACGGCGCGGGCGCCTTCGCAAAGCTGACATCGACGATTCCCGAACCGACGTCCTTCGTCCTCGTTGGAGTCGCGTTAACTGCCATTTGCGCCACAACGAGAAGTCAGTTGCGCAGAGCGTTTTCCTTCGCGATCGCGCTTGCAGCCTTTGGCGCCGTCTCGTCCGCGCGCGTAGCTTCGGCGAGAGTCTTGCTGTTTCAAGAAAATTTCGACAGCCTTACCCTCGGACCCAATGTCAATGAGACGCAAGCGAACCCCCGGGCTTGGACACAGACGCCTCCCGATGGCTGGAGTGTTGACGATTCCGCCATGCCGACCATCAACCTCCCGACAGTTGGAGTGAAGGAGTGGGAAGGCTGGAGTTTTGCCGACAAGAATTGGTGGATAAACGCCGCTCAAAACCAGGGCCGTTCTGAGTTCACCTTAGGGCAGGGTTCCGTCGCGGTCGCCGATCCCGACGAGTGGGACGACCGGGGCGCACCGGCAAGCGGTTCCCCTTTCCGGGGATACTTCAACGCTTGGATGCAGACGCCACCGATCGATCTGGGAAGCACCGCACCGGGGTCTGCGAAGGTGACTTTCGCATCCAGTTGGCGCGACGAGTGCTGCGATGATGGCCCTCAAACGAATAGTCAAACGGCGGTGGTCCGCGCCTCTTACGATGGCGGCGCGACGTTCGGTGAGGCTTTGCGGTGGAACTCGACGCCGGGGAGCGCCTTGTTCAAAGACGACGCCACCAATGAACAAGTCTTGCTGAATCTCAACAACCCGGCCAACGCTTCGAGCGTCATCCTCCAATTCGGCTTAATCAACGCCGGCAATGACTGGTGGTGGGCCATCGACAATCTCGAAGTCTACGCCCCAACGACGCTAGTAATCGATACCTCGACCGGCGTGGGGACCATTGTTGGCGCCGAGGGTCTGACGGGATACGAGATTACAAGCGCGACCGGCTCACTCGAGCCCGCGTCATGGAGGTTGGAAAATCTCGATGCTCAGAACTACGGATCGGCGACCACCGCTACAGCTGATTACAACAACGATGGCCATGTCGATGCGGCCGACTACACGCTCTGGCGTGACGGAACGACGACCGGAGCGTACGCCGCTTGGGCGTCGCAATACGGCGTTTCGGTTGGGTTAGGCCAGTCGTGGGAAGCCGTGATCGCTGAAGAAGAACTGCTCTACGAGTTCTTCCTAGGGGGAGATACTACCTTCGAGACAGCGTCGATCGGTCGAGTTTATGATCGTTCAGGTGGCGTGCCCGATCTGCGTTTTAGCTATACGCAGGCTGACGGCCAAGAGATCCAGGGCGGCGTCATCTACGTGGGCGCGACGAGTATCCCGGAACCCGTCACTGCAACTCTCCTGGCAATGGTCGCCATGTTCTCAATCAGTCGTCGAGGATGCGACATCAGAACCTAAATTGCCTCAGCAAGTAACTCGTCCGAATGGCTGCCAATCGGACGGTCACCTTGTATGGCCGGGGAGTTCCGCGCGACGGGGCGTCATTTGTAGTCCGAAAGCCCGAGACAACGATCGCGGTCAGGCATACAAGTGGCCTACGCATCAAGAGTTGATGACTGCGATGTGACTTAAACGGCTTCCGACGCCCGCCCGAGCGAAATAGCCATTGTCCTCTACATTCGCCCCATTTTCATTCGGTGCACCTCACAACGGTTTACTTTCTTTCGTTGCGAGGCCGCTTGAAGTGTCGCGCTTCGTGCGCTACGAGTCGGAATCGGTTTAGTTCTCGCGAAGATCGTCGGAAGATTTCAGATAGCAATTGTCAATGCGACTTCGTGTGTTAGTTTCGCAACCAGCGTCGCTTGAGGAGTTCACCACTGACTCACTGGAGCAGCCCCAAAATGCTACATCGAATCGTACCTCTAAAGTGTCTGGCGGCGCCGCGGCGCTGGAAAGCGGCTCTGGCGATGCTAGTCCTCACTCCGCTGGGAGCGTCCGCCCAGTCGTTTCAGGAGCTCGGCAGGACGACCTATGGGGGCAATGACTACCTCCTGGTCGGCCTGCAGCCGACTACCGGCGCCGAGATCGGCACGATGACCGCCTTCCAAGCCCGAGACGCTGCTGCCTTCTTCGGCGGGTGGCTGATGACCGTCGGCAGTCGTCAAGAAGAGGTCACCGTCGTCGAGGCGCTACGCGACTTCCAGCCGAGCGCCCCGACGTCCTATTCCAACCTGTGGATCGGGTTTACCGACCGCAGCTTCGAAGAAGACCCGATCTACGGCGTCTCGGGTGCTTCGGAGGGTAACCTCGGCAACGGGAACGTCGTGGACGGCTGGAAGTGGGGCAACGGCGAGCCGTCCGTCTACACCAACTGGGCTGGCGGCGAGCCTAACAATGTTGGCGCCGGTGAAGACTGGGCCGAGATCTGGACGATCAATCCAGCCGATTCCGCCGATCCGGAATATATCAGTTGGAATGACGAGAGCGACACGAAAAACAACTTCGCGATTATCGAGATGGTTGGCGTGCCCCCGCCGCTGGTGCTTGAGGTGAACGCTGTCACGGGAATTGCCTACTTCGCATCGACATTCGCTGCGGAGGATATTATCTCGGTCACCCTTACCGATTACCAGTTGCGGCCCGACGGGACTCCATTCAACGTCGCCAACTGGCAAGCAACGAATCTCTCCGCACGTGGAGTCGATGCGACGGACCCGGCGGCAACCGGCCAGCGTTGGGAGGTTATCGACAGCTCGCCAGGTCAGTTGATTGAGTCGTATCTTCTCGGCGGGTCGGAAATGGTCCCAGGCGAGCGGATGATGCTGGGCAAGCTCTTTCCGAACGGAGTCAGTGAGAACGCGAAAGCGAACATGACGTATGCCGTCAACATCGACTACGCCGATCCCGAGCGTGTCGACAGCCGCGCGGTGATCTACGGCGACCTCGTTCAAGTGCCTGTTGTCTTCGTCGATCCTGACTACAACGACGACGGGATCGTCAACGCCGCCGACTACACCGTCTGGGCCGACTCGAAGGGGAGCACCGGCACGGGACTCGCCGCCGACGGCAATGGAGACGGCGTCGTTGATGACGCCGACTACGGCATCTGGGCCGCGAACTACGGCGCCAGCGCGGCGGCTGCAGAAGGGTTGTCCGTGCCCACGCCGTCAGCACTTTCCCTGCTAACGATCCTATCGCTCTTGACGGCTGGCTGTCGCGGGCGATGCTGATAACATGCCCGCATCGGGGACAAGACAGCAACGTGAATTGGATGAGATGCGGCATCGGTGGGGCTGAGAGGAAAGGAAGAAACGGAGAGTGCAAAGGACAACTCTCCGTGCGGGAACGTAGAGCAAGGAGCAGCCAATACGCAGGTCAATGATTCGCCCGCAGTCTTCCGGATCGGATCGGTTGTTCTATGCTGTCCATCGGGTTTGTGGCCCTAGCGTGCGTCTGTGTCTGCCTTTGTATCTGCGCGACGGGTTGGCAAAGTTGGAAAATCCGAGCCGCGCTGGGCGCCGGATTACTGTCGCTCGTCTCAGTGGCTTACGGTCTTGACTACTTCCGGCTCGCGCGTCACGACTCGGGGCGATTGGATGTCGTGAGGTCGGTGACCGAAGGAGGGCTGAAGCTCGCGCGAGACGACGACTACGTGTCTTCGGGTAAGTGTCAGGCGTGCCATCCGTCTGAGTACGCAAGCTGGCGCCGCACTTACCATCGCACGATGACGCAACTCGCGTTGCCCGAGAACGTTCGTTCGGACTTCGCCGAATCGACGATCAATTCGCAGGGAATCGAGTACCGGATCTGGCGTGAGGGCGACAAGTTCTGGGCTGAGATGCCCGATCCTGATCGGATGATGCTTGCCGTCCAGGGCGGCAAGGACATCGCGCTGGACTCGATCGAACGCGTCAAGCGTCAGGTCGTGATGGTGACGGGTTCGCACCATTATCAGACATTCTGGGTTCGCAGCGCGCGATTCGCGACCGTTCTTCAAACACTGCCGCTGGTGCACCTTCCCGATAGGGACCAGTGGATACCTCGTGAAGACGCTTTCCTCCAGCCGCCTGGCTCAGAGAGGATGATTACGCAGTGGAATACCCATTGCATTAAATGCCATAGTACCGGCGGCGTGCCGGGTATCGAAGGTCCTCAGACGGTTCGGACCGAGGTCGGGGAGCTGGGAATCGCCTGTGAAGCGTGCCACGGCCCTGCTGGCCAACACGTCGCGGCCAACCAGTCGCCGATAAGACGCTACGGGCTGCACCTCACCGGCGCTTCTGATCCGACGATTACCAATCCCGCGAAACTCGATAACGAGAAGTCGAGCGAGGTCTGTGGTCAATGCCACGGGCTCTTCACCGCCGCGAGCGAGCAAGCGGGGCTCCGCTATTCGCAAAAGGGCTATTCATTCCGTCCCGGCGGTGACCTTTCGTCGGAGCGTTACTACATCAACTTCCCCACCGCCAACTCCTCCGCTGAGGAGCGACGGAACTTCCGCGAAAACCGTCAGTTCTTTAAGAACTCTTGGTGGGACGACGGCACCATCCTGGTTGGCGGCCGCGAGTTCTCGGCATTGCAGTCGGTGCTTTGCTTTACCCAAGGAGACATGAGCTGTCTCTCCTGCCACAGCATGCACCACTCCAGTCCTGAGGATCAGCTCAAACCCGGGATGCGCGGCTCGGCGGCTTGCGTACAGTGCCACGACGGCCAGGACTACACCAGCAACGTAGCGGAGCACACGCACCACGCCCCCGACTCGTCCGGCAGCAACTGCCTGAACTGCCACATGCCGCACACGACTTACGCGCTCTTCCGTGGCGTCCGAAACCACACGATCAGCTCGCCGTCGATGGCCGCCACGGTGAATTCGGGGACGCCCACCGCCTGCAACCTCTGCCATCTTGACCGGACCCTCGAGTGGACGCAAAGCCACTTGACCGAGTGGTATGGTCACGGCGAGCTGCCGCTCAGCGAGGAGCAGCGGACGGTCGCCGCGTCGCTCCTGTGGCTTGTTAGCGGTAACGCCGCCCAACGCGTCGTCGTAGCGTGGCACTTTGGGTGGCGCGAAGCGCAGCAGACATCCGGAACCGGTTGGGCGCCGCCGTTCCTTGCGCAGTCGCTGCTCGACCCTTATGGGGCGGTGCGGCACGTCGCCTATAACAGCCTGCGGTCGATCTCGGGATTCGAGTCGGTCCAGTTCGACTTCCTCGGCGACGCCGAAGTGCGGTCCGAGGCGGCCGCTAAAGTGGGCGAAATCTGGAGCAGGAATCCGCCGCAGGTAGATCCATCACGCCGCGACGCATTGCTTATCGGGGACTCGGGGCACGTTGATGCCTCCCGCTATGAGCAGCTCCGCGCTAATCGTGATGAGTCCCCCGTGCGAATCGCCGAGTAGTACCGGCAAGTATAACGCCTGGATTTCAACTCACTGTGAAGCGATCAAAGGCAGACCTCCCTGACGCACCGCACTCGCCGAAATCGGTTGGATCGCGCCAACAATTGTCGCGGCTGCATTTCGCTGTCGGGTGGATCGGACTCTTTGTAGCGGTTTTTGCGGGGGTCGCCATCGACGCAATGCTTGGCCTGAAAATCGGCCTCTATCTGGACGTCGAGAACCAAACACGGAGGCTGATGTGGCGGTTGGCCCACGCCCACGCGGCGGGGGTTTCCCTTGTCCACGTCGCATTTGGCGCCTACTTGGCGGCCTCGTCGGGGATCCTGACATTCTCGCTCAGCTTGGCGTCTCGGTTATCGACGGTCGCGCTAGTTGCCCTCCCGACGGGTTTTGCACTTGGGGGGGCACAGCTTTATGGCGACGAGCCCGGCCTGGGGATCTTTTTGACGCCGGTCGGCGGTGTAGCGTTGACGCTAGCGATCGGCTGCGTGGCTTACGACTCTGTCGCTCAACTTTCGACTCGCGATCAAGCGCCCCAAAGGTCGGTAGGAAGCGAGATCAGGAAGTAGGTCTCATCGGATCTCTTTAGTCGATCCGCACCGCGCCGACGCCGAGAAAGGCGGCCGGCGCCATGAAGTAAGTCGGGCTGGCGTTCCTAGCGACATTGACTCAAGAGTCAATCGGCATCGAAAGTAACTGCTGGCAAAGGCCGACTCAGTCGGCGCAATTGCCATGCAGCGCACTCGATAAGACAACATCGACGTTCCCACACAATCCGCGTTGGCTCCTAGCGCAAACGGCGCCGTGAAGAGCGCAAGAATCAAAGATTCCTCCAGCCTTCACGATACCCTCACGCGGCATCGCTAGTCTCACGTCAACTTGGGGATCGAACATTCGGCGGAAGCCGGGAGTTCGTCCGCTTCGTTCATTCTGGACGCACCTCAAGTTGCTGCTGGCGTCACATCTCCGTTTTTTCACCTTTGTTTTGGAGACCTGCTAATGTTGTCGCGATGCATGCTTCTGGTTGCTGCCGTCGGTTGCAGCCAAGCTTTCGGGACTGTGATCCTGGAAGAGAACTTCGAAAGTCTGCCGCTGCGCCCGAACACCGAAGAAACACGGGGCGACTTGATCCCCGTCGGTTCCCTGGGCATTCCGGTCAACGCCGAAGGGGTCCCGACCAAAATCGCCGACGGCGGCGTGATCCCAGCCGACGCCGCGGGCCTATGGACGCCCGTCCCCCCTGCCGAATGGACGATTGATAACAGCGGCGTGCCGGGATTCGGCGGCACCGTCGACGAAGAGGGCAACCCCGTCCGTGCGAACGACGGCGTCGATGAATGGGAAGGTTGGACCTTCGCTCGCAAGGACTTTTTCACGACCGAAGGCCAAAGCCGCCAACTTTTCAGCCGTGGCCAAGGCACCGTCGCGGTCGCCGACCCCGACGAGTTTGACGACGCCGCTCCCGGCATCCCCGGCGCCGGCGGGCCTACCTTCAACACCAAGATGTCGACGCCTTTCGTCGACTTCACCGGTGTCGCGGGCTCGAAGTTGGTCATCGAATTCGACAGCTCGTTCCGCGGCGAAGACAAGACCGACGAGGGTGACGACAACCAGACCGGCGTAGTGACCGCAAGCTTCGGCTTCGGCTTCTTAGGCGACGTCGAAGTCCTCCGCTGGGCTCCCAACGCGATCAACCCGTATACCGGACTCGCGGACCCTGCTTACCAGCCCGGTATCACCGAGGACACCCTGGCGTTAAACCCATTCCTCGACATGCACGTGATTGCCGTCGTCAATCTGCCGGACGGCATCGCCGGTTCGGGACTTGAGAACGTGTCGGTCTCCTTCGGCATGGAGACGGCCCGCAACGATTGGTGGTGGGCGATTGACAACGTCAAGTTGTCGATCGTTCCGGAGCCGGCGTCGTTTGCAATGGTCGCCCTGGGCTTGGCCGGCTTGGCCGCACGCCGTCGTTGATCGCAGCAGCATCTGTGGGGCTGGCATCCGTGACGTCGTCCTGCCGCTAGCGATAGCGGCAGGACGCGTCCGGCGGCCCCTGAGTTCCTTCGGTAGGCGTGGCGAACTTCCCGTTCAAAAACGCCCTTCCAGACAAAAGCGATGAGTCACTCCTCCATGAATGACACTTTAAGGAAACACCTGCGATTCTTCTTCGCCGTTGCGTTGGGGTGGTGCCTAGTCGCGTGCGACGCGCACGCGAAATCGATCGGCGTGAACTTTATCGGCGGACCCCACGGGGGCGGCGTCAATGGCCGCGACGGTTCAATAGTCACCGGCGTCGCTGGTGTCGTTCCGCAATCCGGGTGGAACAACTTGGCGCCCTGGTCGGAGGACCGGTCGGCGCCAGGGTTGCCCCCGCAGGATCCGGATGTCGATGGATCCGCCGTCGATCTTCTTGACGATTCAGGCGCCGTGACGACCACCGACATCAGCTGGTTCTCGGACAATACGTACTTCGCGGACAACGACGCGAACCTCACCAACGAAGACACGCGGTTGATGGACGGCTACCTCGACATCGGTGGCGACGCTGCTCGTCGCAAGCTCCAGGTAACGCTGACCAATATCCCCTACGAGCGATACGACCTCTACGTCTACGTGGGTTCCGACGGCGACAACCGCTTAGCGGGCGTCTCGCTCAACACGGGTCCTCAGACCTTCTTCGTTTCTAGTACGGGACGCGGCGCGTTCCTCGGCCCCGCCGACTACAAGCAGGCTACAGCCACCACCCAAGAAACCGCCTTCCCTTCCAACTACCTCTTTTATCCCAGCCTTGATGTCTCAACGGCCGCAATCGAGCTCGAGGGCATCGTCAGCAATGCCGGTATCCACGCCATTCAGGTTGTCGATCGCAGCGACCTCTTCTTGCTAGAGATCGACTCTCAAACGGGTGAGGTCTGGATCGTCGGCAAAGGGCAGGACGCTTCGCTGATGGCGGCGTATCAAATTGCGAGCCCGGCCGGCTCACTCCGGCCGGCTGACCTGCGTTCGCTCAGCAGTCAGCGTCTCGATGAAGTTGATGGCCCAGAAGACGCGGACGACATCGCGGGCAACTCCGCAGGAGAACGCTGGGAGGTCTTCGAAGCCTCGACGACGGCGGTAACAGAAGCCCGACTCTTCGGTTCCACAGCGATTGATGAGACGGTGATCTTGTCGTTGGGCAAGATTTACGACCCCGCCGTCGGCGTCGATTCGTCGTTGAGCTTCTCTTACGCGTTAACAACCGGACCCCCCCTCAATGGGATCGTTCGGTTCATCGACTCGCCTTTGCCCGGCGACTACGACCGCGATGGCAACGTCGACCTCGACGACTACCAGGTCTGGAGGGCGAGCTACGGCGCCTCCGGCCCCAGCCTACCCGCTGACGGGGCCCGTAGCGGACGCATCGACGCCGCCGACTACACCGTCTGGAGGGATGCCTACGCGTCGGCGTCGTCAGCCGTATCGACGCCGGAGCCGTCTTCCATGGCGGCTTGCCTAGCAGCCGCTGCTGCGACCACGGCGTTTAGGGGTCGCAAGAAGCGAAACGAATGAGGTTTCAATGAACACGTCACACTTTCTGCGCTACAGATTCTGTCCTGCTTTCAAGTTCACTCGTTAGTCTGCGTCCAACACTGAAGGCATCCGAGCCTCCTCTCTGAACCAACGTAAGTCGATCCGTGCCCACCGGGCACCGTATGCCGCAAACGCGGTTTCCTTCCTCCCCCCCCTCGACGAACTTCCATGAAGAACAAGACCTACCGTCTCGTTGTTCTTGCGACGATGTTGGTGACCCCGGCGGCGAATGTCGTTGCCCAGGCGCCGATCCGCATCTTCGCAGAAAATTTCGATACGCTTCCCCTCAAGCCCAACCTCGACGAGGGTTACGCCGACCCAACGGCCTTCACGCACACAGCCCCTGCCGGCTGGACCATCGATAACTCGGATCTCAACGCCAACATCCCGGCGGTCGATCCAGTAACCGGCGCGCCTTTGGGAGTCCGTGAGTGGCGGGGCTGGTCGTTCGTCGATCCCACCTTCTGGGTCGGCGCCGACAATCAGGGGCGAGACCGCTTCACCCGCGCCACCGGAGTCATCGCCGTGGCGGACCCCGACGAGTTCGACGACCTCAGCGATCCTCTGAGCTCTACCGGCGCCGCCAACGGCGTGTTCTACAAGACGAAGCTCAGCACCCCTTCGATCAATGTCGCGGGGGTCCCGTCAAACCAGAACATCTACGTCACGTTCGACAGCAGCTGGCTCGGCGAAACGAACGACGAACTCGGCGAAAATCAGACATCGACCGTCTCGATTGGTGGCGTGGAGCGCCTGCGGTGGGAGGCCAGTCCTTTTGTACTTAATCCGGATCTCACCCGTTCGGAAACGCCAAACCCGTTTTATCGGGCGGGCGCCGTTACTGGCGACGCCGCGAACCCAGTCACGGGCGCGAACTACAACGAGCGGATCGTGCTGACCGTCCCGCGATCGCAAATCGCAGGCAACAGCTTCTCGATCGACTTTGCGATGGACAAGGCCCTCAACGACTGGTGGTGGGCGATCGACAATATCCAGGTCTTCGCCGGCGTCCAGGCGCCTTCGACCGAATTCGGTCTCAAGGCGGTAGTCAACCGAGACACCGGCGAAATGACGTTGGTCAACAACTCCGACCAAACCACGGCGATCCGCGGCTACACGGTCGCTTCCACCGACGGCTCGCTCCTCCCCAGCAGCTACGCGCCGCTGTCAGACTCGCAGCCTGGTTGGGTTCAACTGAGCAACGCGTCGTCGAAAAAAGACCTCAGTGAAGGACTCGTCAGCGGCACTTACAACGTCGCTCCGGGCGCGTCGGTCTCGCTTGGCGCGGTTTGGTTGCAGAATCCCGACGAGGTTGGCGACCTCTCGTTCAAGTACCTCAACGCTGATGGCGTCCTCGTCAACTCGCCGGTCGAGTACGTCGGCAACAATGGCTCGGCGTTCCCCTTCGGCGACCTCGACTTTGATGGCGATGTCGATGTTGCGGACTGGACTGAGTTCAAGTCGAACATCCCCGGCGCTCTGGCGGGGCTCAGCACTCCCGAGCTCTATCGGCAGTCCGATTTGACGGGAGATGGTGTTCACGACCTGCGAGACATCGTCCGTTTCCGTCAAGCCTACGACACCTTCAACGGCGCCGGCGCCTTTGCCCGCATCGGCCTTGTGCCCGAACCCACAGCTCTCGTCTCGGCGGGGGCCTTCGCGGCTATCGCCGGCGTAACCCGCCGTCGGAAGGAGTCCGCCCGTGGCTGATCGCTTCATGAGACGCGCCCGCGGCGCGACGCTCGTTGCTTGTCTAGCGGTACTGAGCGTCACAAGCGGTCGCGCTGCTGTGCTGCTCGACCAGAATTTTGACGGCTTGCCTTTTGGACCTACGGAGGAGCGTCAAGCAACAACAGAACTCGGCATGGGTAACGTCTGGACGAAGACCGCTCCGGCCGGTTGGACGATTGACGACTCGCAGATGCCCGGCACGTACGGCGGCGCCGACGACGGGACCCGCGAGTACTACGGCTGGAACTTCATGACGACGGACCTGTTTATTGCTCCAGGACAGGACCGCGACCTGTTCACGCTCGCGTCGGGTGGCGTAGCTGTGGCCGACCCCGATGAGTGGGACGACGACGTGAACCCTGAGTCGTTCTTCAACTCGTTCTTGAAGACCCCGACGGTTCAACTCAACGGCGCGCGTGCGGTAATCGTGCGTTTTGACTCGAGTTGGCGGCCCGAGGGATTTGACGACCTAGGCAACAGCAACAACCAGACCGCGACCATCGGCGCCAGCTTTGGCGTCGGCGGTAGCCAGACCGAAGTCGAAGCATTGCGTTGGGACTCCGACCCGACGGGCGACTACTTCAAGCCTGACGCAACGAACGAGCAGGTGGCGATCTCACTCATCGCCCCTGCAGGAGCGGACTCGCTCAGTTTGAATTTCGGAATGACGAAGGCTTACAACGACTGGTGGTGGGCGATCGACAATCTTGTGGTCGAAACCTTCAATCCCGTCGCTCTCGAAGTAGACGTTTCAACCGGAGCGGCTCGCCTCGTGGGTACGGGTGATGCGGCGGTGCCACGCGACATGTTTAGCTACCAGATTTCGAGCCCCTCGAATTCGCTAAACCCTGCCGCTTGGCAGGCGGGCAATCTGGATGCTCAAAACGTCGGCGCGGGTTCGGGACCCGGCGACTTCAACCTTGATGGCGCCGTCGATGCCGCTGACTACACCGTCTGGCGTGACGGCGGCGCGTCCGTCGCGGGGCCTGCTGGCTACTCCTTGTGGGCGGCAAACTATGGCGCCGAGTACAGCGCCTCAGGGTCCGGCTGGGACACGGTCATCAGCCAGAGCAGCCTGCTCAGCGAAGCCTTCCTGACCGGCGAGGAATTTCTCGACGGAAACTTCTCGAGGTCGCTAGGCAACGCCTTCCAACCTGGTGGCGTACAAGACGTGAAATTTGAGTACGCCGGCCCCGACGGCACGATCACCGAAGGCCTCGTGGTCTACATCAACTCCGCGGCATCCAGCGGAGTCAGCGTCCCTGAACCAACAACTACCTGGAGCCTGGGAGTCATCATCATGGGTATTATTATCGGCGTGAAGCGCGGAGCCGCATCAAAGCGAGCCCGACAAGCAATTGCCTGCGGATTCCTTGCAGCACTGGCCGCTGCCCCATCCGCCGAAGCGGCGTATACGCTCGACCGGGACTATCGCCTTGGAGAGGCCGACAGCCTGGCGGGCGGTCCGGCCACGATCGGCACGCGGGTCAAGCAAAACACGGCATTGGGCACCGCCGTCGATTCCGCCGGCGTGCGGAATTCGGCTGGAGGCAACAACGAGGTCATCACGCTTGTGCCGTTCGTTAACGGCCCGATCTATCGTGACCTGAGCAGCGGCCCGCTCGCCCGGCCGTTCGCTTCTCCCGGCGAAATCGGCGTCGAGTTCGGTGCTACCGGAGCCGACATCATGGCCGCCGAGCCGCTCGGCTCTCCCGGCGAATCGGTCTCTTCGTCGTCAGCAACCAGCAGCATTTACGCGACAGGCGTGGGTCCTTACGACTACGAAGGCGTGACCAACCGGGGCATGCAGTTCTGGACCCGCCCGTCACGCGTCAATACAAACCAAGTCATCGTTTACGACACCGATCAACACGTCGTCGGCATCGACGCCAGCGGACGGTGGTTCATGCAGTACGATTACGCCCGCGCCCCTGGGCGCACGGTCTACGGCGCTGTCGACGACAGAGTCGTCGACACCTCGGTGCCGCAAAGCTTGGCCCAAGCCAATCAGTGGTATCACGTCATGCTGGTGCGTCCGTACGGCGCCTTCCGCAAGGTGGAAGACCCGGTCGACCCGAATGACCCACCGACGTTCGACGGTGACGTCAGCAACGGCCCCAACGGCGGCGCCCGACTTTATGTGAATGGCGTCGCTGTCGCGGCAGAAGGCGGTGGCTTCGACACATCGCTTTCCTACAACTTCGGCACAGGCCGGTTCCGCGGCGACTCGATCCTCTACGTGGGCGGCTTTCAAGCGACGCCTGCTACAGGAACGCGTGGCGCTGTCAGCCAGCCCTACCAGGGTATCGTGGATGATCTTGAGATGTTCGTCACCGGTACGTCGTTTAACGGGACCGAGTGGGGCAACTTTAACCTCGCTACCGACAACGGCTTCATCGCCAACACACTTGCCGGGAAAGGCGCCGCAGACCTCAATCTTGACGGTTTTGAGGACATCAACGATGTCAATGCGTTCGTCGCCGGTTGGCTTTCCAAGAATACGGTTAATGGGTTTGTCGTGGGCGACCTCCGTTCGCGTGCAATGGGGGACGTGAACTTCGATGGCGTCGTCGACCTCCTCGACTGGCGCGAGATCAATCTGGCTAGCCCGGCCGCCGGAAACATGATCGGTCAAGCTCTGGGCTTCATCGCAGTCCCGGAGCCGACGAGTGTAGCGCTCATCGGTGCGGTCGGTCTCTTCGGACTGCTGCAGAATCGACGTCGATAAGTGGTGCTGTCCACAGGCGGGGCGCCGAGCTGTTCGCGCTGCCCCGCCTGATTGTTTCGCGGCGTCAAGCCGTCGGTGGATGACCCGATTCAGAGAAACCTTTCCCAAATGGAGCAAGTCAGATGCGGAAAATAGCCGCGGCACGGAATGGCGTTAAGAGGCAAGCGGCGGGTTTCACCTTGGTTGAGCTCTTGGTGGTAATCGCGATCATCGGCATCCTGGTTGCTCTCTTACTTCCCGCTGTTCAGGCCGCAAGAGAAGCGGCCCGTCGCTCAACCTGCAAGAACAACCTGCACCAATTCGGTCTAGCGTTTCATATGCACCATGACACCTTCGGTTACCTCCCGCCAGGCGCGGTGACGGCCGAAGGATCGATGTGGTCGTACTACATCATGCCCTTCATCGAAGAAACCGGTCTGCAATCGACGATGACGATTGGGGAGAACGCCAGCGGCAATAATCAGTGGGCGTCTCCGAACGCTTACTCAAGCTCCGAGGCACTGTATCTGCAGAAGGATTTTCAAAACATCCGCTCGGTCGAAACGGTGGTGCCGGTATTCCGTTGCCCTTCGCAAGGATTGCCCGAGCACATCCACGACGTCTCTTTCGACGGCTGGCATGTGATGGCCCGTGTGCCCGGCTCGTATCTCGGCAGTGCGTCTGGCTTGGTGCAAAACGCCCACCGCGCGCTTGCTCCTGCTCCCGGTGGTCCGGGGGGCGATCATCGTATGGCGGGTCTCGATGGGGTGCTCTATTCCTACAGTAAGACGAAATTCTCCAAGATCACCGACGGTCTCTCGAAAACACTCATGGTTGGCGAGGGGTACTTCGACGTCGCCGCCTCGACCTCTAAGGCGGAGCAGAAGGAGCCCGAAGGGGGCAACTGGAAGGATATCTGGTACTTTGGCAGCGACGACTTCGATACGTCAAGGAGCGGGCGTGAGGGACAGGATCTGACCGAAGCACTCGGTTCGACCGCGGTAGCGATTAACTTCCAAGATCAGTACGTCTCCAAGAATCAAGACTACTGCGCTCCGCCAACAGGCGACGTTTGCCAGCAGGTGCAACTGTGCTACGGAAGCACCCACCCGGGCGGCACGCAGGTTCTTCGTTGCGATGCTTCGGTCGATTTCGTCGAAGACGGAATCGATGCCGCCACTTGGCGAGACGAAGCGACTCGTGCCGGCCAGGTTCCCGAGTCGCTTGGCGGGCGGCTTTAGGTCGCTCCGTCGTAGCTAAAGCGGCATCTCAGCCAATTGCTCTGGGGGAGGAGATAACAGGTCTCAGGTACCAACGTCGTAACGGCTGTTCTCGTCGGCCCTCCCTAAGCTGTCGCTACACGTCTAATATTAGGGTCGATGTCACAACAGCTAATCCTATCGGTTTGCCTCGTCGGCGCGATTTTTGGTAGTGAGGGCCGCATGGCGCTTGCTGCCAATCCTTTCGCGTCGGACGAGCGTGTCGGCCCCGCTGCCGGTGGGCGGGTTGTGACGCCCGTTAACCAAGTGCTGACCCCGTACGGGCGCCAGCTCGACCTCCCCGGAATCCGTCCTCAAGCGGTGGCGCTGTCACCGAGCGGCCGGCTACTGGTCACCGCTGGAAAGACAAACGAACTGGTCGTTGTCGATCCCGATAAATTCGACGTTCAACAGCGAGTCTCGCTGCCCGACGTGCTATCGGAAGCTCGTTCACAGCCGGAAGCGAAGCAGGCCGTCGCGCCGACGGATACCCAGGGGCAACTAAGCTTCACGGGGCTTGTCTTCTCACCGGACGGCGATCGCATCTACATGAGCGATGTCAATGGTTCGGTCAAAGTGTTCCGCGTCGAGGAGGACGGCAACGTCTCGCCAGCGTTCGCATGGAAGCTGCCCGACGCAAACGCTCCCCGGCGTGAAGCCGAGATCCCCAGCGGCCTAGCCGTTTCTGCCGACGGAAACCGGCTTTACGTTTGCGCGAATCTCTCAAACCAACTGCTTGAGTTGGACACGGGTTCGGGGGTTGTCCTCCGGTCCTTTCCCGTCGGTGTCGCCCCTTACGATGTCGTGTTAAAGGACGCGAAGGCCTACGTGAGCAACTGGGGAGGGCGACGGCCCGGCGAGGGCGATCTGACCGGCCCCGCAGGACGCGGCACGACCGTCAGGGTTGACCCGGTGCGACATATCGCGAGTGAGGGCTCGCTGAGCATAGTCGACTTGCGAGCAGGAGAAGTCGTAGAGGAATTGGTCACCGGCTTGCACGCTAGCGGCCTAGCCATCAGCGACACGCATCGGTTTTTGGTGTGTTGCAATGCGGGGAGCGATCATCTCAGCGTCATCGACACTCGATCGGATTCAAGAGTCGCCACCGTATGGGCGAAACCTAGCCCGGCCGATTTGCTGGGCGCCGCGCCGAATGCGGCCGCTTTTGACGCGACGGGTGAACGGCTCTACGTCGCCAACGGCTCTCAGAACGCGGTTGCCGTGTTCCGATTTGACGCTCGCGAACCGGCACAAACAAAGCTGATCGGTATGGTCCCTGTCGGCTGGTATCCGGGGGCTTTGCTGGTGGACAACGCCCGGGGCAACGTCGTGGCGGCGAACATTAAAGGGCTGCCCAAGCTGCCCCAGCCCTACAACGGCGGCGCCGAACCGGACGCCGCCGGTTTCAACTCGCACCACTATTTCGGATCGCTGACAGCGTTCGACACGCCGAGCGACGATCAACTACCCGCCCTCTCGGAACGTGTCTCGAGGAATCTGCAGGCGCCGCGGATCGCGGCCGCGTTGCTGCCCCCCCGTCCGGGTCAACGACCGCGTGCGATTCCGGAACGGATTGGCGAGCCGAGCCTCATCAAGCACGTCGTCTATATCATCAAGGAGAACCGCACCTTCGACCAAGTTCTTGGCTCCTTAGGCCGAGGCAACGGTGATCCGTCATTGTGCATTTTCGGCCCCGAAGTCACGCCCAATCACCACAAGATAGCTAGCGAGTATGTCCTCTTGGACAACACCTACTGCTGTGGGATTCTGAGCGCCGATGGCCATCAATGGAGCACAACGGCCTACTCGACCGACTACATGGAAAAGAGCTTCGCGGGCTTCCCACGGAGCTACCCCGACGGAATGGGAGTCGATGAGGACGATGCGCTCGCCTACGCGCCATCGGGATTCATTTGGGATAACGCGCTCAAGCACGGCGTCACGATCCGAAACTATGGCGAGTTCATGGGCCCGTCGGTGCGCTGGCGCGACAAGCCAGAGGCGGGCACGCCCGACTTCATGTCCTGCTACCTTGCGTGGAAGAACAAGACCAACGACATCATCTTCGGTTGCTGGCCAAGCGTGGAATCTTTGCGGGCATTCTCACCGCTCGACTACGTGGGTTGGGAAATGTCGGCGCCCGACCAATTCCGCGCCGACTTTGTGCTCCGCGAACTTGCGGAGTTTGAGAAGCGGGGCGAGTACCCGCAGTTGGTGATCATCTGCCTCCCCAACGATCACACCAGCGGGACTTCGCCGGGGTGTCCCACGCCCGAGGCGTGTATGGCCGACAACGACTTAGCTTTTGGTCGCATTCTTGAGGGCCTAAGCCACTCGCGCTTCTGGAAGGAAATGGCCGTGTTTGCCATCGAGGACGACCCGCAGGCCGGGTGGGATCACGTGAGCGGGTACCGCACCATCGCGTTCTGCGCCAGCCCCTACGCCAAGCGTAAAGCGCTTGTGAGCACCCAATACAACACGACAAGCATCTTGATGACGATCGAGCAGATTCTCGGCCTGCCACCGATGAACCAGTTCGATGCGAGCGCCACACCGATGTTCGACTGCTTTGTGGAGGAGGTTGACCTGACGCCCTACGACGCTGCGCCAGCCCAGGTAGCTCTCGATAAAATGAACCTCGAACCGGCGGCTATCGCCGACCCTGTGCTCCGCGAAGATGCGGTCGTATCGGCGTCGCTGAATTTCCGCGAGATCGATCGGGCGCCCGAAGACGTGCTCAATCGCATCTTGTGGCGATCGGTACGCGGAAGTGGCGTGCCGTACCCGGAGTGGGCTGTCACAGCGGACGCCGAAGATGACGACGATTGAGGCTGAAGCCGCTCGTCAGCATCGCCCCTTTCCTTGCCACCGAGGACCACGCTTGGCTTGCATCGGTCCGGAGGGCGCTACTCAACTTGGCTAGGCAGGTCCGCCGGGGCGTGCGGTTTAATAGCATCGAAAGACACTAAGCAACGAGAGGTTAGCAACCCGTGAAATTTACAACTCTCATCTTGGCAACAGTCGCGACCATCGCAACCATCGTTTGCCCATCTTCAGCCCAGACTTTAACCTTTAACGCCGAGCAGTTGCTCGTTGTCGCGTCGGCCGCGCCCGGCTCATCGTTCTTGGGTTCCGACTATGACTCTCTAACGATCGATCAAGACTCGAACGACTATGGCGCGGCGGGCGTGTCGCACGCCTTGCTTCGTTTCAATGACTTTCAGGCGCCCGTGGGGGCCATTGTTCGCTCCGCCCACCTCAGCTTCTTCACGTCGAGCGCCACCGACGGACCGGTCGACTTCTACGGCATGGCCATTGATTGGACGTCTACCGCAACGTGGGGTTCATTGGGGGGCGACGGACTGACGCCCGGTGTCGAGACTCTGCCGGTAGCCGGTGGATCGATGGTTGATATCGGCGAAGGATCCGACGTCAACATTAACGTAACGGCGATCGTCGCGGAGTGGCTGCGGGGCTCGCCAAACTACGGCTTCGGAATTATCAACCAGAGTGGAGATGGCTGGGATGTTCGAACTCGCGACTCGGCCGACGGCATGGAACTAGCGCCGCGACTGACCGTCGAGTTCACCAGCCCGCCACCACTAACGCTGGAGGTCGATCCGGAAACAGGGTATGCCCGCTTTCTGACGACCTTGGGGAGTGACGTCGCTTCCGTGACCCTTACCTCGTACGAGGTCCGAACCGCCGGCGCCCCCTTTGACGCGGCCGCGTGGCGCGGCTCCAACCTCTCGGCGCACGGCATCGATGCCATCGACCCCGCCGCTGAGGGGATGCGTTGGGAGACTGTCGC
The DNA here is from genome assembly GCA_041741515.1 of Pirellulales bacterium. GTDB lineage: Bacteria > Planctomycetota > Planctomycetia > Pirellulales > Lacipirellulaceae > Botrimarina. Next base: position 3,035 of record JBGSJY010000093.1, on the reverse strand, counting down.
AGACACATCACAGCAGCTAATCGAGAGCTATTTGTTGGGCGGGTCCGACCTGCTTAACGGCGAGACCCTGCCGATCGGAAAGCTGCTGCCCGACAGTTCCGGCGAGACCCCGCTCACGGTGAACTACGTCGTCAACATTGACTACGTCGATCCGGCGACTGCAGACCTGAAGGACGTCTTGTACACTGAAGACATCCGTGTGACTTTCCAAGACGTACCCCGCGCGGGGGACTACAACGCAGATGGCGTAATCGACGCCGCCGACTACACGGTATGGCGCGACCAGGTCGGCGACGTCGGCGCCGATCTACGGGCGGATGGTAACGAGAATGGCGAAGTGGATTCGACCGACTACCAACTGTGGCGAGCGAACTACGGTGCAAACGTTGGACCCGCGAACTCTTCCCAGGTCCCCGAGCCTGGGACCTTCGCCATCAGTATCGTCGTTTCCCTGCTGGGTGCGGTCGCGATCCAGCGGGGGACGGGCGGATCGACCAAAGAATAGGCGCGCCGAGAAGTTTGCAGATCAAGCTTCCAGGGAACGTGGTCCGTTCACGGTGAAGTTACGCGGCTGGCTGATACACACCGTCGATAGCGACGATGGCCTGCTGTCTAAGAATCTTGGCTAATCCGCTATTGCGATAGCCCACGACTTTCGGACAGCGAACGGCGCAGCGCCCCGCGCGACCCCATGGCTTCGCGACAGCCCACGTGGTGTTTGGTAGCATGGGGGCGTCCCTTCGTTGGAGCCTGATCGCATGCACTACCGCCGCCTCGGCAAAACCGGATTCAACGTCTCGGAAATCTCGCTCGGCACGTGGCAGGTCGGGGGGAAGTGGGGCGAGCCTTTCGATGACTCCCTCGCCGAGTCGATCCTCGACGCGGCCATCGACCGGGGGGTCAATTTCCTCGACACGGCCGACGTCTACGGCGGCGACCGCAAGAGCGAAGCGGCAGTTGGGCGGGTCGTGCGACGACGCAGCGAGAAACTGTATGTCGCCACCAAGTGTGGGCGGATGATCAACCCGCACATCGATGCCGGCTACACGGTGGAGGCCTTGCGCGGGTATGTGGAGGCCAGTCTCAAGAATACGGGACTCGATACGCTGGACCTGATTCAGCTGCATTGCCCGCCACCCGCAACCTACTACCGCCCCGAGATCTTCGGGCTATTCGACGATCTCAAAGCCGAAGGGAAAATCCAGCATCTCGGAGTCAGCGTCGAGAAAGTAGAGGAGGCGCTCAAGGCGATGGAGTACCCGAACGTCACGACCATCCAGATCATCTTCAATGCGTTTCGGCAACGGCCCGCGGGCCTGTTCTTTCGCGAGGCGATGGCGCGTGACATCGGCGTGGTTGTCCGCGTGCCGCTCGCGAGTGGATTGTTGACCGGCAAGTTCGGCAAGACGACGAAGTTCGGCGAGGGCGACCACCGCCACTTCAACCGCGACGGCGCCGGCTTTGATAAAGGCGAGACGTTCGCGGGGGTCCCCTACGAAGTCGGCCTCGACGCTGTCCGTGAGCTGCGCGAACTGTTCCCCGGCGAAGAGAATCTGGCGACGGTTGCGTTGCGGTGGATCCTTGATCACCAGGCGGTTTCGACGGTCATTCCTGGGGCGTCGCGCACCGAGCAGCTCGAAGGGAATCTCCTCGCGTCCGACAGGGCGCCGCTGACCGCTGAGCAGCATGTCGCGATCGACGCCATCTACGAGGCGCGAATCAAGCCGCTGGTGCACCAGTTGTGGTGACGCTGGTCACTCAACGCGGAGCCGGATCTTTGCGGTCGAGCGAGTTGAGATAAGACTGAGCCACAGTTGGTGGCTCGCTTCGAGGAAACTGTGTCGCTCGCCTACAAAAAGCGCGGTGGCCAAGTCGGCTAACAACCTGTCGAGAACGCCCGTACGGCGACAAAGAAAGCCGATTCGAGCTGAACCAGTTCTAGCGCCCGACGACACTTTCACGAAGCGGAATGACGTAATTAACATGAAAATCCCAAGGGGACCGGTTCCTGTCTCGTGGCGGCCGACGCTTCGATCGCCAGCTCCTCGAATCGCCACCCACTTAGTAGGCAGGCTGGGTCATGAATTGCCGCATCCGAGGATATGACTCGAAGGGCGAGAGGGTGCGGGTCTCCCTTGAAATCGAGGACGAAACCGAGGCGCTTGCCGAAGCCGAACGTATGGGAATCAGCTCGCCGAATTTCCGATTCAATGGATACGAACGATCCCCTTTGCATCCCACTAGTGTACCGCGTCGCTAATCGTTGATCTTATCGAGGGTCGCTTTTGCCCGGGCGACTTTTTCGAGGATGGCGTTGGCGGTCTTGGTCCAGGTGAAGCCGTCGGTGGTGTCGTTGTGGTGCTCGACGTAGCCACGGATCGCCTTCACGAGTTGGGGCACGTTGCGGAAGGTTCCGCGTCGCAGCCGCTTGGTCGTGAGGTCGGCGAAGAAGCGTTCGACCAGGTTCAACCAACTGCTGGAGGTGGGGATAAAGTGCATGGGGAACCGCGGATGACGCGTCGGCCAGCGCAGCACGGCCGGGTGCTTAGGCGTCGCGCCGGTCTCTCTATTGACGAGGGTCGGCAATCAGGTGCAGGTCGAGGTCGGGAGGCGTGCGGGCGTCGATCTCCTTGAGGAACGCGATCCACTCCTGGTGGCGATGCCGCTTCATGCACTTGTCGATGACGATTCCTTCGGCCACATTGAGCGCGGCGAACAACGTGGTCGTCCCGTTCCGTTTGTAGTCGTGGGTCATCGTCCCACACTTGCCCGGGTGGATCGGCAGGCCCTTCTGGGTCCGGTCGAGGGCTTGGACCTGGGTCTTCTCATCGACGCTCAAGACAATCGCCCGTTCGGGCGGGTCGAGGTACAAGCCGACCACGTCGCGGACCTTCTCGGCGAAGTGCGGGTCATTGGAGACCTTGAACGTCTTCACCCGGTGCGGCTGCAGGCCGTGGGCCCGCCACACGCGGGCAACCCGCGTGTCGCTCACCCCCAGCTCCTTCGCCAGCGTGCGGGTGCTCCACTGGGTGGCG
>JBGSJY010000092.1:0-18298 GCA_041741515.1 Pirellulales bacterium | reverse complement strand
AGTTCGCGGCCCGCTGCCCCCACTCCGCTCCGCAGCCGCTTTCGGCTACGCCTCGAGCGGCTGCTCCGCTACGCGGGGGCAGCGGATTTACCCAAACCGTACTCTCATAACGAATGGCTCAGGTTTTTGGGGCAGGTCAGGCTTGATTGAGCCCCCCGCTCGCGACCCCCTGGTAGAACTGGGCGACGTCAAGCTGGAAGGTGACGCCGTTGTCGGCCAGGTAGGTGCGGTTATCGCACCAATCGCCGGCAAGGGGCTGCTGTGCCACAGCGAGCTCCATTCCCACACTGGCGGCGGCAAGCGCCAGGGATCGCGTTAAGCTCGAAATGCGCATGAGTAGCCGCCTCCGTGCGGGTCTGCCGGGTCCTTCGCAGAAGGTATCGGGCCGGCAACGGCCATTTTGCAGTGCGACGGCCGCTGCCGTTATTCCCCGTCGGCTTTAATTGCTCCGATCGATTGCAATTTCGTAGCGAACTAGGGCGTTTTTGCTGGGCGTTTGACTGCCAACGGGCTATTCTTCGCCTCAGACGAGTCTCCGGCAGTCTGCGACTACTTTTCATCACGGTTTCTTCACTCCGAGCGGCGAAATGATCCGGACAACCTGGTGCTTTTCTCTCCTAGCGGTGGCCGCCGTGGCCCACAGCGCCGACAAGCCAAACGTCCTGGTGATCTGGGGCGACGATATCGGCACCGAGAACATCAGCTACCACAACCGTGGCATGATGGGCTATCAGACGCCGAATATTGACAGTATTGCCCGCCAGGGCGTGTTTTTCACCGACTACTATGGCCAGCAGTCCTGCACCGCCGGTCGCGCTGCCTTCATCAACGGCTCGTGTCCGGTTCGAACCGGCATGACCAAAGTCGGCATCCCTGGCGCCCCTGAGGGTTGGCAAAAAACCGACGTCACCATGGCCACGGTGATGAAGAGCCTTGGTTACGCCACCGGCCAATTCGGCAAGAACCATCAGGGCGACCGGGATGAACACCTCCCCACGATGCACGGTTTCGACGAGTTCCTCGGCAACCTCTATCACCTGAACGCCGAGGAAGAGCCGGAAAACGAGGATTATCCGGGCGACATGGTGCTGCCAGGCGGCAAAACCTTCAAACAGGTCTTTGGGCCGCGCGGCGTGCTCCACACGAAAGCCGACGGCAAGGGCGGCCAGTCAATCGAAGACACCGGCCCTCTGACCAAGAAGCGGATGGAGACGATCGACGAAGAAACCATCGCCGCCGCCAAGGATTTCATTACCCGCCAGGTCAAGGCCGGCAAGCCCTTCTTCTGCTGGTGGAATGGCACGCGCATGCACTTCCGCACCCACGTCAAGAAGGAGCACCGTCACAGAGGCAACGATGAATACACCGATGGCATGATCGAGCATGACATGCAGGTCGGGGAACTACTCAAGCTCTTGGATTATCTTGGCGTCACGGACAACACGATTGTCCAGTATTCGACTGACAATGGCCCGCACTACAACACATGGCCTGACGCCGGAACCACGCCCTTCCGCAGTGAGAAAAATTCGAACTGGGAGGGCGCCTACCGCGTCCCCTGTTTTGTCCGGTGGCCGGGCCACTTCCCCGCCGGCGAAGTCCGCAACGGCATCGTCTCTCATGAAGACTGGTTGCCTACCTTCGCCGCCGCTGGTGGCAACCCTGCAATCGTTGAGCAATTGAAGAAGGGCGTCGATCTCAATGGACGGAGTTACAAGAACTACTTGGATGGCGCCAACCAGCTCGACTATATCAGCGGGAAGACTGGTGCTTCACCTCGCAAAGAATTCATCTATGTGAACGACGATGGCCAGATCGTCGCGATGCGCTACGAAGACTGGAAGGCGGTTTTCCTTGAGAACCGTGGCCAAGCCTTCGAAGTCTGGCGAGAGCCTTTCACCGAGCTTCGCGTCCCGCTGCTGTTCAACCTCCGCCGGGACCCGTACGAGAAATCGCAGCACAACTCGAACACTTACAATGACTGGTTCCTCGATCGCGTTTATATCCTGGCGCCGATGCAGCGGGTCGCCGGCAATTTCCTCATGACGATGAAGGAGTATCCGCCCAGCCAGATGCCAGGGTCCTTCAACCTAGAAGGCATTCAAAAGAAGATCGAAGCGACCATGGGCGGTCGCTAACGTAGAGGCCACAAGGCCGCCGGTCTCGCTTCGGGCCGGCGGCCTTCTTTCTGCGCTGCTTCTGTCCGGCGACTGGAACCGCAGACCGAGGTCGGCCGCGGCGACAGTATTGCTTCCCGTGGAATGGCAGCGATGGACGAGGCGGCAAATCCGCCAGAGCGATTTCGGCAAGCTTGCCGTGAAATGAATTAACAGTGCGTCTTTTCTGGTCGCACTCGGGGAGCCGTTCAATCCACGCTCGGAACACGCATCGGTGTCAAGAGTCGCGATAGGATCGCGGCGCCGATCGACATCGCGACGGCCGGCGGCTCGGGGATCGCGGTCGTCGGTGTCGTCGCATGGCCGTAGGTCGCCGCCCAAATCTCGTAGTCAAGGTGATCGACTATCTGGTCGCCGTTGCCGTCGGCGGCGAGCCGCGTTCCGGTCCGGCCCATGTTGTTGCGCCAGAGGGTGTAGTCGGCGGCGTCCACCAGCCCGTCGAGGTTGAAGTCGCCCGACATCGCCTGGGTAGCGGGCTGCCAGTACCGCACGTAATCGACGAGCATCGTCTGCGGCCAGACGGTCGAGCCGTTCGGGTCACCGCCGAAGTCGCCGCCCACGGCGAGGTTGAGAATGATGTTCTTGGGGGTCTCGATGATGGGTCGGTCGGGCGTCTCGGTGAGCGTGTAGTGGAGCACGTCATCGACATAGAAGCGGAGCGACTCCTCGTCCCACTCAACGGCGTAGGTGTGGAACCCTTCGTGGAAGTTGACCGGCTGGCCGTCCGCTTCGGCGGTGTGCTCGTGGAAGTCGAAGCGGTGATCGCCACAGCAGGGGCCGGGGTCCTTCTGCCAGTGGTAGGCGCTGCTGACGAGGTTGGGCTGGCTGCCGCGGTTTTCGAGGATGTCGATCTCTCCGCCCAGCGGCCACTGCGTATTGTTGGCGTTGAGCCAGAACGCGGGCCACATGCCCTGCGAGGTGGGCAAGTCGATGCGGGCCTCGAAACGTCCCGGGCCGTAGAGGTCCTTGGAGGTGATCAAGCCCGACTGGTAGGCCTTGCCGGCGCGGGGAGTGTTGATCGCCGTCAGCTTAAGATTGCCATCGCCGACGGCCACCTGGTTGGGATGGTAGTACTGCTTCTCGTTATTGAAGCTGTCCCGCCGATCCATCGCGGTCCAGTTGGTGGAGTTCAGCGAATTGCCGGAGAACTCGTCGTGCCAGACGAGGTCCCAGCCCGCCAAGGCGGGGACTTCCTGCGCTTGCGTGGAGCCGGTGACGCCGATCAACATCACCAGGAGGGCGCTTGCGGCCAGCGACTGCCGACAGCGGAGCGCCGTGGCGGAGAGGAGGGATGCCTTCGCGATACTGATCACCGATATTGCTCCATCGGAACAGGCGCCCGCAAAGGGCGGTTCAAGTGTTTCTGCCTGGGCGGCTCGAACCGCCCGACGTCTTAGTCGACCGCAATTGATCATACTCGGTGGGGTCGACCTCGCGTTGGGACATGTCGAGGAAGCCCACCATCCGCATCCCATCGACGCCTTGCGACTCGAAAACGACAGGCTCTTGCGTCCCCATGATGCTACCCTTCACCCGGTAGCGGATATTGAAGGGCTGCCCATCGCGCTCGCTGACGAAGAGATTGTCGATTGACGCCGCATCGACGCCGATCCGCTCAAGCTTTTCAGCGCCGATTCCTTGAACGAACTGCCGGAAGTCGGCTTCGTCCTTGGGGCCGTTGAAGTCGTGATTCTTCTGGTAGGCAAAGTACAGGTTCGTCAGCCGCTGAACGTTCGATTGATTCAGAGCCGCGACGGTCGATTCGGGGTTGCTTCGGCTGCAACCACTGACCGAGGCGATAAGCATCACGCAGCAACCGGTCAGCACCCGAGCGAAGTGGTGGCCCGTCATGGATTGTCCCCGCGGATCATTTTTCATTCGAGAGACCCTGTCGTTCCATCGGCTCGCTTACCCAGCTGGTCGAGTAAGACAAGGTCCGTGTCCATCGAGACCGTACGCACCGAGCCGTCGCCCATCAGAGCCAGGAAAACGCCTGGGTGCGCCGAGCCGAAACCTTGCTCGTCGGGCACATTTGTCGATGGTCTTCCCCGATCGTACGTAACCCGGCTTTCTGAGTCGCTCTTGAGGGGAACTTCGGGGCTCGCATTAGGCGCACCGGGCAATAGTGCCCCAAATTGCCGCATGGTCGGCCAGTCCGCCCCGATGTAGTAGCCGTACAGCTCCCAGTACGGATGATTGCCGCCTGTCGCGGCCCGATCAATGCTGTACAACGCGCCATTGGCGGCCTTCTCAGCGGCCATGATTGTTTTGGAACTGCCGTCGGTAATCTTCGCGAAGCTTATCTTGCCATACTCCCAGACCTCACCGGTGCCGGTGTTGACTTGTCCCCCCTTCACCAGAATGCCTGTCCACACCGCGGTCTCTTCATTGGGCTTCGGTCCGACCGTAGTCTCCCAGGCGAAGCCTTGCCATCCCGGGCTGTTGTGGCTCGCCATGACGCCGGCGTAATCTCCCAGCGCGTAAACATCGAGGCCGTCGTTGCCGAAGCGATTGAAGCGGGTCGGGCAGTTGAAGGCGGAAACAGGCTTCTCGATCAGGCGTGTGGCGACAAAGCCCGTGTTGCCCGATCCGTCCCCCTCGCGCAGGTTATAGAGCGCCTGCTCTTCCATGTAGGGAAGGATCTGAAACATCCAACCGGCGTACTCGTAGCCATACTTTGGCCCCTTCCGCTCATCCGCGGCGAAGAACTGCGACACGGCTCCCCCCGCGGTGGGGAAGTACTTCGTCGTCGAGACCAGGTTGTGGCAGGCCAGTCCGATCTGCTTGAGGTTGTTGCCGCACTGCATCCGCCGCGCGGCTTCGCGCGCGGCCTGGACTGCGGGGAGCAGCAGCGCCACCAGGATCCCGATAATCGCGATCACCACCAGCAGCTCGACCAGCGTAAATCCGAAGCGCGCCGGTCGCTCGATTCCAGTCTTCATCGCTTCCTCGGGGGGGGAACAGGTTGACGAGGAGATAGCAAAAAACGGCCCCGCCGCCGCGAGGGCGGCGGGGCCGGCGATCGTTCCATCAGCTGCGGCGAGCCCGCGAAACCCCGCAAGCCAATAGCAGCCCGGCAAGGGCCACCGAGGTCGGCTCGGGGATGGTCACGGACGAGGTGGCCGCGAACGGGTCGGGCGTCGTGTCGCCGTAGTAGTTGGCCCAGGTGTCGTACTGTGGCTGGCCGATGACGCCGCCATTGACATCGTTCGGCAGCGAGCCTGCGGCGCCACCCGCCGAGTCACGCCAGACGGTGTAGTCGGCCGCGTTCGAGACGCCGTCATTGTTGTAATCACCGGGGACAAAGTCTTGCGACTTGGGACGGGGATTGGGGTTGGGCGTAGCCGCCAGCGAGGCCTCGCTGGCGAAGACTTCGAAAAGGATGTTGTCGACGAAGAAGCTGCCGCCACCGGTCAGGTTGTTACCGGCGAAGTCGCCGACGAACATCGTTCCGCGGACCTCCTCGATTGAATTGACGAAGAACTGCTCATCGCCGATCTGCCAGCCAAAGCCCGGCTGGTCGTCCGGCAGGTCGTCGATCCGCAACGTGGTTTCGACGAGCACCCAATCCGGGCCGGTCGTCGGCGGGAGCGAAACGGTGAGGGCGTCGCCGTTGGCGATGACCCCGTTGTTGTTAAGGTCAATCCGTGAGGCTTGGCTTTGATTGAATCCATTCCAGAACGCATCGGGAGCATTGATGTCGGTATCCCAAAGCCGATCCCCATAGAAAGCGGTGGCCCGGCGTCCCGAATCGAAGTCGCCGAACTGGCTGCCGTACTCTTTCCACAGTTCGAGCTTCAGCACCGGCTCGACGCTGGGCTCCTTGACGATGGGATCGTTGGGGTCTTGTTGGAACCACGCCGAGAAGCGGATCACGTTGCCGTTCTGCAGGCGTCCGCCGTTGTTGACCGCGGCGATCGCCGAGTTCACGGGGTTGGGGTTGGGGATGTCGATGTTGGCGCCTGCGGCGCTGGAGTTGATGCCGTTCTCTCCGTTGGAGATCGAAACGCCAAAGCCGCCCCCGGAGAAGCCGCTGCCATTCATCGTGTAGACGGCGATGTTGTTCAGGTCGAGCCGCGCCGTGGTGTCGACGCCGATATTCGATCCACCAAAGACGTTATTGAGGTCCGTGATCAGCGGCACCGCGATTGCGGCATAGCTCACCGTCGGGGCGGCGAGGAGAACCGCCGCGGTCATCGAGAGAAGTCGTGAGTTCATCGGTTGGACTACCTAATGCTGATGTCTTCGAGGAGATGACGCCGAGGCGCCTCTGAAACCGCACTGCCCACCCCGCAGAAACGATTCGTCAGACGCTGTAAACCACTACGAGCCGCTGTCGATCACGAGAAGCCGCTGCAAATCACAAGAAAACTGGGGAGGCGAGAACGATGGGATCCTCCCAACTTTGCCGCCGCGGGAAATGTTTCTACTGGCGCCAACCGCTTTCCGTGCGATCGGCCGTCTCTTCGCCGCTAAGTATTGGGCCGCTAAGTATTGGGCCGCTTGGTACTGGAGAAGAACAGGATCCACCGAGAGAGGAGTCAACCAACGCTCGGACGGCAGCTGAAAAGCAACGACGAAAAAACGATCGCCCCGCCCCTTCGCGCTCGCTTATCGCACTGGCAGAAGCAGTACCCGCACTACCCGTAGATGAATTATGGGTGGCTGGCGCCTGGTAGCCAATGTTGGCAGCCCCCGAACCGACGCCGGCAAGCCGGCCAGTCCGAGTGAGTTTGAAACGCGAGAGACAAGTTACTAACCATCCTGGGCATTTCGCTCGGCGAAGTCAAGCGTACTGCACCCTTTTTTTGACGGTAGTTGCTGATAATTCTCGCCACGCTTTCAGATATTTGCCGCTTGATCGCGAAACACCTTGGGATATGCTGAGTTACAGCTAGGTAACTGTTACGCAGGAAAAGCCGCGATGTCGAATATCCGTCAGGTCGCCCGCCAGGCCAAAGTTTCGATCGCCACGGTTTCGCGGGTGCTCAACGGGCACGACAGCGTCGCGCCCGACCTACGCCGCCGCGTAATGACGGCCATCGACGCCTGCGACTACGCGCCGCAGGTCGGCAAGCGCGCCAGCCGCAGCCTGGCGCTGGTTTACGCGGGGATCGCGACGCCGTCGTCTCCGTACGACTCGGCGTGCATCGGCGGGATGGTCGAGGCGCTCGAGCAGGTCGCGATGGACCTGACGATCCTCAACCACAACCGTGACCGCGGTGAAGGCGAGTCGTTCAAGCGCTTCTTCAAGCGGAAAGAGGTGTGTGGGGTCGTCCTCCGTTGCACGGACACGCACCGCCAAGTCGCCTGCGAGATGGCCGACGAAGGGATCCCGGTTGTGGTGGTGGGCGACCATTGGGATCACCCCACTCTGCCGTTCATCTACAGCCACTCGGGGCAGGCCAGTCGCGACGCGGTCGATTACCTCTGCTCGCTGGGGCACAAGCGGATCGCCTTCGCCACGTGCGAACGCGATGACGGCGACCACGTCGATCGGTACGACGCCTACCGTCAGGTGCTCGAGGAGCACGACTTGTTCGACGAGCGTCTTGTCAAGCGTATCCCGCCCCATCGGCTCGACGGCGCCCAGCTGATGCGTTCCATGATGGGGGGGCGGGACCGTCCCACGGCCGCCTTCATCGCCGACCCTCTCGTCGCCGTCGGCGCCATCAATGAAGCGCGGAACATGGGCGTCCGCATCCCGGAGGACTTCTCGGTGATCGGCTTCGATGACACCGACACCCGCAACACGGTTTCGCCGACGATGACGGCCGTGTGCCAAAACTCGCACGAACTGGGGCTGATGGCGGTCAACTACCTGCACGAGCTCCAGCTCGGCAGGGACCCGACGATCGACGCCGTCGCGCCGCAGCAGGCGTGGTTGGAGATCAATCACACGACCGGCCCACCGCCCGAAGTCGCCACCCGCGTGCTGCCGAACGGCGCGCGGATTTAGCGCGGGCTTCGTCGAGTCGTCGCGTCGCGCTGACTCCGGGAACAAGGCGGGACAGTCTCGCGCAGAGACGCAAAGGGCATGTCGCTAAGACTCACGCCAAGGCGCAAAGGCGAGAAGAAAAGAATTTGAGAAGAAAGGCCGCAGCGGGACACGATCGCGCAGTTATCCGTCCTTGGCGACTTTGCGACTTTGCGTGAGTCTTATCGGCCGACAACTCGGCGCCTCCGCGTCTCTGCGCGAGACGTGACGTCCGCGACGTGTTGGCGCGGTCGGTCAAAGGCGCGGCAGCGTCAGGCCGCCATCGACGAGCAGCACGTTGCCCGTCGCGTACGAGAGCTCGCCGCGGGCGAGCATCGCGACCGCGCGGCCGACGTCGTCGGGCGTTCCCCACCGTGGCTCGACCGTCAACCCCTCAGCTAAGAGGCGGTCGTATTTCTCCGTGACACCCGACGTCATATCGGTGCGGATCACGCCGGGTCGGACTTCGTAGACGGAGACGCCATACTCCGCCAGCCGCGCCGCCCAGAGCTGCGTGGCCATCGCGACGCCCGCTTTGCTGATGCAGTAATCGCCACGGTTGACCGAGGCGACCGTCGCGCTCACCGACGAGACGTTGACGATGACTCCGCGGCGACCCTCCTCTGTAGTCGGCTGGTCGATCATCCGCTTGGCGACGGTCTGCGTGAGGAAGTACGGCCCTTGCAGGTTGATGCGGACGAGCCGCTCGAAGCTTTCTTCGCTGGCGTCGAGCAGATCGGCGCGGACGTCGGGGGCGACACCGGCGTTGTTAACCAACGTGTCGAGGCGCCCGAAGCGGTCGAAGACCTCGTCGACCATCCGCGCGCGGTCGTCGCTCGAGGCCACGTCCGCCCGGCAGTAGAGTACTTCGGCGCCGTGCGCCTTGATCTGGTCGATCGACTGCTCGACTTCCTCGGCGGTGCGGCGCCCGTTGACAGCGACATCGAATCCCGACTGGGCCAACCGCAACGCCACGCCGAGGCCGATGCCCCGCGTACCGCCCGTCACCAGCGCTGCTTTCTTACCAGGCATCGGGGTCTAGCTCGCTGTTGGACCAAAGAACGTATAGTAGGGCTCGCCCTTCGCCAGACGCTGGACGTAGAGGGCGAGCTCACGGGCGTGGTAATCGCCCCACATGCTGGATTCGCCGCAGGGGACCGATTGGCCGGCGGGGACGTGGTCCCAGCCATTGGGGCGGTGATACACCGAGTGCAAGATCAGGCCTTGGTGAGCCGCATCGGTCGATAGGTACGTCTCGCCAAGCAGCGTGTCGAGCACCGTGAGCCCTGCTTGCCGATAACGCGCGCCGACTTCGGCGTCGCCGCGAGTTTCGAGGTAGTGCCCCAACCGCAGCAGCCCCTGCGCGCCGATGGCGGCGGCGGAGCTATCGACGGGCTCGTGGGCGTTAAAGGGCTCGGCCGGGCGATCCAGGTAGTCGCCCATCTGCGACAGCCCCGGCGCGCCGGTGTCCCAGTAGGGGACGCCGCACGTTGGCGTGTGCTCGATGTAGAAGTCGCACGTCGCGTGGGCCGCTTTGAGGAATACCCCCTCGACCGCTTCACGACCGCCGTAGGGCTGAAATGCCGCGTCGTCGAGAGTGGCGAGCCACTCGAGCTCTTCCGGGAAGCCGACCATCGCCCACGCGAGTCCCCGCGTCCACGTGCTGAACGCCGAGTAGCCCTGCTGGGTGGAGGGGCAGCGGTACTCGCCATTGTTAGCGTTAAACACCGACTCGTGCGCGGTGCGACCCCGCAGGTCGTAGACGTCACGGCCTTCGCCGTACCAGAGGTTGTAGCGCGCCGTCGCCTTGGCGTGCTCGATCAATCGGCCGAGCAGGTTGATCTTTTCATCGCGCTCGCCCAGGAGCGCGTGGCCCAACTGATGCGACACGGCGAGCGCCCGGCACGAGCGGATCGTATCGACGAACAGCGACTGCGGGCCGTTAAACGAGTAGATGTAGCCGCCCCCGTCGATGGTTGGCGACCACCGCGCCGCCTGCACTGCGCCCGTGACCTTGAGCGCCAACTCGCAGAACCGCGTCAGCCAGTCGTTGTCCGTGATCCGCCCCTCACGGATCAGCCGCCAGATGGCGCCGTAGGTGCTCACGTTGTTGAAGCCGTGGTCGTGGACGCCGACGTGCGTCAGGTGCGGCGCCATGCGATCGACCGTGCGCTCGATCCCCAGTTGCAGGTAGCGCTCGTCGCCGGTGGCGTCGAACTGCAGCAGCGCGGCGCCGTACTGAAACCCCTGCGTCCACTCGGTCCAACCCCGCGCCGTGTAGCGACCTTCCACCGTGAAGACGGGCGACGGCGACCCGGGGGGGAGCGACGCTTCGATCGAGTCGATCTTGGCCGCGGAAGCCGACCAGAGGCGGTCGATCTTGGGGAGCAGATCACTTGGCGTGATCTGCGAGTCGATGTCAATCATGTCGGTCGGACGCCTGGTGAGTCGCTCAAAAGAGGCCGGCCCGCCAGCGGACGGTCACCGAATCCCTGCGAAGCGACCATCGTAGGCGCCGGCCCAAGGTGCATCTAGGCGTTGGTAGGCCGCGTATCCAGAAATCGAAAGTCGATTACGCGAAATCGGACCACGTTTGCGTCAGCAGTTCGCCTTCGAGAGCGTCGCCGCGATTCGGTGGCCCGACTATTTCTCGACTCAGCATTGGTAGTCAGTGGTTGATCGACGCGGTGGTCTTCGCGTTGTCGTCATCGTCCGCCTCGGCGGGCATCTGGAGGTCGAGCCATTCGATCGTCGCCGTGTGGCCAACCTCGGGAGAAGCGCCGCCAACGGCAAGCAGGCCGCCGTCGTGCGCTGGGACCAATTGGTGGAAGAACCGCTTGGTCGCGAACTTGTCGACCGTGGTCCACCTCTGGCGGTCGTCGTCGAGGCGATAGAGAACACCCGCCATGCCGCCCGCGTAGAGCGCGCCGCGGAGGTTCCACGCGGCGAGGCCGAAACCGTGAAACGCCTCGCCGGGGAACTCGGGGCCTTCGCTCCACTCGCCGGTGGCGGGGTCAAGGAAGAAAACCTGCTTGGAGATGGTTCCATCCTCATCCATCCCGCAAAGGGCCACGACCTTGCTATCGACCTGACCAACCGCTAGAGCGCGACGCTTGAACGGGGGCTCGGGCAACTCCGTCCATCCGGCAGAGGGGTCCGCGAGGTCGATCGCCAAGGCGCCTGCTTGCCACTCGCCCGCGCGATCGCCGCTCAGCTTCCAGCCGCCAACGACGTAGAGCGTGTCCCCGACCACGACCGCGTTGTGCGACGACCGCGGCTGCGGCAGTGGCGTTAAGTCAGTCCAATCGCCAGACTTCGGGTCGTAGCTGGCAAAACTATCGACCGAGTGCAGGTCCTCGTCCTCGCCCGTGGCGTTCCGCGCGTCGAGACCACCGATGCGATAGACCTTGCCGCCGTGAGCGACGACCGCGAGGCCTTGCAGGCCGGGACCCGCGGCCAGCTCTTCCCAGCCCCCCTCACCGTCGAGGCGGATCCGGCGGAAGTGCTGCGACAGGTTGTCGCGCGAGTGGTCGTGCGCCTGGCCTGTGTGACCGCCGTAGACATACAGCCACCCGTCCGCGACCGCGGCGCCGAAGCTCGAGATCGCTTCGGGCAAAGGCTTCAGGGCTGCGATCTTCGCGGCGGCTTCCCTGCTGTAGTTAAAAGTCGCCGTGAGGATACTGGTTGCCGACGTATAGGGCTGACCGTCAAGCTGGCCCTTAGCGGCTTTATCGTTGTGCATCACCATCACGCCGTTGAGGCCGTCGTGGACGGCTTCGAGTGAAAACTCGGCGACGCCCTTCTCGTTGGTTTTGGCTTGAACGCTTTCGTCATTCTCGTCGTTGGACAACGTCGCGTCGGCGCCGACGAGCGGCTTGCCGCTGAGCAGCACTGTCACCAGCAGCTTGTCCTCCTCGACCTTCAGGAGCGCCTGCAGTTCGGCGCCCTCGGCGGGCTCTTGTGGCCAGGTCGCCGGGTTCTCCGCCGGGAAGAGCTGCGCGTCGTAGTTCAGCTTCGAGCCGTGGTAGATGCCGTAAACGACGTGCGAGGTGACGCGGCCGCGGGGCTCGATCGGGTCTTCGGCTTGGAGGCCGATGAAGCCGTCTTTGTCGACGGGCTCGACGGCGACCTGCTTTGCCGGCGCGTCGATGGCGGATTGCCAGATCTCCGCGGCTGCGATCGATTCGGGGAGGTGGTAGTTCGTGTTGGCCAGACTCTCGCCGAAGTGCAGCCGGGGATAGGCTTCGTCGTCGATCGACAGCCAGGGGAAGTGGGCGAGCGACAGGGCCGGGGCGATCAGCAGGGCCACGCAAGCGAGGGAACGCGTCATTTAGAAGTAGCTCGTACAGGGTAAGAGTGGCTTGGTCTGACCGGTCCGTTACGATCAGTTGAGCGTTGGGATGACTTCGTCACCAGCCCGAGTCACCAGGGCGCGGCGGACGGCGGGATCGGTGTCGGTCGGGATGAAGCGGACCGACCCGTCCAGCATGACGAACTGCACGCCGCGGACGTGGTCGCTGCGGAAGGTCCGACGCGAATCGGGCGTCTTCGGTTTCGTGTTGTTGTTGAAAAGCGCGTAGAGCTCGTCTCGCTCCTGGGGAATATACAGGTCGTCCTCACCGGGCGCCGACTCGGACGGCGTGCTCATGACGCCCCACGCGAGTATCCAGTACCCCTTGGCCCAGGCGAAGCCGAGCCCATCAGGATTGGCGAGTGACGGAACTCGCTCCAGTGGCTCGAAGGCGTAGTTGATCTCACCGGCGAAAAGCGTCTTCGACGCGCCGTCGGTGACATCTTTCAGGGCAAGTCGGTAGGGAGTTGCCTTCACGACATTGGCGAAAGCGCCATCGAGGTCGGTTAAGCCGCCGTAGTGCGTGCTGGTGGAGATGAGGTAGCTCCCCGCCCCTAGCGCAGGAGCGTCCTCTTTCGGCCCGAGCGTCGGCGAGCGCATCGACGGGCAAAGGTAAGTCTCAACGGTCGTCGTTGTAACCGGCGAGTTGATTGGCGCTGTGATCGGCTGAAGGAAATCGTAGGTGTCGTACAGGCTCGATTCTTCCAAGTAGGGCAAGAGCACGATCAGCGTGCCGCCCAGCTCTACTTTGTCGCCGGCGTCGCCCGCCTTCGGCGGCGGCAGATGACGATTGACGTCGTGGTAGTTCTGCGTCGCCAGACCGATTTGTTTGAGGTTGATTCGGCAACTGCATCGTCGGGCCGCCTCTCGCGCGACTTGAACCGCGGGAAGGAGAAGCGCGATCAGAATGCCGATGATGGCGATCACCACCAAAAGCTCCACCAGCGTGAAACCCCTCGTTGCGCGACTTGCCGTTGGTTTCCGTTCCATCGTCATCAATTAAGGTTTAGTAGGGGAGGAATGGCGGCGCGACTTTGGAGCAGGAGCGAAAGGCAAGCCAATCCGACAACCGCGATCATGCCGCCCGCAGGTTCCGGCACGGCGAGAGCGGAGGGAACCGGAATTGCATTCCGCCAGAAGGTGTAGTCGGCGGCGTCAACGATGCCATCTCCATTGCCGTCGGCGCCCGTGCCGGGCGACACGCTCGAGCCATAGGTCTGCGCCCAAACGGCGTAGTCGGCGTGGTCGACGATGCCGTTGCCGTCGAAGTCGCCGGGCGTCGCGAGCACTTCGTATTCAATCGAGAGCGTCGCGAACAAGCTTCCCGCCGCGCCCTCCCGCAGTCGCCAGTCGGGGTAAGCGGTGCCGCCCGAGCCCTCTTGGCCGGCCGAGTGCATCGACGAAAGCATGAAGCCGACGGCGCCTACCGACAGCGACCGCTGCAGATAGGACAGGACCCCCGGCTGTGACAGGTCGAGGTCGAAAGTGAACTCGGCGTTGTTCGGCAGCACCGCACCAACCGCGACGGTCGATGTGCCGATGGACCAGGGCGTCGCATTGAAGGGGGCGGTGAACTCACCCGGCGCAGTCGCACTGTAGCCGCCCGTGTAGCTGTTGGAGACGTCGACCGGCTGTCCCAGCTCGTCGGCAATGGTGGGGAAGGTCACGTACGTGCCACCATTGCCGCCGTAGACTTCGGAGTCTTCGTCGAAGAGACGCTCGCCCGAGACGATGCCGAGGTTGAAACCTTCATACCCCTCGCGAAACCCTACGCCGAAGAGCTCCATGGGCTTTTGCGAGCTTGGACTGCCAGCAAGCGATTCGCTGAGCAACTCCGCGGGTGAAAGCGGCTGGTCGGTATAGATCATCGTGCCCGACATTAGACCTCCCTTCCGCGCCCAAGCGGTGACCGTCACTGCCGTGACGCTGTACCGAGCCGGGTCAAGTCCGGTGGGGATCTGGTCGGCCGTTTCGTAGGCCATCAGCGCCATGCCGAGCCGCGAAGCACCGGTCGCTGTGCCGTACTCGAACCGCATCGTTTGAGGATCAACGAAAGCGCCGCCGAAGGAGGGGCCGCGCTCGCGATGCCCCGAGGCAGACGTGTTGCTGTAGACCCAAGCATCGACATCGGCGCCGTCGTCCCACATCGCAGCTTCCCCGCGGCACAAGGCCCCGGGGAGAGCAGTGGCGAGCAGGAGCAAGGCATTGGTCGCGGCGTAGCGAGTCGTCCGTGTTGATTCCATGGTGGAGCCTCCTAAAGCTCTAGCTCTGACCACAATTCACGAATGGCGACGCAGCATCGCGCCGGCGATGGCCACCAGAGCGATCACGGCCGAGGTCGGCTCCGGCGTATGGACCGCGGTGTCGGTGGCGTAACCGTCGAGTGACCAAAAGGCGTCGACAGTGAATTCGCCGAACGACGTGTGGCCCGGGTCGGCCGAAAGGGAGAAGGTCGGCGCGGCAACGACGCCGGGGACCTCGTACTTGACGAAGAACTGGCCGGCTCCAGCGGCGTTAACGCCGTCGAGCTGGAGCACTTCCAGGGTCGGCGAAACGCCGTCGATCGGACCGAACGTCAATTCGTTCGACCAGCCGCCGAAGAGCGTGACGGCCTGGACGATGACCGTTGTGTAACCGCCCGGCCCGCTGCCGGGGGCGGTGAAGGTGATGTCTTCGGCGACGGAGCCGCCGAAGGCGTAGTAGTTGCCCGAACCCGAACGATGGGATTCGCCATTGGTCGTGTTGAAGGCGCCGCCATCCGTGCCGAGGTCGGGCGTCGAATCGGTGATGACGTCGTCGATGTCGCCGTCCCACGTGTCCCAGCCCGTGTAGGTCGTGTTGGCGGCGCCGCGGAACGAGGGCGCGAAGAGGCCGGTCGCGGTGGCGATGTCAAACGGCGCGGCCGCCGCCACAACGGCGGTCGAGAGGGTGAGGGCGAGAGCGAAGTTGCGGACCATGAGATCAAAGCTTTCCTTGTGCCACGTCGTCGTGGCTCGCTACTTGGTGAACGCCGCCGCAGATGCGGCTGCCGAGGGGAGTGAGGGGGCTGGCCGGCGCCACGGCGCCGCCAACCCGCCGAAATGAATCACGAACAAGCGATCGTGTGAGCGGGGCCTTCCTTTTGGTCTCGCGTGGCGGACGGGTCAGGGCAGCCACCCAAGGGGGGTGACGGCGACGACTCCCGTTGGCTGGCGATGACCGTTGTCGCCCCGCAGAGAAGGGGGGCGACGGCCTAGCTGGCGGCGGGCCGCGATTATTCTGGGAACCGCGGATTTGTTGTTGCGACTGAGTCGCAGGAGCGTTAATTTATCCGCGTCGGCATTTAACACAAGTGCCCCTTCCGAAAAAACTCTCCCGCTTCTTCCCTTTCCGTTGAGCCCTTTTCGCACCGGAAGGGCTGCGTCATGGCCGAAACGCCACCTTCCGAGGACTCCGCCGTTGATTCGGTGCCGGTTCGGCCGGGAACCTGCCCCACGTCCGCCCGCCTGGCGCGGGCTGTCCGCTCTGCCGACCTCTTTGGGGGGGCGAAGATGGTGCTCATCGAGCACGCCGGCGAGCAGTACCGGCTGATCGTGACGAAAAACGATAAGCTCATCCTTCAGAAGTAGCGGCCGCTAAGGAATCGCCTCACCGCGACGCCCCCTGCGGCGAATAAGATGGCCGGCTGGCGAAGAAGGAAGAGTTGACGCGGACGCCTCGCGCCGCGAACCGCGATTCTCCGAGGCCACGCCTTGCGTATCCCGATCCGATTTCAGTTGATGGGGCCCCTCTTGGGCGTCGCAGCAGTAAGCCTCGCGACGGTGGCGGCCGTCCACTCGCAACTAGTCACGCGGCAGACTCGCGAGCGGATTGAGCGGCAGGTGCGCGGTGTCACCGAGGTCCTTCGGCAGAGCAGCTTCCCGCTCACCGACAACGTTCTCCAGCAGATGGCGGGGTTGGCGGGCGCGGAGTTTCTGCTCCTCGACGACGAGGGCCGTCCTGTCGCCAGCAGCGGGCCTCGCGCCGTCGCCGCGGCCGAAGCGGTCGCCAACCAGCGCATCAGGTCCCTGAGCGACAGCAGTCCTCTTGGCAAGACGCTTCCCACGCCCGCAGGGGTCTACTTTCACTCCTCGCTCGCGGTCGACCGTCCTGAAAGGTCGGTGGGTCGCTCGATGGGCCGCCAGTCGCTCCACGTCTTGGTGCCCAAGCAGGAGTACGAGGCCGCCTGGAGATCTGCTTTCCTTCCGCCCATTCTCGTAGGCGCCGCGGCGTCGGCGGCGATCGCGGGCGTTACGCTTTTGGCGACCGGACGTATCAGCCGGTTGATGGCGCGCATCGGCGGCGAGGTCCGTCGGCTCGCTGACGGCGACTTTAGGCCGATCGATGTGCCGCAGATGAACGACGAGTCGCGAGACCTGGCGCTCGCCGTCAACCGTGCCGCGGCGCGGCTCGCCGAGTACGAACAGGACGTGCGTGCGACCGAACGGCTCAAGACGCTGGCGACCCTTGGCGCCGGGATGGCCCACGAGGTCCGCAACGCCGCGACCGGTTGCCGGATGGCGATGGACCTCCACGACGAGGAGTGCGGCGCGACGACGACGGGGCGCGAGGCGCTCGACGTCGCCAAGCGGCAGCTCGGCTTGATCGAGAGGCGTCTCAAGCAGTACCTCGGTGTGGGTAAGGCGTCGCCCGACGGTGTGGTGGAGGTCGTTGACCTGACGCAGGTGGTCCGCGACGCTCTGGAGCTGACGTCCGCCGCCAGCCGCCACGCGGGGGCGAAAGTCGCGTCGCGGCTTCCCGACGCGGCCTGTCCTGTGCGGGGTCTGCCCGAAGGCCTCTCCCACTGCGTCGTCAATCTGCTGCTCAACGCGCTGGAGGCCGCCGCGAAGCGGCAGGCCCTCGTCGGGACGCCGGCTGCGGTACGGATCGAGTTGCGGCGCGACGACCAGAGCGCGACGCTAGAGGTGTTGGACTCCGGATCGGGTCCCGACGCGAGCGTCGCGCCACGCGTGTTCGAACCTTTCGCCTCGAACAAGCCCGAAGGGGTCGGTCTTGGCCTCGCCGTGGTACGCACGGCCGTCGAGTCGGGGGGCGGGAGCGTCGCGTGGGATCGTGTCGACGACGAGACCCGCTTTGTCGTGCAAATGCCCTTAGCAACGTGAAAACCGGGGATTGGGGAGTACGAACATGCCTAAGGTGTTGATCGTCGATGACGAAGAATCGATCTGCTGGGGGGTGTCGCGTGTCTGCGGAAAGCTGGGCCATGAGGCGCGAACGGCCTCATCCGCCGAGGCGGGATTACAAGAGGCCGAGCAGTGGCGCCCCGACTTAGTGATCCTCGATGTTCGCTTGCCCGGCATCGACGGCATCGCGGCAGTGGAATCATTCCGCTCCCTGCTAGGCCCCGTTCCGGTCGTCATCGTCACGGCTTTCGGCGATATGGCGACCGCCGTCCGGGCGGTGCAGAGTGACTCTTTCGACTACCTGCTCAAGCCCTTCGGCGTCCAGGAAATCCAGGCGATCATCGAACGGGCCTTGAAGTTGGCGCCGAAATCGATCGCCGTCGACACTTCGGCCAACCAGGAATTGATCGGCAATTCGCCGGTGATGCAGGCGCTCTACAAAAGGGTCGCCCTGGCGGCAGTCTCGGACGCCAGCGTCCTGCTGCAGGGCGAGAGCGGCAGCGGTAAGGAACTGGTCGCCCGCGCGATCCACCGGCACAGCGCCCGCAGCGGCGGCCGCTTCGTCGCGGTGAACATCGCCGCGCTGAGTCCATCGCTGGCGGAGTCGGAGCTGTTCGGCCACGTCGATGGC
>JBGSJY010000091.1:0-10192 GCA_041741515.1 Pirellulales bacterium | reverse complement strand
GCGCCGGTGACCGCCTCGGCGCCGATCGAAGAGCTCGGCTCTCTCGAGATCACGTCCCCCCCCCCGGTCGTGGTTCGCACGCCGTACCGCCCGCCGGTGCGGAGCCCGTTCCGACCGCCACCGCGCCCGCCGTTCCTCCCCTGACCGGCCTCCCCTGACCGGTTGCGGCCGGTTTGCCAGCGGACGGCTGCAGTTGACGACAAGCCCAATACGAAAGCAGCCGTGGTGAGGACTCCTCACCACGGCTGCTTTTTTTATTCGTTTACGTTTGCACGCTAAGGCAACGCAAAAGTCGCCGAGCCTTGGCCATCGTTGCGGTTCAACACTCGGAAGAAGAAGTCGAGTCGGAATACGCTGTTGAAGAAGTAACGGCTGAGGGCTTCGTCCCGGTTCTCTTGCAGCAACAGGATGTCTTCGGACTGCACCAGGATGTTCTGGCGGGGGTCGCGGAGGGCCTCGTTCAGGTTGACGTGGATATTGACCTGCTGGCCATTCGGTAGGCGCCGCAGGACCGATAACTGGCTCGGCGACGGGTTGCCCAATCCCGCGCCGACGATGTTGCCGTTGAGGTTGCTGCTGTTGACGCCGCCGTTAACCAGCGGGCCGTTCGTCCGCAGGATCGCCTCGATCACCGTCAGGTCGTAGTCGGACGGCAGGATCTGCTCGCTCGCGGGCAGCAGGCCGCCGGTGTAGAAGCGATCGAGCTGGCGGGACCGCAGCGTGATGATGTCGCCGTCTTGGAGGACGACGTGGTCACGCGGGATCGACAGCGTCGTGCCGCACTTCTTCCGTAGCGGCACACGGATCACCTCGCGCCCGTCGCCATCTTCGTCCCCGCACGGGCACTGGTCCGGCGAAGGGAGGGAACCGGCATAGAACCCATCGAGGTCGTCGCCCCTGGCGTAGCCGCGATAGATGACGACTTCGGGCGTCAGCGAGTTGTTGGGGACGCCGCCGGTGGTGGTCAGCGCGTTGAGAAGGTCGTTTTCGTAGATTGGGAGTTCGAGGGCGTCGCCGGTTGGCGAGACGCCCCCTCCGATCGTCGTGTTGGTCGACCCGATGCCCCGCAGCCCCGGGTTGCGCACGGTCAAAGACGGTTCGCGCGCGTCCTCGCGGACCATCAGCACACGCACCGTCCGCGGCCGCAGCAGCGTGACGATGATGCGGAAGTCTTCTTCGCGGATGATCTCCTTGTCGAGAAACGCGCGGACGACCGCGTTTTCCGCCTGCTCGATCGTCATCCCGGAGACCTTTACGGACCCCGCGAGCGGCAGCGAGATCGTGCCGTCGTCGCGGATCGGGAACGGGTAGCCAATCGCCGGGGGCAAGTCTGACGACGACGGCAAGTTCACCGGCGGCGGCGTGCTCTCGTCACCGATGATCCCCTCGATGTAGATGCCGAGGGTATCGCCCGCGTCGAGCAGGAAGTTCTCGGGCGGCTCCGCCCTCAGCATCGCGAGGTTGATCGGCTCGAAGCCCTCCCGGGACGCCGCCAGCATCTCGTCCGGCAGCATCCGCACGGGGACGCCGTTCGCGACCGGATTGGTGAACGCAGCGCAACCGGTGATCGAGGCGATCGCGGCGGCCAGCAACGACGCGAGAAGAGAAGGCGAAGCCTGCCGGGCGAGACGTGGCGTGGCGTTTTGGTGGGTCTTCATGGCGGCCGTCTCACCTCACGATCTGGAAGAGAGCGGTCCGGACGCGTCCGTTGTGGATCCCCTGAGCGGCGGCCGGCTCGAGGGCCGGCGCAGGCGTGGGCTCCGTCTCGGGCACTTCGTCCATCGAAGGGAGACTCCCCGGGTCTTCCTCGAGGGGCGTGATCTCGGGCGCCATCTCGGGCGCTGCGGGCTCTTGCGGCGGGATGACCACTTCTTCGGGCGGCGGCATGACGGCGGGGCCGTCCAGCGAGGGCCCACTTGTCTCGATCCGCATTGGCGCCGGCAGGGGGCACGACTTGTCGGGACAGCCACAGGCGTCGCAGTCGCGCAACGAACCCGAGAGCCGGATGGTCGTGGCGTCACGGTACCCGCCTTCTCTCGCGACGCGGGCGCCGTGCCGATAGCCCTCGAACCAGCTGGCCACCGCGGCGGCGCCTTCGCGGCTCCGCATGTCGGCTTGCCAATAGATGCGGGGCGGCATCGCGGGGGGCTCGCCGTCGCCGCCGGCGTAGACGAAGTCGGCGAAGCCCTCGCGGAAGCCCCACGAGTAGTCGAGCGTCAGGCAGCCCTCGGGACAGCAGGCGCCCGTTTCATCCCAAGCCTGGTCCGCCCACGAGCGGTAGGTCGCCATGCTGATCGCGTCGTCGTCCTCTTCGCAGAAGAGTTTCCGCTCGCTGACGTTCACCTGCCATGCATAGCTCCACACCGAGCACCCGGTCGATCCGAGGCATCCGATGAGGAGGGCGGCGGCCAGCCAGCGGTGCATGCGGCGAAGGGGCGGTGCTCAATACGATTCGGTAGGGACGCAGCGCGGCCCTTAATGCTCGTATCGGTCGTGACGGTTGGAGGGTTTAGGTGAACAGCGAGGGAAATGTCGGCGAGGTCCACGCGGACTTTCGGGCTTATCGGTCGCAAAGCGTTATCCAGCAACACGTTGCAGATCGCTTGATGGCTCACTGCAGCGAGGTTACCGTGGACGAGTCGTGGTCTTTGCGACCGGATCGCGTCTCCCCGCATCGGGCGCTGTCTTCCTGCTGGCAGCAGGCCAGTCTTTGCCCGTCCGCCCCCGCCGCTTGTGCCCTCCGACGAGACCCCCATGCCGCGTCATCGATTCGTCCTCGGGTTAGGCCGTGGCCTGCTGGCCATGGCCGTAGCGTTTCTCGCCCTAACGCAGGCGGAAGGCGCCGTCGTCGTCAGCTCCGGCGGCTTTGAGCCAACCGCCTACAGCGCGGGGCCCCTGGAGGGCCAGCAGAGCTGGTTCAACTCCGGCTCGGGCGGGACCACCGCGGTGGTTCAAACCGAAATCGTCAAGAGCGGTCTGCAGGCCGTGAAGCTCACCCGCGCGAGCAACTCCAACCGGTACTTCGGCAGATTCGTCGACAGCCCGCCGACGGGCCGCTACCTCTCGGTGGACTGGGACATGCGCTACGAGGCGACCGGCTCGCTGACCTCCCTCGGCCCGTTCTTCGGCGTCCAATCGTTCTTCGAGAAGCCCGGCGCGGTCGGGTTCGTCGCCGGGTTCGGTGTCGATGCAACCTCCCGTGAACTGCTTTACCAGCAGGGCGGCAGCGGCGCCTTCCTGGCGGGACCGGTCGTTCCGGCCGACACGTGGGCCCACTACCGCATCGACTTCGACTTCGGGACCGACACCTACAGAAGCTATTACAACGGCCAGCTCATCGCCACGACGGGCTTCGTCGACGCCTATCTCGACATCGACCGGATCACCGACATCGACATGGTGGCCGTCCCCGCCGCGGGCGACTCGGGGTCCGTGACGCAGACCGGCGTCGCGTACTTCGACAACTTCGTCGTCCGTGACGGCATCCGTGGCGACTACAACAACGACGGCGTCGTCGACGCCGCCGACTACACCGTCTGGCGCGACACCTCCAACCAGACCGGCTTCGCCCTCGCGGCCGATGGCGACGCGGACGGCGTCGTCGGGCCGGCCGACTATCAGGTTTGGAAGGCGGCTTACGGGACGCTCAACACGGTGGGAGCGGCGATCGCCGTCCCCGAGCCCGCCGCCGCGACGATGCTACTCGCCGCCGCCGCTGCAGCGCTCGGCCGCCGGCGCGTCCGCTAATCGACCGCCATCACTGACCTGCGAAGGGGCGGTACAGCGGGTCGCCGATCAGCGTCATCATCCAGCTGTTGAACGGCTTGGTGCGGTAGTAAACCTCGACTAGCGGCAGTTCTCCCTGCACGAGCAGGGCGAAGAACTCGTTGGGCCGCGGGAACGCCACGAGGTAGGGCTCATCGACCGGGCCGATCGTCGCCGCAACGCCGTCCTCTAGCAGCTTCTTGCACCACGCCTGGCTGTCGATCTCTTTGAGCGTCACCGCTTCGGCGCTCGCCAGGTGGTACGCGACTGCGCCCTGGTTCCAATCGAACGCATCGACGTACTTCGCAAGGCTGTACCAGCCGCAGTAGAGCGCCGCGTCGGGGCATTGGCCGGGCGCGAACAACTCCGCCTCGTCGTTGAGCACGACCTCGAAGCGCGGCTCGTCGCCGCGGTTCTTCAGGCTTTCGAGGCCCTTCGCCGTGACGAGCAGCGCGCGGTCGTAGTCGGGGTAGCTCCCCGGCTCCAGCGGAGGGCCTTCCAGCGTCGTCAGGCCGCGGGCGTCGATGTACGCCTTGCCGGTCAGACCGCCCGCCTTCTCGACGGCAATCGCGTCGTCGATCAGCCGCTTGGCGGTGCGCAGGTCGGGCCCGTCCAGGCGCGCCACCATCAGCGTCGGGAAGGCGCTGCGCAACTGGCTGTTGTCGTACGCGCCCCGCAGGTAGTTCGGCTGCCAACGCAGCAGCTCGTAGCCATCGGGCCAGTAGACGAGGCTCAGCTCGCTGTCCAGCGACGCGCCGCGCTCGTTCCGCTGCGCGACACCTTCTTGGGTCTTCAGCCAGTCGATGCAGGCGAGCAGGCCGCCCGTTTGCTCCAGCAGCCGCAGGGTGGTTTCGTCACGCTCGTAGCTCGGCGGCCGTCCGTCGAGCAGGATCTTCAACTCGGTGAAGGCCGACGTCCGGCCCCGGAGCAGCTCGAACTGTTGCAGCAGCGCCGGGGGGACCGTCTCGCCGGCCGCTTCGCGGCCGCGGATCTGCTGGTTGATCGCCTGGAGCAAGACCGTGGCGCCGCCGGCGGCGGTGGTGAGCTGCTGGAGCTGCGTTTCCTCGTTCCGCCGGGTTTCGGCCGGCAATTTGACGATCCGCTCTTGGGCCGAGCGTAAGGCCGTTTCGAGTTGCGACTTGATCTTCTCGACCTCGGACTCTTGCCCGGCCTCGGCCTGGGCCTCCTTTTCCGGCAGCGCATCGAAAGCGTCGCTCAGCGGCCCGCCGCCCGCCAATCGGTCGAGCGCGGACGCGATCTGCCGGAGCTTGTCGGTGCGGGCGACGCGTTCGCTCTTCAGGAACTCGCGGTACTGGGCGTCCGTCTCGCTGGGCTCGCCGGCGCTGATCTTCAGCGGGATGCCCCAGGTCGTAACCAAGCAACGGATCTTCTTGTCGGGGTCGTTCTCCTTCAGCCACTTCTGGATCTCTGGCCGGACGGCCCAGCGCCACTTCTCGCGGTCGAGGGACTCTTCAGGGGAGACGTCGACTTCGATGATCTGCGCTTCGGGGACGCCCCGTTGGCGGCAGTAGTACTTGGCGAGCCCCACCGACTCGCGATTGCCGCGCGCGACCACCAGCGCGATCTCATTGGGCTCCAGCGCCAGCGCGTCGGCGAGCGGCCCGCAAAAGGACGTCGTCAGCAGGATCGTTAGCAGGATCGGCCAGAGGCGGGTTCGAGCGATGCGCGGTGCGGACACTGTAGTTCCGTGGTTGGTAGGTCGAGGAGGACGCGCGGCGGCGGCTTGGCCCGTCACAGGCCGGCCTGCCGCCGGTGGATGTCGGCGAGCTGAGGTTGGGCGGTCGCCTCGTAGGCGGCGGCCAGGGAGCGATGGACGTCCGTGGCGTCGGGCAGACCGTTGAGGGCATACTCCAAGTCGGAGATCGCGTCGGCCCAGCGGCCCAGCGCGATCATCACCTGGCCCCTGGTCTCGCGGAAACGGAAGTCGTTGGGCGCCGCTTTGAGCGCCCGGCCAACCGCCTCCAGCGCTTGTTGCGGGTCGGGGTCGGGCTCTTGAAGGAGGGTCCAGGCGTAGTTGTTCCAGACGACCGGCGTGGCCTCTTCCCCCTCGACCAGCCGCTGGAAGGCGGCCCGGGCGTGGGTGATGTCGCCCTCGGCCGCGGCAGAGGTCGCCATGACCGACACGAGCGACTCCGGCGTGTCGGGCGATTCCATCAGGACCTCCCAGACACGTTGCAGGTAACGCGAGCCGGCCCGCTGCTGGACGATTCTTGCGACCGTGGCGGTGGTCCAGGCGCCGGGCGCGCCGAGGCGGACCGCATCGGCGATCACTCCGGCCGTCTTCTCCGGCGCCGTCGTCGGCGCGGAGAGCAGCCGGATCGCTTCCTCTCGCCGGTGCTTCGACAAGAGGATTTTTGGCTTCGGGTCGTCGGGGAAAGCGCGGACCCAGCCCTGCAGCGACGTGTCGAGCTGGTCGACGTCGGCCAGCAACTCGGCGGCGAGCGCCCACGACTCGAAGTCATCGGCCGTGGCCGCATCGCGCCACTTGCGGCTGGCGGTCATCCCGAGAACGACCCGCGCTTGCTCGCGCGCCGCTTTGAGGTCCCGCACCTGGGCCAACAGGCGCATCCGCATCACGGCGGCCGGACCGGGCTCGCGCGCGTAGGGTTCGAGGGCGGCGATGGCGTCTTGCTCCCGCTCGGTCAGCGCCAGGACATACGCCCGCAGCAAGGCGAGGCCGCTGCTGGACATGTCCAGCGCTTCGAGCTGGTCGAGGTGCTGCTCGGCCAGCGCGAGGGACGCCTGACGGTCGTCGGCGGAATCGGTCGTAGGGTCGGCGGAGATTTCGCCCGCGAGCAGTCGCTGGGCGATCCAGAGGTGGGCCGCCGCGTACCCCGGTTTGTCGGCCGGCGCCAGCCGCTGCATCCGCTCGTAAGCGTCTTGCAGGTCGCCGTCGTCGGCGAGCTTCAGCGCCGTGCGGTAGTCGGTGCGACGCGTGTCGATGCCGAGCTGCGCGAGCTTGCGTTCGTAGAGCTCGACCTTCTCAAAGTCGCCGGCCTCGGCCGCGTCACGCACGGCGATCTTGTAGCGTTCGGCGATGTCCCCGTTGCCGAGCATCGCCCCTTTCACGGCCACCAGCGCGAACGGCAACGCCAGCACCAGCGCGGGGGTGGCGAGCAACAGTTCGCGCGACCGGCGCGTGGCGAGCCAGGCGTTCACAAAACCGAGCAAGCTCGCGATTGGCAGCCACACGGGCCTGAGCAGCTTTGCCGACAGCACGAGGACGCCGTCGAGGTTGAGGCGCTCGGCGAGGCGGACCAGCGTCACGCCGATCCACGAGAAGAACCGTCCGACGAACCCCAGCGGGCCGGCCCCGGTCCCGGCAGGGAACAGCCGACCGAAGAGCCGACCGAGGGCGATCACGGGCCAAAACAACACCCGGACCACCCGAATCACCAGCGACTCGAGGCCTTCGAAGCTGTCAAACGCGGATAAGACGCCTTCGCCGATCCGCCCGAAGAGGTTCTCGATCGGCCCGACCACCGCGTCCCAGGCATAGCCGACTTGGCGCGTTCTTGCCGCGAACCAATCGGCGATCCGATAGCGGAGAGGAAGGCGGGCCATCGACCTGGCGGAAAAGGGGCGGGGTAGCGACGACAGGGGGGAGTAGACCAGTCTACGTCGCTCCCCGGACCGTCGGCAAACGCCACGCCTCAACACCGAGGAAGAACCCCTCGGAATGCTGCGATCGGCGTAACCGGCGCGGAACGCAGAACCGTTACCGCGGGCCCCCAATAGCGCCGGACGCCGAATCCGCCAAACCGAGGAGGCGTCCCAAGGCTAAGCCGGCTAGCGGCCTCCGCGCTTCGCGCGGACATTCGGTCCGATCAGTAGCCCTACCGGAGCGGTCGGGGTGGGATTCGAACCCACGGAGCCCGGAGGCTCGCCGGTTTTCAAGACCGGTGCATTCAACCGCTCTGCCACCCGACCGGGGCGGGGAAAAGGCTGTTGGCTATCGGCCGTCGGCTATCAGCTCAGGAAAGCCGACAGCCGACCGCCGATAGCTGACAGCCGCGGGCCATCGGCCCGCCTCAACGCTCGATCAAACCCCAACGGGAGATCAGCTCTTCGCTGCCGGTGGTCATCAGCCGCAGCTTGCGGGCCATTTCGATCTTTTCGCTCGGCGTCGCCTTGGCGAGCTTCGCCTTCATCGCGGTGAGGTTTTCCTTACGCTTCCGGCGACGCCGGAGCTCGCGCTGACGCTCGCTGCCTGCCATAGGGATTGGTCGGTATGAGGGTTTTGTGGGAACGGAGACCGTAGCCCGGAAAGGATAATCCACCAGCGGGGGTGGCGGCAAGGCGGGACCCGCACCTTCATTTAGCCCCCGGTCATCGACCGGGGGCTCATTGCCGCACTCGCTCAAGCGGTAAGTCACTCGATCGCGAACACAAACTCCTCGTCCGCAAAGTCGATCGTCACCGTCGCCCCCTCGGGGTGCTCCCCCTTCAGCAGCGCCGAGGCCAGCGGGTTCTGCAGCTGCTGCTGGATCACGCGCTTTAGCGGGCGGGCGCCGTAGGCGGGGTCGTAGCCCCGATTGGCGACCTCTTGGCGAGCCGCGTCCGTCACGACGAGGCCCAGGCCGTTGCGCTCCAGCAGCTTCCCTAGCGCCGTCACCTGCAAGTCGACGATCCGCCGCACCTCTTCGCGCCGCAGCGGGTGGAAGACGATCACGTCGTCGATCCGGTTGAGGAACTCGGGCAAGAAGTGAGCGGCCAGCGCCTGCTGAACCCCTTCGCGCATCTCATCGACCGTGCCCCCTTCCTGGGCGATCTGCTGGATGTACTGGCTGCCGATGTTCGACGTCATCACGATGATCGTGTTGGTGAAATCGACGGTGCGGCCGTGACTGTCGGTGAGCCGTCCGTCGTCGAGCACCTGCAAGAGGACGTTGAAGACGTCGCGGTGGGCCTTCTCGATCTCGTCGAGCAGCACCACCGAATAGGGACGCCGGCGGACCGCTTCGGTCAGCTTGCCCCCTTCCTCGTAGCCGACGTACCCCGGAGGGGCGCCGATCAGCCGGCTGACGGTGTGCTTCTCCATGAACTCGCTCATGTCGAGCCGCACCATCGCCTGATCGCTGTCGAAGAGCGTCTCCGCCAGCGCCTTGCAGAGCTCGGTCTTGCCGACGCCTGTCGGGCCGCAGAACAGGAAGCTGCCGATCGGGCGGTTCGGGTCCTGCAGGCCGCTGCGGCTGCGTCGCACCGCGTTGGAGACTGCCTCCACCGCTTCGTCCTGGCCGATGACACGCCGGTGCAGCCGCTCTTCGAGCACGAGCAGCTTCGCACGCTCGGTCTCGAGCATCCGCGTCACCGGGACGCCGGTCCACGCGCTGACCACTTCGGCGATCTCGTCGGGGCCGACCTCCTGGCGCAACAGCTTACGCCGCTCGTCCGTCTTGACCTCGGACTGCGCGGCGTCGGCGGCGGCGACCTGTTCTTCAAGTTTCTTACGCTCGACGTCGAGCTCGTAGAGCTTCTGGTACGCCGACTCGGCGATCGGCTGGCCGCTGGCCTGCGACTCCTTGATCGTCGTGGCTTGCCGTTCGAGGTCGTGCTTGACGGTCTCCAGGCGTTGCCGCACGTCGGCCGTGGAGCCGACGCCGAGCTTCTCTCCTTCCCACTGCTCGTTGAGACTCGCCAACTCGCGGCGCACCGACTCCATCTCTTTGTTGATTTCCACCAGCCGCTGCTTGGCGTGCTCCTCGGTCTCGTCGGCGAGTTGCCGCGCGGCGAGTTCCAACTGCACCAGCCGCCGCTGCCGCTCGTCGATCTCGGCGGGGACGCTCTCTAGCTCCATCGCCAGGCGGCTCATCGCCTCGTCCACCAGGTCGATCGCCTTGTCGGGCAACTGCCGGTCGGCGATGTAGCGGCTCGACAACTCGGCCGCGGCCACCAAGGCCGAGTCCTTAACCTTCACGCCCTTGTGGTGCGCCTCGTAACGCGGCTTGAGGCCGCGGAGGATCGCCAGCGTGTCTTCGACGCTCGGTTCGCCAACGAACACCGGCTGAAACCGTCGCTCGAGGGCGGCGTCCTTCTCGATGTGCTTGCGGTACTCGTCGAGCGTCGTCGCGCCGATGCAGCGCAGGTCGCCGCGCGCGAGGGCGGGCTTCAAGAGGTTCGCCGCGTCGGCGCCCCCCTCGGCCGCACCGGCGCCGATGACTGTGTGCAGTTCGTCGATGAAGAGGATGACGCTTCCCGCGGCGTCCTCGATTTCCTTGAGCACCGCCTTGAGCCGCTCCTCAAAGTCGCCGCGGAATTTAGTCCCTGCGACGAGCGCGCCCATGTCCAGCGCGATGACACGCTTATTCTTGAGGCTAACCGGCACATCGCCGTTGACGATACGCAGCGCGAGGCCCTCGGCGATCGCCGTCTTGCCGACGCCGGGCTCACCGATCAGCACCGGATT
>JBGSJY010000090.1:0-2957 GCA_041741515.1 Pirellulales bacterium | reverse complement strand
CTGCAAACACGACGCCAGTTTCTGTGTACCACCGCTGGCGATTTGCGTTGCCAGCCAACCCGCTTGCCGACCGGGTGATCGCGGACCGATCGCTCGGGCTCTACGGGGCGGGCGATTGGTGCGGGGGCCCGAAAGTTGAGGGGGCCTATCTCAGCGGCCTCGAAGCGGGCGAAGCGATTCTCGGGCGCTGAGAAACGCCCCGACGGCCGGGATTCTTGGGAACGGCTGCGCGAGACGCGGCGTCACAGCAGTCGAGCCAGCGGAAAAACCGCGCCGGGAAACGAAAACCCCGGACAAGCCTGCTGGCCTGCCCGGGGCGAGTCGTATCAGAGGTGCCGTACTCGAGTGTGTGCCGTACTCCACCTAGCAGAACCGACGAGGGCTCAATGAGGAACAGTCAAAGCTGGTTCCGCAGGGTGTTTCGCTTCTCTGAGGCGTTGCACCCCAGAGCTGGGTCAGACGCGAAACGGCTCTCATAGCGAGTCGAATCATGCGGGTAACCGGTCCGCGTCTGTAGGCGAAGATAGTTGGGGAATCGCCTCCTGTCAGGCCTTTTGCGCAAAAGTTAACGAAAAACTCTGTAGCCCGGGTGACAACGCTGGCGCCGGGGGAAGGCTTGAGGCTTGAGGGCGTTTACGCTCGTGAGACTTGAGAGCGCGCGACTCAGGACGCACGAGCGCGAGCGCCCTCAAGCCTCAAGCCTGCCCACCCTAGCGCCGCTCCGCTCGCTACTTCAATCCAGCGGTTTCACCCAGACCTGACGGAAGCGGACGACGCTCCCGGGGTCGTGGCCCTGAAGGGCGAAGGTCCCCTTGTCGATCTTGCGACCGGCCATCCGGCCCTCGCGCTCGACCCCTTCGGGCTCGGTGTAGTCGACCGTCACGTCGCCATTGACGCGGACCACGATGTGTTTGCCGCGCACCGTGATGTGCTCGACGAACCACTCGCCGTCTTCGACGGGCGAGACGTCCTTCACGTCGACGATGCCGTAGAGGCCGCCCGTTTTGCGGAAGTCGCTGTGGGTCTGGTTGACCTGCACCTCGTAGCCCTTCATGGGCCAGTCGGTCTCTTGGTACGCGGTGTGGAAGTAGATGCCCGAGTTTGCTTGCGGTTCGGTCTGGACCTCCACCCAGAGTTCAAAGTCCTTGAACTCGCCGCCGTGGACGTCGCCCGTGTAGAAGAGGTGCGAGCGGTCGCCGTGGACGACGATCAGGCCGTCCTCGACTTTGAACGTGTCCTTGTTCTCGCTGGCCGTCCAGCCGCTGAGGTCCTTACCATTAAACAGCGGGATCCAGCCGTTTTCTTTGGAGGGGGTCGTGGCGATCGGCAAATCATCGACCGCCAGATCGTCGGCGATGGTGATGGAGTCGATAGCCACGTCTTGAGCTGTGACGCAGGACGCGAGGGCGAGCAAGACGCCGACGGAGGAGAGGATTCGGTGCATCAGGGTGCGTTCCTACAGGGGACAGTCGTTCGCGGACGAGGGGGAATGACTAGCGAGATTAATCCCCCATCAGCGTCAGGACCAGCCTGCGGCTGCCGGCATGGTTGCGGTGTTCACACAACGTGATCCCTTGCCAAGTCCCCAGCGCGAGCCGGCCGTCCCGCACGGGAATTGAAAGGCTCGCGCCCAGGAGCGACGCCTTCACGTGGGCCGGCATGTCGTCGGGGCCCTCGCAGGTATGCGTGTGGGGGAACGACTCCGGCGCGAGGTGATTGAAGGCCTGCTCGAGGTCGTGGCGCACGTCGGGATCGGCGTTCTCGTTGAGCGTCAGGCTCGCGGAGGTGTGCTGAATGAACACATGCAGCAGGCCCGTCTTCGTCTGGCCGATCTGCGGCAACGCCTCGACTACGCGGCGTGTGATCAGGTGGAATCCCCGCGGCATCGGCGGCAAGTCGAGCGTTGTCTGGGACCATGGCATGGCGCGAGGCAGTGCTAGCGTGGGTGAATCCCAAAAATCTTACCACACCCAAACCACCCGCCTGCGAGCCGGGGAGCGTCAGCTCCCGGAGGAACCCGGCGCTTTCTAGTTGAATGGCGTTTCACTCCTGGAGCTGACGCTTCCCGGCTCGCATGAAGATCGGCCTTGGTGGCGGCCGATCCGGGGCGTTGGGGTTGTTTTGGGGCTGCCTAACTTGCTACGGAACACACCCAGCTTTCGCCAGCGAGAGTCCCTGCGTGCCACGCCCCGCGATCAGCGTCGTCCTGCCCCTCTACAATTGCGCGGATTTCCTGCGTCAGACGCTGGCGAGCCTGCGTTGGCAGTCGATCGCCAACTGGGAAGCGATCTGTGTCAACGATGGATCGACCGACGGATCGCTGACGATCCTTCGCGACTACGCCGCGGCGGACCCGCGGTTCAAGGTGTTCGACCAGCCCAACGGCGGGATCGTCGCGGCGCTCAACCGCGGGCTGGCCGAGGCCCAAGCCGAATGGGTCGCCCGGCTCGACGGCGACGACATCGCCTTGCCCCATCGGCTGCAGTCGCAGCTGGAGTTCGTCCGCCGAAGACCCGAGACCACGCTTGTTGGTTCGGCGGTGACAACCATCGATCCCGAAGGCGATGTGCTGCGGACGCTCCCCTCGATCACCGATCACAACGCGATTGTGGCGGCGTTGCTGGCGGGCGAGGCGCCGATCGCCCACCCGACGGTGCTCGTGCGTCGTGACGCGGCCCTCGCCGCGGGCGGCTATCGCGCCGAGTACGAGTGGGTCGAGGACGCGGACCTCTGGTTGCGATTGGCCCGCGACGGTCGTCTGGCAAATCTGGCCGAGCCCCTGGTGCGTTACCGCTTGCACGCCGGATCGGTCTGCTGGACCCGCCGCGCCGAACAGCAGCAGCGGCTCGCGCAACTGCTCGGCGAAGCCCGGGCCGAGCGCGGCCTGGAGCCTCTCCCACAGCGCGTCCCCTCACAGCGTCCGCTCTCCGACCCGCGTGGTAAATGGGCTCGCCAAG
>JBGSJY010000089.1:0-3590 GCA_041741515.1 Pirellulales bacterium | reverse complement strand
GCCCGGCGCTGGCGAGGATCGGCCACCACGCACGGCGGCCGCCGATCCGCTCGAGCCAGCCTTGCAGCAGCACACGGAACGCCAGCTCCTCGAACAACGGGGCGATCACCACCGCCATCAGCGCCGCCGACACGACCGTCTCCGCCGTGGGGTTGCTCAAGAGCTGCTTGATCGTAGGATGACTCGAGGGTAATCCGGCAACGGCCACCAATAAGAGTTGCACGCCGTACACCGGGATCAGCATCGCCGCGCAAGCCATGACGCCCAGCCGGATGTCGCTGCCCGCCTCACCGAGCGAGCGGGGCAAGCCGAGGTCCCTCCACGTCGCGCGTTCGTTGAGGCGTAGCCAGACGACCGCCAGGGAAGCCATCGTCAGGTACGTGAGCCCGAGCGATAGCACCGAGGCGAGATCGATCGGGACTGGCTCCTCCGCATCCGGAGCGGACAGGCCGATCATGTAGGCCGTTAGTGACCCCACAAGCGAAAAAGCCGCTAGGATGGCCCCCTCGACGCCCCACGGGACGCGGCGATGTGGGCTGCGCTCAATGAGGGGTTTGCGCGAGACAATCCGGCCCAGCGCCTGCACCAGCGAAACGACCACCAGCGCCGCTACGAACGTCGAGATGGCGTTAAGCCAGAACGGCGACAGGCCGGCGAGCATCGGCTATTCCACCCTTCCGTTATCGGTCGCGAGCGGCGGAAGTTCGCATCGCCGCGATCGCTGAGCGGGTGTAGGTGACGCCTGAAATCGCCGTCACCACGAGCATTGCCCACACGATCGCATCGACATTCCCGGCGCGGAACGAGAGATTAGGCTCGGGCCAGCCCGCCGTCCGCCAAGGCGACACCCAGAGCAGGCTCACTGCGGCGGCCATCACCTGCAGGCCGAACTTCCATTTGCCGATCGTCACCGCCGAAAAGTCGCCGCCCGACCCCTCAACCATTGCCCGCAGCGTGGTCACCAGAAACTCGCGAGCGAGCACCACGACCGCCATCCACGGCACGATGCGCGAGTCGGGGATGGCGGCCAGGTAGGTGTACGTGCCACAAATCAATAGCTTGTCGGCGAGCGGGTCGAGCACGCGGCCGAGGCGGGTGATCGGCCCCCACCGCCGCGCCCAATAACCGTCGGCCCAGTCCGTCGCCGCCGCGAGCACGAACGCAATCAGCCCCGCGCGGTACCAGCCCAGCGACAGAAACACGAAGCACGCAAGCGTCACCGCTAGCCGCGACGCGGTGATCGCGTTGGGCGGATCGCTCAGCTTTCCTAGCGGCACTTCAGAGTTGGAACCACGGATGGACAAGGATAAACACCGATGAAGGTTAGGCCCGCGAAGGGTGCGAATAAACGCGGATACGATTCTTCGGTGACGCGATTCTGCGTCGCAAAACACCTGTCTCATTCGCGATTATTCGCGTCATTCGCGGACTCTCGCTTATCTGTGTCCATCCGCGTTCATCTGTGGTTCCCTTCAACGCGGTTCGCCCACAGCCACCGTCACCAGATCGTAATCGCTCCGCGCCACCACCTCACACGGCACGATGTCGCCAGGGTGTAGGCCTTCGCCGGTGACGTACGCCACGCAGTCGACGTCGGGCGCGTCGGCGGCGGTGCGGCCGATCCAGGCGGCCGCTTCGCCCGGCACCGGGTTGTCGATCAGCACGTCCATCTGTTTGCCGACCTGGGCGTCGGCCCACTCGAACGCCAGCCGCTGCTGGATCGCCATCAGCTCGCTGCGTCGCTCTTCCTTAACCTCTTCCGGCAGATGGTTCGGCAGTCGCGCGGCGGGTGTGTCGGGCTCGAGCGAGTAGGTGAATACCCCGAGCCGCTCGAAGCGGAACTCCTCGACGAAGTCGCACAGCTCGGCGAAGTCAGCGTCGGTCTCGCCGGGGAAACCGGTGATAAAGGTCGTCCGCAGCACGAGACCAGGGATACGCTCACGGAGCTTCTGCACCAGCTCGCGGGTCGGGCCGCTGGCGACGCGGCGCTGCATCCGCTTGAGCATCGTGTCACTGGCGTGCTGCAACGGCATGTCGATGTAGGGGACAACCTTCTTGCTCTGGGCGATCGCGTCGATCACGTCGTCGCCAAAGTACATCGGGTAGAGGTACATCAGCCGGACCCACTCCAGCCCCTCGACTTCGTCAAGCGCATGGATCAGCTCGGCGAGGCGCGGCTCGCCGTAAAGGTCCATGCCGTAGTAGGTCGTGTCCTGGGCGACGACGACAAGCTCACGCACGCCGTCGGCGGCGAGCTGCTTCGCTTCGGCGATCACCTCTTCGATCGGCTTCGTGGCGTGCTTGCCGCGCATCTTGGGGATCGCGCAGAACGTACATAGCCGGTCGCACCCTTCGCTGATCTTCAAATACGCGAAGTGCTGAGGCGTGATCCGCAGCCGCTGATCGTCGTGCAACGGCCGCGCCGGCGCCGGCCTGAAGACCAGCCGTTGCTCTTCGAGCCCGCCGAGAAGCCGGTCGGCGACCTTTGTCACCTCGTCACGGCCGAACACGCCCACAAGGTGGTCGATCTCGGGCCGATCCACCAGCAACTGTTCCTTCTGCCGCTCGGCCAAGCAGCCGCTAACGATCACGCCGCGGAGCTTGCCCGCCTTCTTCAGCGCGATCATCTCGTCGATCGAGGCGAACGACTCGTTGCGGGCCGCCTCGATAAAGCCGCACGTGTTGACGATCGCGAAGTCGGCGCCCTCGGGGTCGGCCACGAGGTCGTAGCCGTCGAGCTGCAGCAGCCCCAGCATCCGCTCGCTATCAACCGTGTTCTTCGGGCAGCCAAGGCTGATAAACGCGTAGCGTCCCTTGGCCTTGTCGGCCTGACGGATGTCGTCGGTAAAGTTGGTAGGCAAAGGACGCGTAAGGGCCGAGGGGGCAAGGGATGGGGAGAGCACCGTATTGTCCCGCGGCGCCCCCCCCGTAGCAAGCGGCTTTCGCGGCAAGATTCGGGCAACACAAAGCGGTAACCACTACCGCTAGTCAGGGAGCCGGAACGCGTCAGCGCCCGGAGTAGCCTCACGCACAAGCTCTCAAATCCCTCTCACCCCGCAAGCGTTTCTACGCAACTCCGGGCGCTGACGCATTCCGGCTCCCTGCCCAACTAGGGCTTAAGAATAACCCAACCCCGCAAACTCCCCGCTTTTGACGCCCCCCACAGCCCCGCCCTATACTTCCGGATTGCCAAAAAGTCCCCCCAACCGGGCCCCCGGATGAATCGTTACGCGTCGCTCTCCGACGACTTCTACGTCAACGTCAATCTCAGCACCGAGATGGACCTCCCCAGCAGCCGCGATGTCGTGCTGCACTTCGCCGAGCAGATGCAGAAGCGTTACCCGGAGATGCGGAACTTTTACGCCCGCGACCGCAACGACTTCATCCTCGAAGAGGACAAGGACAAGGGCTCGTACCGCTGGTGCTCGATCGAGCCCCGCCGGCTGTCGTCGGGCCACGTCAACCCGGCGCGGATCGAAGACGCCCTCGAACAGCACCGCCAGGCCCTCGAACTCGCCCCCTACGAGCTGTCGGTGAGCCCGCTCGACTGCGAAGCGCTCGACCTGATGTGGGGCTTCGACTTCAACTAC
>JBGSJY010000088.1:0-13969 GCA_041741515.1 Pirellulales bacterium | reverse complement strand
CCTCGCCGAACGTCCCCCGACGGATCGACTCGACGACCCTCCGCAGCTCACCCGCTTCTCTCGACAACTCGGCCATGCCCATGGCATAACCAAACGCAAGCTAGGGCGCTAGACCACTTCAGGTGGGTGAGGGGTTACCTTAATAAGTCGGCGCCAGACGTGCAGGCGGAACGCTCTAGTCGCCGAACCCGCCAGCAGGGGCCCCTGCACGCCCCGCCCGCACGGATTGCCTCCCCACCGTCTTACCGCCTGCCCGATGTCTGATTCGGACCCGAAAATAGGCCACAACATCGGCTTTGTCGGCACTCGCTTCGCCGGCACGGATGGGGTCTCGCTCGAAGCCGCCAAGTGGGCCGCCGTTCTATGGCGCTACCATCACGTCAGCTACTGGTTCGGCGGCAAGCTCGACACCGATCCCGGAGTGAGCATGCTGACCCCGCACGCTTACTTCGGGCACCCCGACATCCAGTGGATCAACGACCGCGTCTACGGCCGCACGACACGCGACCCCGAAGTGACGAGGCGGATCTACTCGATCGCCGACCACCTGAAGCGCTCGCTCTACGAGTTCGTGCGGCGGTTTGACATCGAGATTCTCTGCGTTCAAAACGCCAGTTGCATCCCGATGAACGTCCCCCTAGGCGTGGCGATCGCCACGTTCTGCGCCGAGACGGGCTTCCCGACGATCGCCCACCACCACGACTTCTATTGGGAACGCGATCGGTTCACGGTCAATGCGATCGGCGACATCCTGCGGATGGCGTTCCCCTGCACGGTGCCGTGCATCCAGCATGTGACGATCAACAGCGAGGCCCAGCGCGCCCTTTCGCACCGCCGCGGGACCTCCAGCGTGCTGATCCCCAACGTGCTCGACTTCGAGGCGCGGCCCGACGCCATCGACGACTACAACGCCGACTTCCGGCAGTCGGTCGGCCTTGAGCCGGATGATGTGATTTTCCTCCAGCCCACCCGCGTCGTTCCGCGCAAGGGAATCGAGCACGCCATCGCGCTGATCCGAGCGCTACACAATCCCAAGTGCAAGCTTGTCGTCTCTCACGAGTCGGGGGACGAGGGAAACGACTACCTTCATATGCTCCAAGACTTGGCCGAGAGCCAGGGGGTCGATCTCCGCTACATCCCCGCGCGGATCGGTGAAGAGCGGGGCTACAACGAGCACGGCGAGAAGGTCTACCTTCTCAGCGACGCCTACGCCCACGCCGATTTCATTACCTACCCAAGCCTCTACGAAGGGTTCGGCAACGCCCTCATCGAGGCGTTCTACTACCGCAAGCCGGTGCTGGTGAACCGCTACTCGATCTTTGTCTCGGACATCGAGCCGAAGGGCTTTAAGGTGATCACGATGAACGGCTACATGACGCGCGACGTCGTGCAGAAGGTGCGGACGGTCATCGAAGACCCCGATCATCGCCAGCAGATGGTCGAGCACAACTACGAACTCGGGAAGCGGTTCTTCAGTTACGCGGTGCTGCGTCGTAAGCTGAGGGCCCTGGTGACGAACGTCACGGGCATGGAAGACCTCTAAAAATCCCTTGCGTCTCCGCCGAGGGCGGCAGCCTACGGCGAACCCTGAAGACGTGTCCCTCCGCCGACTTGCGTCGACGGCTTGCCAAACGAAGGAGCGATGGTTTGACACTCGCCGACCGCGTCCCCTCGCTTGCGGCCCGACTACGCCGCGTCTACGGCGAAGGCGCCGACGACGCGCTGCGGGCGCTGGAGGCGGAGTTCGCTGACCTGACGGTCCCGGTCCCCGCCGAAATCGCCCCGCGCTGGGACGAGCGCGACGTCGTGCTGATCACCTACGCCGACCAACTCCGCAGCGATGACGGCGCCAAGTCGCCTCTGGTGGCGCTCCGCGAGTGGCTTGTTGACAACGGGCTTGATCGCTTGCTCAGCACGGTGCATCTATTGCCGTTCTGTCCCTACTCGTCGGATGACGGCTTTTCAGTGATCGACTATTTGGCGGTCGACCCTGATTCGGGAACCTGGGACGACATTGCGGCGCTGGGCGTGCCGCTGGAGTTGATGTTCGACCTGGTGCTCAACCACATCTCGCAGCACAGCGAGTGGTTCGCCGCCTACAAGCGGGGAGAGGCGCCGTACGACCGGTTCTTCATCGAGGCCGACCCAGCGCTCGACTACACACAGGTGACCCGGCCGCGGAGCCTGCCGCTGCTCACGCCGGTCGAGACCAGCAGCGGACCGCGCCACGTCTGGACGACGTTCTCGGACGACCAGATCGACCTCAACTACGCCGAGCCGGCCCTGCTGGCTCGCATGCTGCGGATCCTCGTTGAGTACGGGCTCCGCGGCGCGAGGATTGTGCGTTTGGACGCGATCGCTTTCCTGTGGAAGTGCGTGGGGACCACCTGCCTGCACCTTCCCGAGACGCATGAGATCGTCAAGCTGATGCGAGACGTGCTCACGGCCTACTCGCCGCGGACGCTCGTGCTGACCGAGACCAACGTGCCCCACGCCGAGAACGTGTCTTACTTCGGCCAGCTCGACCCGATGACGGGCCAGGCAGACGAGGCCCACATGGTTTACCAGTTCAGCCTGCCGCCGTTGCTCTTGGAGGCGTTCTTGTCGGGCGACGCCACGGCGCTGCGCGACTGGCTGGCGAACCTCGCCCCGCCGCCGCCTGGGTGTACGTTCTTCAATTTCACCGCGTCGCACGATGGCGTCGGCGTGCGGCCGCTAGAGGGGCTCGTCTCCGAAGAGCGTTTCGCGGCGATGGTCTACGCCGTCAAACGCCGCGGCGCCATCGTCAACACCCGGCGCAAGCCCGACGGCAGCGATTCGCCCTACGAGCTGTGTGTGGCGTACTTCAGCGCTCTTGCGCCGGATCGGCCTGACGACGAGTTGCATGTACGCCGCTTCCTCTCATCGCAGGCGGTGATGCTCGCGCTACGCGGCATGCCGGCCGTCTATTTTCACAGCCTCGTCGGCACACCCAACGACCTCGCCGGCGCCGAGTCGAGCGGCATCGCCCGCAGAATCAACCGGCGGAAGTACGTGCGGCCCGAACTCGATGGACTGCTCGTCGAGACTTCGCTGCAGCGCAGCGTGTTTGACGGCTACCGCGACTTGCTAGCGAAGCGGATCGCGGAGCCGGCGTTCCATCCCGATGCGCCGCAACGCGTCGTTCAGTCGGGTGCGTCGCTGCTGGCGTTCGAACGCACACGACTCGATGGCAGCAGCGGCGTTTACGTCGTCGTGAATGTCACTGATGAAGGAGTCGATATCGATCTCCCACCTACTTACCACCGATCGCGTGATTTGATCTCTGGCGAGAGAACGATTGGTGGACGAATGATCCTGAAAGGGGGCCAATGTGTCTGGCTCGTTGCGGATGGTGGGTGATCTCTTGCTAGACGTCTGCGTTTATCGGCGGTTCCTCTTTCGGTGGTGAGTCGGTGATACTGCTCCGTGGCCGGGGACGGCCCGCCTCGCTTGCTTTGATTCCGCAATCTGCAATCCGAATTCTGCGTTCGCATGCCCGACTTCGCTCAACGCGGCCCGATCACCACGCTGCACGACCTCGGGCTGACCGACTCGTCGCGGCTTGAAGCGATGCTCCGCAAGGCGGTCCCCGGGTACCCGATCGGACTGGTGCTGCCGGTGACGGCGGCCGACATGCGGGCGGCGCCTTTTGCGCAGATGGCCGAGAAGCTCGCCGACGCCGATTACATCAATACGATAGTCGTCGTCCTCAACCGCACCGAATCGGCGGACGACTACGTCGAGGCTCGGCGCTTGCTCGCGCCGCTGGGGGATCGGGCCAAGATCCTCTGGACCGACGGCCCGCGCGGTTGTGAGGCGCTGGCGGACCTCGAGGCGAGCGGGTTCAACGTCGCGGTCCCCGGCAAGGGGAGGGCGGTCTGGTTCGCCTTCGGCTTCCTGCTGGCCGACCCCCGGCTCAAGGCGTTCGTTCTTCAAGACGGCGACATCGAAAACTACGACAACGACATGCTCGTGCGGCTGGCTCTACCGATGGCCCACCCCGGCATGGACTTCCAGTTTTGCAAGGCCTACTACGCCCGTTGCACGACGA
The DNA here is from genome assembly GCA_041741515.1 of Pirellulales bacterium. Lineage (GTDB taxonomy): Bacteria > Planctomycetota > Planctomycetia > Pirellulales > Lacipirellulaceae > Botrimarina. Next base: position 9,897 of record JBGSJY010000088.1, on the reverse strand, counting down.
AAATGAACGGCCGCGTCGTTCGGTTGCTGGTGGTCCCGCTGCTGCGGGCGCTCATTTCGGTGATGGGGAGCGACCCGTACCTCGTGTTTTTGCGGAGCTTCCGTTATCCGCTGGCCGGAGAGTTCGCCATCTCCTCGCTCTTGGCGCGATCCAACCGCATCCCGTGTGATTGGGGGCTGGAGGTGGGGACCCTCAGCGAGGTGTTCCGCAACACGTCGCCGAAGCGCGTCGCGCAGGTCGATATTGCCCGCCTCTACGACCACAAGCACCAACCTCTGTCGCTGGAAGACAAGTCGAACGGCCTGATGAAGATGGCGAGCGACATCCTCGCGAACATCATCCGCACGCTCGCCAGCCGCGGCATGGTCTTCAGCAAGGGGCACTTCCTCACGATCCAGACGGCCTACCTCCGCCTGGCCCAAGACGCCATCCGCCAGTACCACGCCGACTCGCTGATGAACGGCCTGGAGTACGACCGGCATGTCGAGGAGCAGACGGTGGAGGGCTTCGCCGAGCTCGTCTCCGAGACCGGCGAGGCCGTGCATCGGGACCCCTCGGGGCGGCCGTCCCTGCCGACTTGGACGCGCGTCGTAACGGCGCTGCCTGATTTCCCCCAGCGGCTGCGGGAGATCGCCGACGCAGACGCCGCGGAATTCGCAGGCTGACCGCTCGGCGCCTGGGGGCGTCCGTTACAGCCGGCGCAACCCTTTCAAGAGTAAGCGCGTCGCTTACCCGCCCGCCGTGGTGATGGGGGGAACCGCACGCCCGCGTTGGGGGTGTGCTATTCCTTTCCTACTCGGGCGCCGACTGGCGCTGCTTTGGTTACCCTTGCGGGCTCCGCGATGCGCCATGCCGTTCCGTCGAATCGCCTCGGCTTCTCGCTGATGGAGCTGCTTGCCGTCGTGACGATCCTAGGGATCATCGCGGCGATCGTCGTGCCGCGCGTGGCGGCGAGCTCGGACGCGGCCAAGGCGAAGACTTGCGTCTACAACTGCGGCCACATCCACTCGGCCGTCGAACGCTACCGCGACGCCACCGGTTCGTGGCCCAGCGCCGACCTGCACGAGCTGAACGTCCTCGACTACTTCCCGGACGGGATCCCCGTGTGCCCCGTTTCGGGCGCGGCTTACACGCTCGACGTCGCCGGCGGCAAGTACCGCGTCCAAGGCCACATCAACGGCAGCCACTGAGTCGCTGCGACCGTTCTCAGTAGATAAGAAAACGGCGAGCCGGGAGCGTCAGCGACCGGAGAGAAGTGGGTACCCGCTGCACTCCCACGACTGGCGTCGTGGGCTCTCCGTCGATTGTGAGGCAGTGCTAAGAGTTGGGGCCAGCTAACTCACTACCCGCGCCGGTGGCGTGAATCGCTTGCAACGGCCGAAGAATTCCAGCGGGTTCTCGAGCACGACGCGGCGGATCGTCGCCTCGGAGTGGCCGCGGGCGCGCATCTCGAAGATGAAGTCGGGCACGGCCGTGGGCCGCGACGGCCCCCAATCGCCCGCCGAGTTCACCAGGAGCTGCGCGGGGCCGTACTTCTCGACAATATCGGCCGCCCGGGCGGGCGTGCATTTGCTAGTCGGGTAAAGCGTCATCCCGGCCCAGTATCCTTCGTCCAGGACGTAGCCGACGGTGTGTTCTTCAACGTGATCGACGAGCACGTCTTCGCGCGCGAGTCGACCATCGTCCCGCAGCAGGTCGAGGATCATGCGCGTCCCTTGTAGCTTGTCCGCCAAGTGGGGCGTGTGGATCAGCACCAGCTCACCCAGCCGCGCCGCGAGGTCGACGTGCTCGGCGAAGACGACGGCCTCGTTGGGGGTGTTCTTGTTGAGCCCGATCTCGCCGATGCCCAGCACTCCAGGCCGGTCTAAAAAATCGGGGATCATGGCGATCACCTCGCGCGACAAAGCGACGTTCTCTGCTTCCTTGGCGTTGATGCACAGCCAGGTGTAATGAGCGATGCCGTGCTGCTTGGCGCGGGAGGGCTCGAACTCGGTGAGTTGACGGAAGTAGTCGCGGAAGCCATCGACGCTCCCCCGGTCGTAGCCGGCCCAGAACGCCGGTTCGCTGACCGCTACGCAACCCATCCGCGCGAGGGTCGCGTAGTCGTCCGTGGTGCGCGACACCATATGGAGATGAGGGTCGAAGAAATCCATCGGGAGAGAGGTAGAGGCTAGAGGCTAGAGGCTAGACCGGGGCGGTTGACGTTATGCGAGCCGGGAGACATTAGCCCCCGGAGTGAAGTAGCCACCACGTTCCCAACACACGTCGGGCGTCCTCAAGTATCCGCGCTGATCGCGAACGCGTCGCGCCACTGGTGGTCGTAGGGGCGGCTCATCTGTTCCAGCAGGCGCCGCGCGCGGTCGCCGTCGCCGGGCGTGAGGACCGCACGCAGGAGATCCTCTGCTTGGTCGCGCACCCGGGCCGTTTCGTCAGCGGGGCCGGCCGCGTCGAGGCGGTCGAGCGTCGCGGCGATGTCGATGATCGACGCCCGCAGTCCGGGCCACTCACGAGCGGCGAGCTCTTCCGCCGATAGGGGGACAGCGGGCAGGGGCGCCGCGGACAGGGAGGGTTCGTTCTGAGACACGGCGGCGTTCGGTGCGGCGGGGTGACAGCGTAACAATCGTCGTAAACAGTCTGCTCGCGTCCGCGTCATCAGACAACTCCTTCAACTCCCCCCAATCGGCCGCCAGCGTGTGGCTGGCGCTACCGTTTGGGCTGAATGGCGCCGCGTTCCGCGGACGACCTGATAACCGAGTCGGGACCGTAGCGTACGGCCCGCGAGGTACGTCTAGCGTAACGGACCCGCCGCCGTGGCTGTCGGGATCGAGCTCACGCTGCGAACGCTGCTCGGTTCCCCCAACCCCCGGGCGACCGATCTGCTGGCGATTGCGCTGGAGTCTGCGGTCGATGCCCTTAGGCTCGGGGCCCTCAGGGCGTTGGCGATCCGGGACGACGAGGCGGGTCATCGTCGCCTCGTCGACCTCTGGCCGTCACTTCCCGCCGACGCACGGGCGGCCCTTGCCGATCTGTCCGCGGGATCCAGTCTGAGCGCAACCTTGCCGACGCTGATCTCGCCCGATTCGCCCAAGCTGGCGCGGCGCGCCAGCGAGATGGCCGTCGCAATGGGCGTCGTCGAGGCCCTGCCGGCGATGGTGACGGCGGCGGCGCAGCCGCGGGCCGAGTATTCTGCGGTTCTCTCGACCGACGTCTACCGGCTCGCCAGTCGGCTTGCCGACGCCGTCGAGCACTACGATCCTCACGCCACCGCCGATGGCTCGCCGCACGACGCCGACCCCGCGTTCGCCCGACGGGCCGCCGTCAACGCGCTGATCGCTTCGCTGGAGAGTTACGGCGAGCATCGCCAACTCGAACTGCTCCGGGCGCTGCTCCTGCTGACGCCGGGCGACGAACCCGCGTGCTTACGCGTGTTACGGGACGCGAGCCATCCCGCGCACGATCCGCTGCTGGCGGCGCTCCGCACCAGCACGTGCCGGGGGGCGATCGAGATCCTCGCGGTCGCGCTGACGGACCTGCGGGCCTCGAAGCAGTTGCTCGAGATCGCCTCGCAACGCTGCGATCGGGCGGGCCTCGAGTCGCTGCTTGCGCATGTTGGCTATCCCGTCGGATTGCGGGTCCGCGAGAACTGCCAGCGAATCGCGTCCTTCACCTGGCTCGAAAAGGGTCGTCGCGACGTGCTCCGCGAGCTGTCCGGCGCCGCCCAGGCGGCGGCGGTGCAGCTGGCCGCGGCTTCGCAAGCCGATCGCGGGGCGGTGGCCGAGATCATCGAACTAGTGTTGGCTAGTGACGACCCCACCGCCCGACTGGCGGCGTGCCGCGCGATCGAGAAGCTGCCGTCCCCGCTGGCCGTCGAGCCGCTCCGACGGGCTGTGGAACATGACGACCCCGCGGTCGTCGCCGTAGCGGCGCGGATGGTGCGGAAAAAAGAATACCCCGGGGGGATGGCGCTGCTGGTGGGGATGCTCGATCATCCCGACGCCAAGGTGCGTGGCGCCGCCGGCAGTTCGCTGCGTGAGCTGTCGTTCTTTTCGTTCCGCGATTCCTTCGACGAGATCCCCGCCGCGTCACGGCCGGTGGTCGGCAGGTTGGTCGGAAAGGCCGACCCGATGGCCGCCGCGACACTCCGGGCTGAACTCGGCTCGGGCGCGGTTGCCCGGCGGCTACGGGCGTTGGAACTGATCGGCCTGATGGGGCTGGGCGACACCCTGGTCGAGGCGGTGCTGGGATGTCTGGCGACCGATAAGGACATCGGCGTGCGAGTCGAGGCGGCGCTGCTCCTCGCGGAGACATCGCCCCAGCCTGACGTGATCGAGGCCCTGGTCGAGGCGGTCGACTCGCGCTCCACGGCGGTGCGGGCGGCGGCTCAATCGAGCGTCGAACGCCTCACCGGTCAGACGCTCACGGAACTCATGGGGGCCCGATCTTGAATCCCCTGGTCACGATGGTCGCGCTTGCTCAGACGGACGCCTGGAAACGCCTGGGCGACCGGTTCAGCGGCGAGTACTTGCGTTGGCAGACGAGCGACACCATTGGCCTGGCGGTGCTGGTGTTGGGGCTCGCCGCGACCTACGGACTTCTGCTCCTCGCGGGCAAATGGCAGGAGAGAATAGGGCGCAGCGACCGCCCGCGGAGCCCCTTCGGGATGCTCGCCCGCGCGCATGGATTGACCCGCCGCGAACGCGCGCTATGCCGCCACGCGGCGACGGAGCTGGGACTCGCTGATCCGGCGGAGTTATTCGTGCGACCAGACACCGCGCGCGAGCTCGTGGCGCAGCAGGACCGCGGTCTCGCCGAACGGCTCTTCTGCTAGCCGGGCAGCTCGAAGCCCCCACGGGGGCGGCGTCAGGGGGTGCGGAAGCGGAAGCTCCGCGGCGCGCCGTTGGCCGGGCTCGATGAGCCCGATCCGCCCGAGAATCGCACCGTTGATTCGGCCGGTTTGTAGCCGATCCGATTGAGAAAATCGGCCAGCGAGATCGTCTCGACGCCGAGATTATTCGCTTCGCGGCTCATCTGCTGGTAACCGTCGCGGAGTTGCGACTTGCTCGGCTGGTCGGGGGAATCGCCCAGGACCAGGTAGCGGGTATCGACCGTCATTTCGCCGTCGATCTTGCCGTCTTCTTCGAGCGAAACGTCCAAGGTCGCGCCGTTGAGGGCAATCAGGTCCTTCACCCGTTGCAGGTCCGAGACGCCGTCGCCATCGATGTCGATGAACCCCGTGAGGCCGAAGCGCAGGGCCTTGCCGGGTTGCCAGACTTGGCTGTAGATGCGGTCACCGGCGAGGATCGGGTTCCGTGGGTCGTCCGAGGTGATCTTCGCCTCGGCAATATGGTCGCCCAGCAGACGGGTCACCTCGACGCTTCCCTTCTTCTCCGCCTTGGCGGCGTCCGAGAGGGCCGAATCGAAGACGCTAAACGTCACCTGACGCCGTAACGAGTCGGCCTCGCCGAGGTCGATCCACGCGGTCTGGGTCGCTTGGTTGACATAAGTGATCTGGCCGTCGGCGACTTCGGAGCTAGGCGTCTCTTGCTTGCGCTCGGCGAGCAGCGTAGCCCGCGACCGCTCGGCCTTGGTAAGTGAATCCTCGGCCTGCGACTGGGCGGACTTCGCCGCGGCGAGTTGCTGGGCGAACTCGGCTTCCTTGTCAGCGAGGGTCTGGGCTAACTGCTTCTTCTGGCGGTCGATGTTGTCGCGCTCGCCCTTGAAGCGCTCGCGCTCGGCGGCCAGGTCTTGTTTAGCCTTGCTCGCGGCGTCCCGGGCTTCTTTGATCTGGCTGTCCTTCTCGGCCTCCAGAGCGACGAGTTGCTGCTCGAGCGACTTGACTTGCTTCTTCGCCTCGTTCTCTTGCTGGGCGGTCTTGGCGATCTCGGTGGAGAGATAGTCCAGCGCGTTGCGGTAGGTCTGCGTCCCTTCTTCGAAGGTCGTCATGAACTGCTTCTTGTCGGCCTCGTACCGCTCTTGCACCTCGTTGAAGGTGGCGCCGGCGTCGAGGCCAATCATCGTGAGCATCTGCTCCGCCTCTTGGACCTTCTGCCGAGCGGCGTTCTCGGCCTGGGTCTTTTGGGCGGCGAGCTCTTCGGCGCGGGCGAACTCTTGCTTCGCCGAGCTCCACGTCAGGTAAGCGACGATTGCGAGCACGAGGATCAGAATCGAGCAGACGACGATCATGATCGTCTGGCTTTGGTCCTGGCGAGCGGCCATGCGGGGTCCTTCGAACGCGTGCGAGCGGGAGCTAATTGAGCGGCCCCGCCGGATCGCCGCGCGACTCTACGGAGCGCGGACGATTTGAGGAGCCGGGATGATTCGGTAAAGCGTGCAGTCTGCGGTGGGAGCGAGTGTCGGCTGTGGGGCCGACAAACACAACTAGCGCCACGCCAGGCGGCGCTATTCTCAATGTCTGCTTCTGAGTGATTACAGGGTCTCCCAGCCGGTCCGCCCGGGGGCGTCGGCGATAAAGACCTAAGTCGAAACTAGTTAGGGGATTAACGCCTGTCAACGAACGGGTTAGAGTCCCCCCCAGAGGGCCGCAGAACCGGCGCCGCCGGAACCGATCCGGGCGATTCCGGTCCAATTGTGAGCGTTGGGCGGGTTGGTGGGTCACTCCCAGCGCTGGCGCTGAGGGCTCCCAACCAGCGATTGGCGGGGCATTCCGAGGCTTCGGGAGCCCTCAGCGCCAGCGCCGGGAGTGACCCTGAAAACTCGCTCTCCACCCACCTCGTAACTCCGCTTCCTGACGGGCCCGCCTCGCCAAATTTCTCCACGCTAACCCCCGCTTCGCACGCCTTGTCCGAGATGCTCCCCGCCGGATCGACCGTTTATGTTGTCGATTGCCACTCGCTCATCTTCCAGGTGTTCCATGCCATCCCGGAGATGACGAGCCCGCGGGGCGAGCCGGTGAACGCCGTCTTCGGGTTCACCAAGGACCTGCTGAAGCTGATCGAGGAAAAGCGCCCAGACGCCCTCATCTGTGCGTTCGACCCTCCTGGGGACACCTTCCGCCACGACCTCTACCCGGTCTACAAGGGCGACCGCAGCGAGACCCCCACCGAGCTGCGTTCGCAGTTCCCCAAGATCCATCAGATCGTCGAGGCGCTGCGGGTGCCGATCGTCTCGGTCCCGCGGTTCGAGGCCGACGACGTGTTGGCGACCGTCGCCCGGCTCTGCCACGAGGCGCAGGTCTACTGTCGCCTGGTGACCGGGGACAAGGACTGCCGGCAGCTGATCACCGACTATGTCGCGGTTTACAACATCCGCAAGGACCACGTTTACGACGAGGTCGCGCTGCTTGCTGACTGGGGCGTCCGACCCGATCAGGTCGTCGATTTCCAGGCGCTCGTGGGCGACAAGATCGACAACATCCCCGGCGTCCCACTGATCGGGCCGAAAATCGCCAAGGAGCTGCTCGACGAGTTCGGGACGCTCGACCGGGTGCTCGACAACGCCGACCGGATCAAAGGCGCCAAGCGGCAGCAAAACCTGCGTGAGGGCCGCGAGCTGGCCCTGGTGTCGCGGCAGCTGGTGCGGCTCGACCAGCACGTCCCGGTCGAGATCGACTGGCAAGAGGCATTGATTGGCGACTTCGACGCGGCGCGGCTGGCTGAACTGTGCGCCGACTTCGGCTTCCGCAGCATCGCCGAACGGATGGCGGCCCTCTCGAGCGGTGGCGTCGCCGTCGCGGCGCCGACCGATTGGGTAGCTGAATACCGGGCCATCGACACGCCCGAGGCGCTGGCGGAGCTTGCCGCGACGCTCGCCGCTTGTGAGGTGATCTCGGTCGATACCGAGACCACTAGCATTAACCCGCGCGAGGCCGAGCTGGTTGGCCTTTCGTTCGCGTGGGCCGAGGGCGAGGCGGCGTACGTACCCGTCCGTGGGCCGGCGGGCGATCGCGTGCTGCCGCTGGCGGACGTGCTGGCCGTCCTCAGGCCGATCCTTGAGGACGAGTCGATCAAGAAGATCGGTCAGAACCTCAAGTACGACATGATCGTGCTCCGAGGCGCCGGCGTCACGCTGCGTGGGCTGTCGTTCGACACGATGATCGCTAGCTACCTGCTCGACGCGGGCGAGCGCACCCACAACCTCGACGTGCTGTCGGACCGCTACCTCGGCCACACGACGGTCAAGATCAGCGAGTTGATCGGCACAGGCAAGAACCAGAAGCGGATGGACGAGGTCCCCGTAGCCCAGATCGCTCACTACGCCGCCGAAGACGCCGACGTTCCCCTGCGGCTTTGGCCGATCCTGCACGAGCGACTCGACCGCGACGGGCTGCTGCCGTTGTCGGACGACCTCGAGACGCCGCTCGTCGAGGTGCTCGCCGAGATGGAGTGGAATGGCGTCCGCGTCGATGTCGATCGGTTGGCCGAGCTAAGCAAGCAGTTCGCCGCGCGGTCGCAGGAGCTGGCCGAACAGATCGAAGAGATCGTCGGTCACCCGTTCAACCTGGCTTCACCGAAGCAGCTGGCCGAAGTGCTGTTTCAAGAGATCGGCCTCAAGCCGATCAAACGCACGAAGACGGGCCCCTCGACTGACGCCGCGGTGCTCGAAGAGCTCGCCACGCAGCACCCGCTGCCGCGGCTGATCGTCGAGCACCGCCAGTACGCCAAGCTCCGCGGGACGTACGTGGATGCGCTGCCGCAGCTGGTGAACGCTCAGACGGGCCGCGTCCATTGCTCGTTCAATCAAGTCGTCGCCGCAACGGGGCGGCTGAGTTGCAGCGACCCCAACCTGCAAAACATCCCGATCCGCACCGATGAGGGCCGGCAGATCCGCTCGGCGTTCGTCGCTAGTGAGGCTGGCTGGAAGCTCGTCGCGGCTGACTACTCGCAGATTGAGTTGCGGGTGCTGGCCCACTTCAGCGAGGACGAGACGCTCTGCCGTGCTTTCGCCGAGGGGCAGGACATCCACACGCTCGTCGCCAGCCAAGTGAACGGTGTCGGTCTCGATGAGGTGACTGCCGAGCAACGCCGCGGCGCCAAGGCGGTCAACTTCGGCATCATCTACGGTCAGAGCCCGTTCGGCCTCGCCAAGTCGCTCGGCATCCCTCAGGACGTGGCCGCCCGGTTCATCGCCGACTATTTCGCGCGCTACCCGGGCGTCGCCGACTTTATGCTCGAAACCCTCGACACGGCCTGCCGCCAGGGTTACGTGGAGACGCTGCTCGGCCGCCGCCGGGCGATCGCTGGGGTCCGCAAACCCTCGATCCCCAAAGGCTCGCTGTTCGACGACCGCCCGCAGCCGATCCAGATGAACCTCCCCGAGCGCACCGCGGTCAACACGGTCATCCAAGGGACCGCGGCCGATCTGATCAAACTAGCGATGCTCGCCGTCAGCCGCCGGCTTAAGGCCGAGGGGCTGCGGACCAAACTGATTCTTCAGATCCACGACGAACTGGTATTTGACGCTCCGGAGGACGAGGTCGAAAAGCTCACCGCCCTGATCACCGAAGAGATGCAGGGTGTCGCCAACCTCCGCACGCCGCTGGCGGTCGACATCGGCGTGGCGGACAACTGGGCGGAGTGTTAGCGGCTTTAGGATGAATCACGAAGGCACGAAGAGCACGAAGGAATTTGGAGAAAGTAAGAGCCCGCGAATGACGCGAATAATCGCGAATGATGAGAAGACGATTCGCGATAATTCGCGTCATTCGCGGGCGAATTCTCCTTCGTGTCCTTCGTGCTTTTGTGGTTGCCTTCACTGAACCCAGAAACCACCGCATGATCATCCTCGGCCTCACCGGCGGTATCGCCAGCGGTAAGTCGTTCGTCGGCAAGCTGCTGGCCGAGCGCGGCGCCGTGCTGCTCGACGCCGACCGGCACGCCCACGAGGTCCTCGGAGAGGCAGCGGTGCGCGAGGCGCTCGCCGAGCGCTGGGGCGATTCGA
>JBGSJY010000087.1:0-10788 GCA_041741515.1 Pirellulales bacterium | reverse complement strand
AGGAAGTTGGCCTCCCCACAAGTGGGAGGGGGACACAAGGCGTTAACGCTTCTTGGATGGGACCAGCCGACTACCCGCTGCTAGCCCTTGCATAATCCGGGTCAGCGACCGGAGGGAAGCGGGTACCCGGCGCACTCCGGTTGCTGACGCTCCCGGCTCGCCAGTTCCTTCGCGCCTTCGCGACTTTGCGTGAGTCCTCCGACCACTCGCGTGGCAGGCTCGCCGCCTCCTTCTGCGTCTCCGCGACTCTGCGCGAGACTTTCTGTGATTCCGATTAAAGCGACGGCGCCGGTTGTGCCGATGCCCACGAGGTAGGCGCACTTGCGCTACGTGCTAGCAGGGGGGCCTGCTGGCGTTGCGACGCGCTATTCGCATGAACCGCGGCCCCCGAAACCTGCTGCTGGCCCTCGCGCCGCTCGTCCTCGTGGCGAGCGGGTGCTCGCTGGTGCTGCCTGAAATCTCGCACCAGCCGGTCGTGCACAACCCGTTCCCGCAGCTCAGCCGCGTGGCGGTCGTGCCGTTCTTCAATCAGAGCGGCGAGCCCACCGTCGATGGGCGGCAATTCGCCGAGGCCTACTTCGCCGAGCTGCAGGGGATTCCCGGCTTCGAGGTAGTGCCCGTGGCGGTCGTCGAGGCGACGATGCGCCAGCAGGGCGTCACGTTCGACCCGCCCGAAAACGCCGTCAATCAAGCCCGCTGGCTGGCGGAGAAGCTCGGCGTTGACGCGATCGTCATTGGCACAGTGACCGACTACTCGCCCTACTACCCGCCACGGTGCGGCGTGCGCGTCGAGTGGTACGCGGCGAACGCCGGCTTCCACGAGATCCCCGCCGGCTATGGGCTGCCGTGGGGAACGGCTCAAGAAGAATTCATCCCCGATCGTCTGGTGTTTGAGGCCGAGATGGCGCTGGCGCGGGCGCAGCTCGACACGCAATCGCCGACGGTCGTGACAGCAAGCGAAGCGGCGCCGTCCGTCCCTATCATCAAGCCGATAGACCCCGGCTCGATCCCGCCGATGGACCCGTTCGAGGAGCCTGGCGACGCCGAGGAGGCCGAGCCGTTGCCCTTTCCCGGCGGCGAAGAAGCAGCGGTCGCTCGCGGCGGCCAGCCTCTGCAGACCGCGTCGTATGAGGCGCCAGCGAGCGGCACAACCGCGACTGCCGTTGCGAGCGGCGCCGCCGGCGCTAGTGATTTGTTCGTCATGACGCCACCCGATTGGCCTGACGCGCGCGGCTTCACGCCGCCGGGACCGTCAGCGGTCCGCCCCGTCGCGAAGCCCAACTCGGGGCCGGTTATGACGCACACGCGGGTCTTCCGGGGCAATGACCCCGAGTTCACTACCGCGCTTGCCAGTTATGTCGATTTCCGGGACGACGCGCGCTTTGGGGGCTGGCAGTCCTATCTCACGCGCAGCGACGACTTCATCCGCTTCTGCTGCCACCAGCACCTGGTGGAAATGCTCTCGGCGCGCGGTGGCGGCGATGAAACGCGAGTGGTGCGGCGTTGGTCGGACGGCCGATAGACCCCCAACGGCAGTGAGAGTTGTTGTTGCGATTTCAGGCTCGCAACGACAGCGGCGCCGAGCGGCGGCCCAACGGATGTGGGCCTCGACCGCCGCACCGCGACCCTCGCTGCTCCCACCCCCCCGCGTTCCCCCGCACGCGCCGCACGGAGGCGACCCGCCGTGAATGATGACGTCAATGTTCTGGCCCTCGTCAAGGGCGAGGAACGCTATCTGTTCCTCTACACCGACTCGCAGCAGGCCGAGGCCCTCCGCGCCTTGGGCCGTCAGGCTTCGAACCCAGAGTTGAGCTTCACCTGGTACGACGCCGCGGTCCTCAGCCGCCGGATCCGAAACGAGTCGAAGAAGCACGCCGCTATCACCGATCGCATCGCCCGCCGCGCGGCGTTGCCGAAGAGCGAGCTGTGAGGCCTGAGGCTTGAGGCGTGAGGGTTGCGCTGGCGAATCAAGTCAGCAAGCGCGGTTCAGCAAGAACAGCCCTCGGGTCTCACCCCTCAAGCCTCAGCTTCTCGCCATGCAACGCCATCTCGGACAGTTCCTGCGACGGCTCCAGCGCGAGCGCGGGGCGTCCGAGCACACGGTGAAGGCTTACCGTGAGGACCTCGCGGCCTTGGCGGAGTACCTTGCCGACGACCAAGGGCGTACGCCCGACCCCGACGGCGTCACGGTGGCCGACCTGCGTGGCTACGTGGCCGCCCTCGGCGAAGCGGGGTACGCGAAGAGCTCGATCGCGCGGCGGATGTCTTCGGTGCGGTCGTTCTTCAAGTTCGCCCGCGCCGAGGGCTGGGTGCAGACGAGCCCCGCCGACGCGCTACAGAATCCAAGGAAGGCGCGTAAGCTGCCCCACTTTCTGTCGGGCGATGAGATTACGCGGCTCTTGGCGACGCCACCCGCCAACGCGACGGCGGGGCGCCGCGACCGGGCGATCCTCGAGACGCTCTATTCGGCCGGGCTGCGTGTCAGCGAGCTGGTGGGCCTCAACGACGGGGACGTCGATCTCGCCCAAGGCCTGCTCCACGTCCGCGGTAAGGGCCGCAAGGAACGGCTCTCGCCGCTCGGCTCGTACGCGACGCGCGCCCTCCAGGCTTGGCTCGCCGATCGCAAGCTCGCGCCGAACGAGGCGAACGGGGATGAGGCCCCCGTCTTCACCAACAAGTTCGGCCGTCGGCTGACGACACGCAGCGTCGCGCGGATGCTCGAGAAGCACTTGGCGGTGGCGGGGCTCGACCCGAAGACCTCGCCGCACACGCTGCGGCATAGCTTCGCGACGCATCTTCTCGACCGCGGCGCCGATATCCGCAGCGTGCAAGAGTTGCTCGGTCACTCGAGTCTGGTGACGACGCAAGTCTACACGCACGTCAGCAACACGAAGCTCCGCGAGGCGTACGAGAAGGCGCACCCGCGGGCGGGCTGAGCGAGCTTTCTGCAAGAAAGAAGCCCGAGGCCAGCGTCATCCCCTCAAGCGAACCACGATTGAGTGATGACGCTCGCCTCGGGCGTTGCGAAACTACGACTCAGCGCCGGATTCTCACGCCGATCAAAGCCAACGCCGCCAGCAACGCCGTGGTTGGCTCGGGGACGACCGTGAAGCTGAAATCGTCGAAGAAGTTCTTGCCCAGCAGCGGGCCCGCGTTGAGGCCGTCTTCAAGCTGCCAACGCAGCACGGTGAAGTCGCCCATCGACTGGCCCATCGCCGTGCCGGCGGGGACGAGGTTCGTCCAGGTGTTGGCGGAGACGTCGTAGTAGTCGATGCCGAAGGTGTCGGCGGTCAGGTCGATATCGATCTTGAGCCCGTCCCAGTTGGTCTGGTCGGCGACGAACGACGTCGAGTTCCAAGGGTTGGAGGGGCTGTCGCGCCAGACGACCGAATTGTCACGCAGATAACCCCACTGCAGTCCGATGTTGCCAACGCTGTCGACGAGAGAGAGCGTGAACTTCTGGCCCGCAGTTCCGTCGGGGTTGGGGTTCAGGGTATCGCCGGGGTTCGGGCAGAAGTAGAAGCCCATCGAGAGTGGCCCCGAGGTGATACTCGCCGGCGCGACGCCCATGTCGTACTGGTCGAGCGAGTACTCGTGGACCATCGGCCCCGTGCCCAGCGGCGTGTCATTCCGCAGGGCGAGGTTGTAGTTGTCGGTCCGGCCGCCGAAGTGCCCGCCGACGGCGTAGGCGCCAATCGCGTTGGCGAAGCCCGCCGAGTACGGGACGCCTTGCGCGACGAATGCCGCTCGATCGACGGGGTTAGCAAAGTACCCACCCGCCGGGCCGATCACCTGCCATAGCCCGGAGTCGGCCGTGATCGTCGTGGGACCCACGCCGCCCCCCGCGTTGGCGCCATAGGCGCCGGAATTGTAGTAACTAACGTCGCCGCGGATATCGCCCGATTGCACCGCGTAACCGTCCGCAGGGACAAAGCTGCCGAGCCGCGCTAGGGTCGGTGTGGCGACCCCCAGAGATACCGCCAGGGTCAGCACGCCCCACACATGGGCGCGCAAGAGGGTTGCAATCATTAGCTGATCACCAGAGAAGAGGGGCTGCCGCCGACTTGGACGCCGGTGCGGCGTCACGCATGGCGTGACGAGCGCATGCTACTTCAGAGCGAACCGATTGGAAGTGGCGGCGCCCCAAAAACGGCGTCACTGCAACGATAACGACATTCCGGACCTTTTTGCCCGGTTTTGAGCGGCGAACGCCAAACCCCCGATTGCTATCGCCAATACCAAAGAGGTCGGCTCGGGCAAGGCCGTCGATGCCGGAAGCCGCGTCCCATAGTAAGACTCCCAAACAGCATAGTCCCCCGGCCCGATGACGCCGTCGCCATCGCCGTCGGCCCCCAGCCCCGCCGCCGCTACCTCCTGACCCTCCGAATCCCGCCAGAGGGTGAAGTCGGCCGCATCGACGACGCCGTCGCGGTTGTAGTCGCCGAGCAAGAAGTCGAGCGTGAGCGTGAGCGTGGCGCCTCCGTCGCTGAGCAACGTCTGGGCGGTGGTCGTCGATCCCCCGAAGGCGGCGCTGACGTCGTGGCGCCCCTTGAAGGCGCGGACGGTCGCCTCGGCGCCGCTGTCGGACGACGCCCTTTCGTCGGTCCACCACTGGTTGAAGACGAGGTCCATGTACGCCTCGCCCGCCGCTTTGGCGGACCAGTCGCTGCGGAAGAGCGCCGCCTCGGGGCTCCAGAGGGCGTCCTCCCAGAAGCCCCACATGAGGACGTCGCTCACCCCTTCGTGGGCGAACATCGCGGTGTAGAAGTCGCGCAGGTACGCCGCTTGCAGTTCTTCGTTGGTGGTCGTGTAGTCGAACTCGGTGACCTGGATATCGAGCCCCAGCGCATCGTAGCGGTCGAGGATCTGCCAGAGCTGCTCGGGCCCGGTCAGCGAGTCGTCGCCGAAATGCCCCTGCAGGCCGACGCCGCCTACCGGGGCGCCGCCGGCGAGTAGGGCCTCTAGCTGACTTTCGAGCAGGTTCTGGCTGGCGGAGTCGGTCGCCCCGCCCGAGGCGAGGATGTTGTACTCGTTGAGAAAAAGCTTGGCAGATGGCGCTGCGGCCGCGGCTTGATGGAACCAGTCGATCATCGCGTCGTCCCCTTCGGGGAGGGCGTCCATGACGTCGTGGTTGGCGCGGGGCTCGTTGACGACATCCCAGGCGCTGATCCGGCCTTCGCCGAACGCGCCAACTTCAGCGATGCGGCCGGCGATGCGGTCGCGGATTATTTGCTGCTGCGCAGGGGTGTAGGTACCTCCCCCTTCCAACAGCGCCCTCAAGTCGGCCGGCAAGTTGCTGGCGCCGGGCCAGACCATCACGTGGCCCCGTGCGACGATGTCGTGATCAACCAGCCAGTCGAGCGCGGCGTCGGCGCCTTGCTGGGTGAAGTTCGAACCCCACTCCCCCTCCCAGGCCGGCCATTTCAGGTTGTTCTCGATCGTCGCGATGTTGAACAACTCGGCGACCTTCGCCTTGTAAGTCGCGTATTGCGGGTTGTTGTCGCGGAGACGATTGGCCGTCACCGCCGATCCGAAACCGAACTCGTGCTGGGTCTGCTGAACGTGGACCATCGCCCCCGGGACGGGATTGCCCAAGGCGTCAACGACGTGCACAGCGAGGTCCGCCTTGCGGATCGCGTCGATCCGCTGGGCCGCCTCGGCGCGCCAGGGGGCGTCGGCTTCGTAGCCGGGGTAAGGCGCGGGCGGCTGCGCCGTGGTGCTGATGAGCAGGTTATCGAGGTTCAAGTCGAACAGCGCGGGCGAGTCCCATTGCCCTTCGATGGACCAGCTCGTAATCCGCGAGAGGTCGGGCAGGTTATCGACGAACCCTCCGCTGATCGAGTCGTACACCGAGTTCGGCGCCGCGAGCGTCCGCGCCGAGGAGAGCGAATGGGGCGCCCCGGGCGTGAGCGCCGCGGTGTTGAACACCCAGCGCCCCGACAAGCCATCGGCGTCGTTGAGTTGGACCTGGAAGAAGTCGGCGCCGTGGGCGGGGTTCACCGTGAAGTCGGCGACCAGCCGGGCGCTGGCCAGCGAAGAGAGGTCGAGTGAAACGCTCATGCCGGCGCCCCCCCAACCGTTGTCGGGGTCGTAGAGCCGTGTCGCGGTCGGGCCGGCGCTCGAGACGAAGCCGCCATACGTGTAGTCGAAGTTGCGGTTGTTGAAGTTCGACAACAAGAACTCCTCAGCGCCCACCCCCGAAGCCCCTAGCGCCACCGCCAAAAGCACAATAACCCGCATATCCCTCGCCCCCCGAACCCGGTCCCGAGAAAAGCCGCGCCGGCGCCAAGCCGGGTCGGCGGGACGCTGATGCGTGCCCTCCACGATAACAGGTCTCGGCCGGTCGTTCCGCGGTGCATCCCGAACAATCGGTCTCGGGGTGTTGCCTTTTTTGACTCACCCGGGGGGTGACGTAGGTTTTTGGCGACACCAACTCCCGTGCCAAACCTCAGGCCCCCCCGCCCATGTCCGCCGGCCGAAACACGCCCGTTCCCGATTCGCTCCTACTGGTCGATGACGACCGGCAAGTGCTGGAGTCCATGGCAGACTGGCTCCGCGATCAGGGCTACGCCGTTGATACCGCGACCGGTCAAGGCGAAGCCATCGAGCGCTTCACTGCGAAGAGTTACGACCTCTTGCTTTGCGACATCCGTTTGCAGGACGGCGACGGCTTTGACGTGCTCGAGCAGGCGCTGCGCCGCCGCCCCGGCATGCAGGTCATCCTCCTGACGGGATACGGCACGGCCGATTCGGCGATCGACGCCATCCGCGCCGGCGCCTTCGACTATTTGACGAAGCCGCTCATCGACGACGAGCTGCTGATGGCGATCGAACGCGCCCTCGGGCAGCGCAAGGTCCTCGCCGAGAACACCGAGCTACGGCAGAAGCTCGACCGCAAGCACGGCATGGGGCACATCATCGGCGCCGACATGCGGATGATGCGGGTCTTCGACATCATCGAGAGCGTCGCCGACACCCGCGCCACGGTGCTGGTCACCGGCGAGAGCGGCACGGGCAAGAGCCTGATCGCCCGCGCGATCCACACCCGCAGCGATCGCCGCACCGGGCCCTTTGTCGAGGTGGCCTGCGGAGCGTTGCCCGAGAACCTGCTGGAGAGCGAGCTGTTCGGCCACGTCGCCGGCGCCTTCACCGGCGCGGTGAGTAACAAGGTCGGCAAATTCCTCCAGGCGGACGGCGGCACGATCTTCCTCGACGAGATAGGCACCGCCACCCCCGCGATGCAGGTCAAGCTGCTCCGCGTGCTGCAAGAGCTGGCCTTCGAGCCTGTCGGCGGCAGCCAGACGCACAACGTCGATGTTCGGGTTGTGCTCGCTACGAACGAGGACCTGGCGAAGAACGTCGCCGAGGGCAAGTTCCGACAGGACCTCTACTACCGCATCAATGTCATCAACCTCGAGCTGCCCGCGCTGCGGGGCCGGACGAGCGACATCCCGCTGCTCGCCCAGAAGTTCCTCGAAGAGGTCCGCGAGGACGCCAACCGGCCAAACGTCACCGGCTTCAGCGACGACGCGATGGCCGCGATGCAACGCTACAACTGGCCTGGCAACGTCCGCGAGTTGCAGAACGTCGTCGAACGATGCGTGCTGCTAAGCCGGTCGAACACGATCACGCTGCACGACCTGCCGCCGGAGATGCGGCTGCCGGGAATTGTGCTGGGCGGCGCGGCGAGCTACGCGGGTCAGACGCTCAAGGAAGCCCTCGAAGGCCCCGAGCGGGCCATCATCCTCGAGGTGCTCGAGCTGAACCAATGGAACCGCAACGAGACCGCCGACCAACTCGGCATCAACCGCACGACGCTCTACAAGAAGATGAAGCGGCTGGGCCTCGAGGACCGCGCGCCGGTGGGGAGTTAGCGGCGTTCCCAGAACCCCGGTTCGCGAGACCCGTGAATGACTGCTTCTATTGCGATCTCACTCGGCAGGATTCGAAAGAGGATCACGTAAGGGAATCGCTTTAGGATTGCCCGACGATACTCTTCTACCGTGCCGCCCCCTTCCTACTGTCCGTCGAGCGAAGGGTTGGCGCCGATCATCGCAATCGCATCCTGGATGGCGATCCGAAACTCGTCGCCCAAGCCCTCTCGTTGGCGAGCGTACCAGTCCATTGCCCCTGAGATATCGGCCTCTGCCGCCTCGGTTATTCTCAGGGTCAATGCGGAGTCCTCGCTTGTTTCAGTTGCTCGATCAGACGAGCATTGACCTCGTCCCAGGTTGAAGAAGGTCATTTCGCCGGATTGATAAGCGGCGGATCGGCGATTGAGTTCACCTGCTAAATTCGGGTCTTCTTCGCTCCAAACGTGATCGGGCGAAACGCTGTCAGAAAGCTCCAAGCTGATGCGCAGCCTTTCGGTCGCCGGTAGCTTGAGGGCGGCTTGCAAAATATCAGCGACGGTGAGGGTGCTCATGGCTCCAGTATACCCAGGGGATCGCCGTCGTCCGACGGCGGTTCGCGGCGGACTTCTTCGCGGACGACGGGCGGCTCCACCGGCTTAAAGTCGTGGGCCTCGAAGCTCCGCTCCAGCGGCGTGCCGTCGGCGAGGCGGAGCCAGTAACGCACCACGCCCGCGTGCTCGTCCCAGTGGACCTCGCGCACCTGCCCGGTGTGCGGCTCGATCGTCATCCCCCGGGGGCGGACCTCGACCCAGTCGCCGAGGTCGATTCCCTCGTACGGCGCGTCGCGCCACAGGGATCGCTTCACGCGGATCGCCGTGTCGCCGTAGTGCAGGACGATGTAGTCGCCCCGCTCGCCGTCGCGGCGCCAGATCCGCGGGCTGGGGATCATCGACCGGGCGGTCGCCACGTCCTCGGGATGGACCCAACTGTCCCCGTCCTCCGGCCACCAGGGGAAGTAGCCGTACTTCGGGTCCGTCTTGAGAGGCGGCAGCGGGGGCAGCTCGTGCGACATGCCCCGATTATACCGCAAATGGCAGACCTACCCTGCATTTGCGTCTCAGCCGTTGGCGGCAGCCCACGGCGCGGTTCGTGGGATTCTCCGTGGGCTACCGCCCCCGGCTAGGACGGGTTTGGGGAGGGGGTTCCCACCTGGCGCTCTCCGTAACGTACCCTTGGTTGCAAAATAGCATCGCGTCCCGCACCGATTCTCGCCCTCCGCTATGCGTACCGACGACTTCTTCAACCACTACGGCGTCACCCGCAACCCATTTGCGGAGGAAGACGCGCAAACCGACCAAGTCTTCAAGTCACGTTGCCGCGAGGTGCGCCACCCTGCTTGGGACAAGGTTTACGGCAGCCCCAACGACCCGGCCACGTCGCTCGTCTTCGGCGAGAAGGGCGCAGGCAAGACGGCGATGCGTCTGCAGATTGTCGAAGCGGTGACGCGTCACAACGAGACCGCCAAGCCCGAGGACCGCGTCTGGGTCATCGAGTACGACGACTTCAATCCGTTGCTCGACCGTTTCGCCGACCGTCTGCCGGCGCGGAAGGGTCGTGACGCGCAGCGCGTGCTCGAAGAGTGGAAGCTCTGGGATCACATGGACGGAGTGCTGTCGATCGCCACGACCGACCTCGTCGACCGCCTGCTCGACAAAACCAAACTCGACCGCCGCAGCCTCAAGAACCTCGACGCCGCGCAGCGGCGTGACCTAATGCTGCTGGCCGCTTGCTACGACGACTCGACCGCCGAGCCGCAGAGCCAGCGCTGGAAGCGGCTGGCCGGCGTCGTGGGTTATGCGACGTGGCGGGCGTCGGGCTGGTTCTGGATCGGCGTCGCCATCACCGTGGCCATCCTCAGCGCGATCGTGATGATGCACTACTGGGACTGGTACCATATCAAGTCGTGGCTGGCTTGGCCGTGGACCTACGTAGCGCTCGCCGCGGCCTGGGCGCCATGGGCGGTCAAGTGGTTCAGCCGCCACCGCCGAGCGTGGAAGATCGCCAGCAACGTCCGCGTGCTGCGGCGCGACCGCGGCACGCTCGCCGGCCTCTTGATGCGGGTCCGCACCGAGGACCTCGAGAACCAGCCGCTGCCCGACAAACGCCGCACCGACGACCGCTACGAACTGCTTGGCAAGCTTCAGGGTGTGCTCCGCTCGCTCGGCTACGGCGGCGTGATGGTGCTGGTGGACCGGGTCGACGAGCCGCACCTCTTGGGCGGCCGCGTCGAGGCGATGCGCGACTTCGTCTGGTCGATGCTCGATAACAAGTTCCTCCGCCAGCCGGGGCTCGGGTTCAAGCTGCTGCTCCCGGCCGAAGTGCTCGACTACCTGAATCGCGAGGACCGCGACTTCCACCAGCGGGCCCGGCTCGACAAGCAGAACGTGATCCCGTCGCTCGACTGGACGGCCCAGGCCCTGTCGGACCTGGCGAACGCCCGTCTCTCCGGCTGCTCGGACCAAGACCCGTCGCCCACCCTCCGCGACCTGATCGACCCCGCCGTGAGCGATTCGCGTCTCGGCGAGGCCCTCCGCTCGCTGCGGACCCCGCGCCACCTGTTCAAGTTCCTCTACCGGCTGATCTCGACGCACTGCAATCAACACGCCGACAGCGACCCGGCCTGGAAAATCGAGCCGCAGACGTTCGAAGCGGTGCTAGCGGTCTACGCGCGCGAGCAGGCGTCGGTGGATCGCGGCCTTGCCGCAAGTTAGCGTCGATCGTCAGGAGCCAGTAATCAGGCGTCAGGAAGCTGAAGGCAAGCCGGTCGCTGACCAGGATTATGCAAGGGCTAGCCGTCTGATGTTGGCTTGGTGATTGAACCATCGGCGCGTGAGCGTCATGAACTCCCCTCCCCCTTGTGGGGAGGGGTTGGGGG
>JBGSJY010000086.1:0-1516 GCA_041741515.1 Pirellulales bacterium | reverse complement strand
GCGCGCGTCGGCCTGACGATCGAGTGCGAGGCGCCCAAGGGCGCGTTCTTCTACAACCCCGGCGAGCCGCGTCCCGCCGTGCTCATCGGCGCCGGCGTCGGCGTAACACCGCTGCTGTCGATGCTCCAAGCGGTTCACCATGCGCGGCTGAAGACGCCCACCTACGGGTTCTTCGGCTTCCGAGACGGCGCTTCGCACTTGTTCGCGGATGAGGTCAACGCCATCGCCCAGGCCAGCCCGCTGGTGCGGCCGTACTACGCCTACTCGCAACCCGCCGAGTTCGACCGTCACGGCGTCCACTACCACTGGCGCGGCCATGTGTCGCTCGAGCTGTTGCGGCGCGAGCTGCCATCGAGCAACTTCGACTTCTATCTCTGCGGCCCGCCGCGGATGATGCAGATGCTCGTCCCCGAACTGCTCGACTGGGGCGTCCCCGAAGACAACCTCCACTTCGAAGCGTTCGGTCCAGCGAGCGTGACGACGAAGTCCGGCGCCTCGCTGCTCGAGAAGGCGATCGGCAGCCCCGTGCGCTTCACGCCCGGCGCGAAGCCGCTCGTCTGGGACGGCGCCAGTCATACGCTCTTAGAGATGGCCGAAGCCGCCGGCGTACAAATCGGCGCCGGCTGCCGCGCTGGCAACTGCGGCGCTTGCCGGGTCCGCGTCATCGATGGCAAAGTCAACGCGCTGCGCAAGCCGGGCGTCGTGCTCGCGCCGGGAGAGTGCCTCGCCTGCATCAGCCTGCCCGAAGGCCCCGTCGTGCTCGACGCCGGCGCTGTAGTGGCGCAGGTGGGAGGGACCCCGTGATCGATTCCAATCAAAAACGCTCTTTGACCTTGGCGGCCGCGCTGGCGCTGGCCGTGGCGGCGCCCGCGCAGCCACCGCTAGAGCAACCTTTCGACCCGGCCAAGGTCATCGGCTCGGACGGCTGCAAGAAGTGCCATGCCGCCGAAGTCGATCAGTGGCTGAGGACACCCCATGCGCAGACGATCGACAGGCTGCACCGCAAGCCCGAAGCGCAAGCGATCGCCGACCGGCTCGGACTGAGGAGTGTTAAACGCAACGAGACTTGCGTCCGCTGCCATTACACCGAGCGCGAAGAGCGCGGCCGCGTGCGGATCGACTCGGGCGTCTCTTGCGAGTCCTGCCACGGCCCGGCAGCGGACTGGGTGCAACTTCACGCCGAGTATGGCCCTGGAGTAACGCGTGAGACCGAGTCACCCACCGCTCGGCAACAACGACGCCTCGCCAGCATCTCGGCCGGCATGAACAACCCGTCGAACCTCTACCTGATCGCGCGGCAGTGCCTCGACTGTCACACCACGCCCGACGAGCAGCTTGTCGACGTCGGCGGCCACCCGGCCGGCAGCGGCGACTTCGAGCTCGTCGCTTGGTCGCAGGGCATGGTCCGGCACAACTTCGTCCGCTCGGGCGGCGCGACGAACGAGCCGAGCGCCTTGCCGCGGGTGCGCGTGATGCACGTCGTGGGCCTGATGACCGACCTCGAGTACAGCCTCCG
>JBGSJY010000085.1:0-8924 GCA_041741515.1 Pirellulales bacterium | reverse complement strand
CGCCGGGCAGGCTGGCGATCGTGCCCACGGGACGCAGCTCGGCTTCGCCCGCGCCGCGGCCCTTCGGCAGACCGGCGACGAGCGTTTTGCCCGCGGGCGTGGTGGTGACGATCTGGCCCTCGTCGAGATAGTGTTTGCCGTCGGCGCTGGTGCGGGGCTTCCAGACCGACAGCCGCCCCGTCGCGTCGTTGCGGGTGAGCAGGAACGGCTGGCCAACCCAGCCCCCTTCGGGCGGAAGGACGGTTTCTCCGGGGAGCCCGGGGATCGTGGCATTGGGGCTCGCGAGCGAGGCGCTTGCGGCGGAGGCCGGCTCGGGGAGAGGCCCGACGGTCCGCAGCGCGCCGGTCGTGACATTGGGCTCGCGCGCGTCGGCGGCATCGGTCGCCACGAGTCCGCGGCCCAGGACGATAACTGAGAGGATCGCGCTGAAGAGGACCAGCAACGCCCTCTTGAGGAACTGCACCCAGGTCGTCGAGACCATCCCCGCCGTGACGACGATCAGGATCACCACGATCCCGACCAGCACCACGCCTTGCCAGTGCGGCAGCCCCAGCAGCGGCTGCACCAGCGCGCCGGCGCCGACCATCTGCGGGATCAAGTAGAAGACGCTCACCGCCAGCGTGCTGACGCCCGCGACGATGCGGATGCCGCGCGACTGAAAGCTAGAGTTCAGCGCGTCGGCGAACGTGTAGCGCCCGAGCCGCCGCATCGGCTCGGCGACGACAAACAACGCGACGATCCAGCCGGCCAGGTAACCGATCGAGTAGAGGAACCCGTCGTAGCCGTAGAAGGCGATCATCCCACAGATGCCGAGGAACGACGCTGCCGACAAGTAGTCGCCGGCGAAGGCGACGCCGTTCACGAACCAGGGGATCTGCCCGTGGGCCGCGAAGTAACCGGCCGAGGACTTGGCGCCGCGCCCCAGGTAGAAACTGATGCCGAGCGTCACGGCCACGAAGGCGAGGAAGACACCAAACGCCAGTGGCGAGAAGTCGTAGATCATCGCGGCGCCCCTTCGTGAGGGTCGCGTCCTCGGTCGGCCATCACGCCGTAGACGAGCGAGAGCACCAGCGCCAGTGCGATCAACGCGAACCCGCTGAGGATAGCCAGGTTGAGCCCCGCCAAGGGCTTGAGGTCCATCCAGTCGGGAGCGAACGCGCTGACGAAGACAAACGCGGCGTAGCAGCTCGCGTACAGCGCGAACAGCACCAGCCCGATCCGGGCGTTGCGGCGAGCCATCCAGAACCCTCAGAGCAGCAAGAGGAGCGAACCGGCCAGAGCGCCCAACGGCCTAGCCGACGGGGACAGAGTAGCCGCCCATGCCCCGAGATAGAACCGGGGAAGGAGAGAGAGACTCCTTTGAGCCTGCCTCCCCGACAGGCATACTGTGGGGCTCTTACCGTTGGCCCGGTAGCTCAGTTGGTTAGAGCAGGGAACTCATAATTTGGTGAGACCCCTACGCCAGACTTCCGCCCCCTGCGTTTCCTTCGGGATTCGCAGGGGTTTTGCGTTAGTGGCTGTCGGTCCGAATCGGGGACTTTCGGGGCAGCGTGGCGGGTTTATGGCGGGTTGCTGGCGGGGCTGATACCGCTACAGCACGTCAACCAACCGTCGCCCCCCATCGCTCGGCGCCGTCGTGACCGGCAGCATGATCGGCACCGAGAACCGCACCCGATTGGCGGTTCCCGTTGTAGTCTCGACTGCTTTGTTTCCGCTGCCCCCCATCTTCACCACGGCGACGCTAACGCCAAGATTCCCACCGCCTTCTGCGCTGCTGGCTCCGGACGTGGTGACAGCGAGATCGGAGTCGATATCGACAAGCTTTCTCGTATCGTTATTGCGATCGTGAGCGACCTGGTTCGATTGCGGCTGAGTGTAGACCACCATCAACTGCGGGTTGACCTCCGCGCTCTTGGTGGCATTATTCTCCGCCAGCGCCCGCGACGCCCCAGCAACGGCCCACACCACGTGACAGATCGCCTTCTCGACAAACTCTTGAAGGTTCATCTCCGCTGGTTCGCGCGCCATCCCGCATCGCCGGATTGAGCAGGCAGTTCCCGATAAAGGCCGCAGTGTAATCGGCGCCGGCCCGGGCGGCAGGTTTGCTTCCCAAGGGGCGCAGGAGCCGTATAATCCGGGCAGCTCAGCCGCGACGGTGGCCGGGCCTATCGAGCCAGTGGGTTAGCTCCCCGCGTCAGTCTCCCCGCCGTGCGCCGTCCTAACAGGGCGCCGGCGGGGCGGCTGGGCTCTCTTGAAACTGTTAGGAGCCTAAAGGCTATGGATGCCCGTAGTGCAGCGTTGGTGGCGGTTGATCCAGTCGTCGAGGCCGCTCTAGAGATGGTGGCGAGCGATTCAGGCGAGTGGAATGACGTCGACTGGCACGCCATGAATGATTGTTGGCGGAAGGCTTGCATGCGGACCACGCAGGCCGGCCTCTACCTAGAGGAATCCGAAGTCGTCGCGTGTCTTTCCGGCAGTGATGACCGATTGATTTTTGAGGTCACAAGCGCCGGACTTCTATACGAAGAGTGGCTCGTGGAGCTGATTGCTAAACACGCTCCCAAGTCTTGGCGAACGTGGCGGGGCAAGGTTCGTGAGGGTTGTGGCTACGAGCAGAAGATTGTTCGGCGAGTGCTAACCCATAAGGGGAAGCAAGCACAACGCAGCCTCGAGCATGATTCGTCTGATTCGCTGCGTCTGCTGCTGAGCGTGTACTACAGCAAGGTTGGGCAGCCCAAGCCTAATTTACTTCGCGAACCCCAGGTGCAGCGCAGCAAAACGGAGTCGACCGAGGCCGCCACCGAGAACGCTGTGTGCATGGCGGCTGCACAGGCGAACGCTACGGGTGGCGACGTGGTCGTCAACACGAAGGTTGAGAACGTGGTCGATCTAAGCCACTTAGCAGATGCATTTCGCGATTTGCTGAAGGGTTCGGCCGCAGCGGCTCCCACTGAGGCGACCTCTGCAGGCAGCAGGCCCGCCACGGTCAATGAGAGGATGCTTGCGGAGTGGCACCGTAACCCGAAGGACTCACTCGACTGGTCAGCGCAGCGGTGGGCGGAGGAACTCGGTTGCAGCAAGAGCACGGTCAGCGAGACCGACGCTTGGAAGACAATCCAGCGAGCCCGCGAGCAAAGCCGGACTGATCGTTCCGGCCGGAGCTAGAGGCTGTCCGGTTGCCGTCCGGTCCGGACGATCGCTCGAAATCTCGAGAAATCTTCGACGCCGCAAACTCTATGTTTGGCGGCGTTTTTCATGCGGTGAATGGTCTAGGCGACCGTCCGTCCGGTCGCAAGTAGCCGGACGCTGGCCGGAAGGGTAGAGGCCCTTTCACAGTAGCCCCCGCAGACCGATGGACGCCCCACCCCCCGACTGCTCCGACAGTCCAGCCGCCCTAGTAGCGATCATCCGAGCCGCCCGGCTCTGTGGTGACAAGAACCTTGAGCGAGCCGCCAAGCATGAGTTGGCCGACCGCTTCGGTATCCGCATCCAGTTCGACCGTCGCGCGACGGCGGAGGCGGCACGATGAACCTCGTCTGGACCGACGACGAACTGCGTCGATTCATCCGCCCCGTGGTCGAGGAAGTGGCAGCCGCCATCGGCAGCTGCACGGGCGACGATGACCGTCTCGCGTACCCCGAGGCCGAGGCCGCCAAGCTTCTCGGCATCGCCACGCATCAGCTCCGCGATGCCCGACTGAGGGGCGAGATTTTCGCCACTCGAGTCGGCGGCCGAATCGGATACGAGCGGACGGAGCTGCTGGCTTACCTCGTTAGGAATCGCAGTCGTTAGAAGCGATGCAGGCGAAGGACAGGCTTCCTTCGCTACCGACGCGATCGCCCCATGCGGCGCTGCCTCGGCCACTCCTTTATGAAGCCGGCGAGTGCCGGGCGGGGAGGAGAGGCGGGCAGCCGAGCTGGGCAGCCAAGAGAAGGCGGTGAACGCCCTGTTAGACAAGTCGGAACAACTGAGCGGCGTCCGCCCGGTCTGACGCACCTGCAGACAATTCAACTGGCCCACGGACTTACGGAGTGACGGGCGATGAAAGCGGCGCCGATTTCGATTGACTTAATCACGATCGACCACGAGACGCAGAGCCGCGCGGACACCAACCGCGACACGGTTGCGGAGTACGCTGAAGCATGGCGCGGTGAAACCGAGTTCCCGCCGGTAGACCTGTTCAGCGACGGGACCGGCTACCACGTCGGGGACGGCGTCCACCGGATTCTGTCCGCCAAGGAAGCGGGGAGGTCCAGCGTGCCGGCCTGCGTCCATAAGGGGGGCAAGCATGAGGCGGGCGTCTTTGCCTGCGGGGCGAACAAGTCGCACGGGCTGAAACGCACGAACGCCGACAAGCGGAAGTGCGTGGAGCGGATGCTGCGGCTGGAGGCCGAATGGGCTGACAACCGCATCGCCGCGCACGTCGGCGTCAGCCAAGAGCACGTCAGACAGGTGCGGGCTCAACTTACAACCGTTGTAGGTAGCGACGTCAACCCGCCGACCCGCGTCGGCAGCGACGGCAAGCGCCGGACCGCCCCGAAGCCAGCGGCGAAAGATACGCCGCCAGCAACGACGTCGGCGTCGATGAAAGAGCCTGACCCAATCCACCCGATCGATGTGGTGCTCGCCGACCCATGGTGGCAAGACGCCTGCCGCACGCTCGCCAAGCTCGGCAAGCAGCTTGACGAGCGGTTCAACGACCCGCTGCTGCGGCCCCACCTGGAATCCTTCACGGGCCGCGTGCTGCGTGACCTCAAGGCGATCCGGTCAACGCTCCGGGCTGCGACGCCAACCGACCGCTGCGGCAAGTGCCGGGGCAAGGGCTGCCCGACATGCCTCCAGACGGGCCTCTTGGTCTACGGGCAGGCCAACCGGGAGGCCAAACGGTGAAGCTCCGCGACTACCAACTCGACGCCATCGGGGCGACGGTCAAAGCGTGGGAAGGCGGCGATGAGCGCGTGTTGCTGACGCTCGCCACCGGGCTCGGCAAGACGATCATCTTCGCCAAGCTCGCCCAAATGGCCGTGCAAGCCGGCAAGGGCCGGGCCCTGGTGATCGCCCCGTCGATCGAGCTGGTCGGACAAGCGGCGGCGAAGATTGAGCAAGTAACGGGGGAGCGGCCGGCAATCGAGCAGGCCAGCCATTGGTCCAACGAAGTCGGCAGCGTCCGCAGCAACTACATCGTCTCGTGCAAGGCGTCGCTTGTCAGCCCGATGCGGGACGGGCGGAAGCGGTACCAGCGGCTGCAAGACGTTGGGCTCGTCGTGGTGGACGAGGCCCACTACTCGGCGACTCCCGATTACCGCGAGATTCTCGACCACTTCGATTGCCTGACGCTGGGACTGACGGCGACGCCCAGGCGGCACGACGGGGTGTCCCTCGAGGGCGTCTACGGCGCCGCCCCGTTCGTGATGGGCATCCGCGAAGGCATCGACAACGGGTGGCTTGTCGGCCCGGAGACGCACTGCCTGCAACTCAAGAGCCTCGACCTCACCACCGTCCGCAGCAGCAAGGGGGACTTTGTCCAGTCGGCGCTGGGCAAGGTGATGGAAGGGGACGACGTGGTTTTTGAGGTGGCGGCGGCGACGGCGGCCGAGAGCGACGACCGCAAGACGATCGTCTTCTGTGCGTCGATCGACCAAGCCATGAAAACCGCCCAGGTGCTGAAGGAGCACCACGGGATGAACGCCGATTGGGTCTGCGGCGACAAGGCTCGCTGCCCGGACGCGACCCGCGAGAGCATCCTGCACAGCTTCACCCGCGACCCGCACGGCGTCCAAGTCGTCTGCAACGTCGGCGTCCTGACGACCGGCTTCGACTTTCCGGGGCTGCGTCACATCGTCATGGCGAGGCCCACCAAGAGCACGCCGCTCTTTACCCAGATCTTCGGCCGCGGGACGCGGGCCCTGGACGGCGTCGTTGACTTCGACGGCAGCACGCCCGAGACGCGACGGGAGGCCATCGCCGCCAGCGGCAAGCCCCGTTGGAAGTTCACCGACCTCCGCGACGTAAGTCTCAGGCACAAGCTGGTGACGCCCGTGGACGTGCTTGGCGGCAAGCAGTCGGTCCAGGTGCTAGAGCGGGCCAAGGCGATGCTCAACGAAGCGGAGGAAGCTCGCGACATCGACGACGTGCTGGACGAGGCCCAGCGGCACGTTCGGGAAGAAGAGCTAATCGAGCGGGCGCGGCTCGCCAAGTTACACGCCGAAGCCGAGTTCTCACGGGTCACGATTGACCCGTTTCTGGATGCGTTCCGAGTTACCCACGCGAGCGACGCCCCGAAGGAACGGGGAGCACGGATGCCTTATGGCAAATACAAGGGCCAGCTAGTCCGCGACGTTCCCAAAGACTACCTCGCCTGGATGCAACGCAACAACAAGATCAGCGCCGCGTGGCTACGACAAGCCGTGGCGAAAACCCTTAACACCGTAGAGGCAGTAGCGTGAGTGAGCCCATCCAACTAACCGGACTCTGGAAGAGCGACAAGCCGACCCGCGACGGCAAGCCGTACTACAGCGGCAATGTGCGCGAGACCATCACCATCGAAGCGGGCTCGCTGGTGTGCCTGTTCAAGAATGAACCGAAGGCGGGCTACGACAGCCTGCCCGCGAAGGCGCCCCAGTTCCAGATCACGGTGCTGCCGTCGCTGGAGCAGGCCCGACCGGCCGAGCGGCATTACGGCGAGCAAGAGCCCGAGCGGAATGGTGAGCCCTGGTGATTAACAAGCGGTAGCCCCTGATTGGCGAGAGCGGCGTGTCGCACGCCGAGTGGATCCTGCGAGGGGACGACAAGTTGCGACACCGGACCCGACCCGCGGGCCGCATGGGAACCAACCGGCGCCACGAACAAAGTGACGCCCACCGAGCCAGCGGTGGGGCAGGGTTTAGCAAACAAGCCGTGGCCAAGCGACGGCCGTCCGAGCGGACGACGGAGTCATGGGGCCTTCTATTTTCAGCCTTTTGGGGCTGGGGGTAGGGGGCCCTGCGCTCCGACCGAACCGCCGAACAACGGAGTACAGCACGGATGGAAGACAACGAACGCCAGCAGTTGATGCAGCGATGCCACGACGCCGAGTTACGGGCGCGAGTCCTGGCCGAGTGCCTGGAGGTGATCGCCGGCAAGTTCTCGGCGGTGACTTCGGGCTTGGTGGGGATGCGGCTCAACACCCTCCAGGACACGCAGTCCAAGCATGGCGCGAGGATCGGCGACCTGGAGACGCGGGAAGCCAAGACGACGGACACGGTCGAGAAGGCGCGATCGGCTTACGAATCCTTGAGAAGAGAAGTGAAATCCTATGGAACGCCGCCAGCCGCTACGAAGAAAGACGCCGCTGCGAAGCGACCCCAGCAAGCCGCTCAAGCGAACAAGGCTTAAACGAACTTCACTGAAACCGATGAGCGCGAGAACCAAAGCCCGGCGCGACGCCCTGAGCCCCTACCGCGTCTGGTGGCTCGGCGCCGACGAGGAGGAGAAGAGCGGCGGCATCAACATCATCGTCCCGTAACGAGCCGTGGGTAGACGCGAGAGAACAGGTTGAGTTTCCAAAGCGACTTGCCTCAACAGCGTTCAGCGAGGCGGAGCAACCGACCCAGCCAGATCCCAGCGAAGCCGCTCGCAAGACGCAGCCAACGAAGCCGCGAGCAGCCGTCATCAGCAGCCGAGAAGCAGGCCGCGATCAGAGAAGCGGGTAGTCAGTAGCAGCTCAACCGAGTGAGCCAATGACCGAGCCCCAAAAACAAAGCAAAACAGCCGAGTAATCAGGGGGTAGCTCAAAACAGCCGTGGTTTCCAGAGGATTTCGAGCCTTGTAGAGCCCTGAAGAGTTCGTCAGCAGCGGGCAGCAGTTTTTGAGGAGTCAGTAGCAGCAAGAAAGCTGGCAAACAGTGGGAGGAAGCAGTTCAGCAGTCAGCAGCAGTCAGCAAAGAGTCATCAGGAGCAAGCAGCCAACAAGGCCTCTCTCAGCCACCAGAAGGCCTCAGCAGCGATCAGCAGCGACACCCAGCAGCCAGACGGCACTAGTAGCCAGAAGCGAGCAGCAAGGAGCCAGCAGCAGTGAGCAGCAGCAGACCATCACCAAGTCAGCAGTGAGCAGTAGGCAGCAGTGCAGGCCAGCAGTAAGCGAAGCGACCCATTCACTCATCAACACCCCATTCTCCCCTGCGAAAACCTCTTCAATTCCAGTAGCGATCAGCGAGCAGTCAGCAGAAGGCAGCAGCAGTAAGCCAGAAGCAAGCAGCAGCCAGCAGGCAGCAGCAGGCCCAAAGCAGCAGCTAGGAGCAAGGAGAAGGGTCCTCCTGTGTCGGGCCCTCATTCGGTCATCCCGGCCTCGGACGCAGCAGACATACCGTCCGTCCGGTTGATTTCCGCAGTCAGGGGCAGCTCAGCTCTGCCGTCTGCGCGTGTCTGCCGGCAACCAAAGTCTATCGGCAACAGGAATTGCCGCGGGTCACACGGCGTTGTTCCGTCCTCCGCGCCTCCCGAGGCGTTTCACTTCTCAGCAGATTCAAAGTACCCGCCATAAGAGGGCTGCCGAGTCGCCCCGATCGCGAAGGCAAAAGAGAATCGCAGCAAGCAAGCCGATTCTGGCTCAGGCAACGATGCTGCGACGCCTTCGGAAAAAACCAGGCTGTAATGAGACTTCCAGGTTTCGAACTGTGAGAATCCGACGACACCGCCATTCACGTCATGGGTTACCACAGAACAAAAAATGACTAGAAATCGCAACGCGCTAGACGCGGGGGGGGGGTGGCGCAGCGGTTACAATGGGGACCAAACCGAGCCGGCAGCGGTTCCCGGCTAATCCATCTGGGGAATCCCGGATAACGCGTCAATGGCCCTCGGCACACAGCGATGAAAAATCTCTTCGTATTGATCTGGGTGTGCCTCGGCGCTCTGATGCTGCTTCACTCAGGTGCTCATGCTGAG
>JBGSJY010000084.1:0-4963 GCA_041741515.1 Pirellulales bacterium | reverse complement strand
GGCGTGCGGCTGCCCCAAGGCGACAGACGCCGCCACGACGGCGAGCACGGCAAGGTGGCGGACAAAGGTCATGGCGGGCGCAGGGGAAGCGGGCCCGCCGGAGGCGTGCCGCTGGTCGTGCGGAAGGTAACGATTAGATCGGCCGCCCCCTATACCAAACTTGACGGAACGTAACCCCTATAGCGGTATTGAGTTATGTGCGGCGGCCTCTCGACGATCGGCATTAAAATCCGTACAACCGGTTCAATCGGAACCAGGTTCGAACCCTCCCCCGCCTACAAAGGTCAGTTACCGAGGTGGTTCTTTTAGAGATGAGCCTCGTCCCAATGGACGCCGGCGAGAGCGTCAGCGCCGCCGTGGCCGATTGCGTCGACTTGATAGACACCAGCGGTCTGCCCTACGAGGTCCACTCGATGGGCACGATTGTCGAAGGAGAGCTGCCCGACGTCCTCGGCCTCATGCAACGCTGCATCGAGCACCTGGCGACGAAGAGCCGCCGCGTGAGCTGCTCCGCCAAGCTCGACTACCGCCCCGGCCACAGCGGCCGCCTCCGCAGCAAGGTTGCTAGCGTCGAAGCCAAACTGGGCCGCCCGATCAAACGCACTACCGAAGAATGACCAATCACCAAGCCCGAATGTTGCAAGCCCCAATGACCAAGCCCCAATGACCAATGAGGAGCTGCCGCTCCGCTGCCATTGGTCATCGGGGCTTGGTCGTTGGTCATTCAGTTCAGCAGACTGGTTCCCCTATCCCCCGCCTCTCCGTGAGCGAATCCGCCAAAAGTCCGCTCCACGTCGATGCCCTCGGCCGCCTGCCGAGCGGCATCTATATACTCACCGTCGGTGCTGCTTCGAGTGGCGCCGGCGCCACCGGCATGCTCGCCAGCTGGGTGCAGCAGGCCGCCTTCGAGCCGCCCATGCTGAGCGTCGCCCTCAAGCGTGGCCGCCACGTCACCGAGCGGGTCGAGGCTGGCGAGCCCTTTGTCCTCAATGTCGTCGGCGAGGGGCAGAAGTCCCTCCTCAAGCACTTCGCCCGCGGCTTCGAGCCCGGCGAGGCGGCCTTCGAGGGCGTCGCAATCGCGCGAACCGCCTGCGGAGCCCCAGGCCTTGCCGACGCGATCGCCGTCATTGAATGTCAGATAGCCACGGCGGCCGACGCCGGCGATCACCGCGTCGTCATCGCCGAGGTCACCGCCGGCCAGGTCCGCGCCGACACCCCACCGATGGTCCACCTCCGTAAGCGCGGCGATCACTACTGAGGCTTGAGGGATGAGGCTCGAGAAAAGTCCATCAGCAGCGTAGCGGCTGCCCGGTTATCCCCCTCCTCCGCTAGCGGGGGAGGGGCTAGGGGAGGGGGCAGAATCCGGGTGCCAGCCACGCCTGCATCGAAAAGTTTAATTCACCGATTCACTTAATTGCGTGGGAGTTGCGTGTACCTAAGCTGCCCCCTCCCGTAGCCCCTCCCCCTAGAGGGGGTGGGGGACCTGTCCTCCCTGACCCCTGACGACCGACTCCTGATGCCCGCCCCCCCCTCCCTCCTCGTTGTCGGCGGCGGCATCGTCGGGCTCGCTACCGCCTACCGCTACACCCAGCGCTTCGGTGGCGCCGAGGTCACGGTCCTCGAGAAGGAGTCCTCCGTCGGCCAGCACCAGACCGGCCACAACTCGGGCGTCCTCCACTCGGGCATCTACTACAAGCCCGGCTCGCTCAAGGCGATCAACTGCCGCGAAGGCAAGCGGGCCATGGAGGCCTTCTGCCAAGAACAGCAGATCCCCTACGAGATCTGCGGCAAGGTGATCGTGGCGGTCGATGACGGCGACCTCCCCTCGCTTGAAAAAATCTACGAACGCGGCCAAGCCAACGGCGTCAATTGCGAGCGGATCGGCGTCGAGCGCCTCGCCGAACTTGAACCCCACGCCAAGGGCGTCGCTGCTATCCATGTCCCCGAGGCGGGCATCGTCAACTACGGCGCCGTCTGCGACCGCCTCGCCGAGCTCATCACCGCAGCCGGCGGACGCGTCGTCACCGGCGCGCGCGTCACGTCGATCCGCCAGTCGCCCGGTGAAGTCGTCGTGCAAACCACCGCGGGCGACTTCAAAGCCGACCGCGCCGTCACCTGCGCCGGCCTCCAGAGCGATCGCGTCGCCAAGCTCTCCGGCGCCAAACCCGACGCCAAAATCGTCCCCTTCCGCGGCGAGTACTTCGAGCTCAAGCCCCGCGCCGAGCACCTCTGCCGCAACCTCATCTACCCCACACCCGACCCGGCGTTCCCGTTCCTCGGCGTCCACTTCACTCGCATGATCGGCGGTGGCGTCGAATGTGGTCCCAACGCGGTGCTCGCCCTCGCGCGCGAAGGCTACACCAAGATGGGCCTCAACATCGGCGACCTCGCCGAGTCGCTCACCTACGGCGGCTTCCTCAAGATGGCGGCCAGGCACTGGCGTATGGGCGCCGGCGAGATGTGGCGCTCCGTCAGCAAACGCGCCTTCGTAAAGGCACTGCAGCACTTGGTGCCCGAGATCAGCGCCGACGACCTCGTCGCCGCCCCGGCGGGCGTCCGCGCCCAAGCGGTCCTCTCCGACGGCTCGATGGTGGACGACTTCCTGATCGAAGAAACCGGCCGTGTCGTCAACGTCCTCAACGCCCCCAGCCCCGCGGCGACCGCGTCGCTCAACATCGGAAAGCTGATCGTTGACCGGTTGGGCTAGACGCTCGATGTAGGGTGCAATGCACCGCAGCGGAATCGCACCTTCTACTTAGCATCTCCAGGGAATCATTCGCATGCCGGTCAGACTCGCGGTGCTTCTGCTGTTAGCGGCGTGCCTACCAAACGTGGGAGACGCGGCGCTAGTCTATCGGTTCATCAATTATCCCGATCTTCAGAGCGGCTATACGTTCGATGGGACGATCACCGTTGCCGACACGGCGTCCAACGATGGCGTGCTCTCATTGGACGAGGTGCTTTACTGGTCGTGGACTGCTACCGGACCCCGATCACTTACGGGGCAATTTCAAGCCAACCCTCAAGTTCCGTATGAAGCAACAGTCGTCATCGGTATACAAATCGATTCCGCTGGTATCTATCTGCCGTTAGGAACTCAAAGTCGCTTATCTCTTGACGAGTATACAAATCAACGTTCGCGAGGTTTCAATTTCAGGCGGCTCTACTGGGTCGGAGGGAGCGCCACTGCAGTCCCTTGGCATGCACTGGTGGGTGTTGACGAAGGAGACATCGGATTGCGCGCATGGGGAAAGGCTGTTCCGATGATCTCTGCACGCTGGACAATCGCAGCTGCAGTTCCGGAGCCGACAACATTGCTGCT
Source organism: Pirellulales bacterium (assembly GCA_041741515.1). Lineage (GTDB taxonomy): Bacteria > Planctomycetota > Planctomycetia > Pirellulales > Lacipirellulaceae > Botrimarina. The sequence goes on along the minus strand of JBGSJY010000084.1, from coordinate 1,641 downwards.
AAGTTGCTTTCCATTTGCGATCCTTGCTTACAACCACAGGCGCCGAACAACGACTTCCTCATCGAAGAAACCGGCCGTGTCGTCAACGCCCCCAGCCCCGCGGCGACCGCGTCGCTGAACATCGGCAAGCTTATCGTCGATCGACTTGCTTGAGAGACGCCATGCCAATGCTGCACCATCTCAACTGTGGAACACTCCTCGTTCCCAATTCCCCCACCGTCGTCTGCCACTGCCTAGCGCTGCAGGAGGGCGACGAAGTCGTCCTCGTTGATACGGGCATCGGGATTCACGATGTACGTGATCCCGTCGGGCGTCTCGGCCAAGAGTTGATCGGCGCTGGCTACCAGTTCAACGAAGACGACACCGCGGTGAAACGCCTCGAGTCTCTGGGCATGGATCCTGCGCAGGTGCGGCACATCGTCCTCACCCACGCCGACCCCGACCATGCCGGCGGCCTCGCCGACTTCCCTGGCGCGACGGTGCACACCGCGGCGAGAGAGTTAGCGAACCTCAAGTCGGGACATCGACGTTACGCCGCCAATCAATTCGCTCACGGCCCGAAGTGGCGAACTTATGGCGAAGCCGACGCGACGATCGATTGGTTCGACCTCCCCGCGTGGCGTGTGCCGACCCCGCTCAGCGCCGAAGTACTCCTGCTCCCACTCCCCGGGCACACCATCGGCCACTGCGGCGTCGCGATCCACCAGGGCGACGGCTGGTTCCTCCACGTCGGCGACGCTTACTACCTCCGCGCCGAGTTGACCGATCCCAACCACCCCGTCTCGGCCCTCGCCGCCTCCCGCGCCGACGACAACGACCAGCGCCTGGTGAGCGTCAAGCAACTCAGGCGCCTTGCGACAGATCACGCGGAAGCCGTTGAGATGTGCGGCTACCACGACATCACCGAGCTTCCGCGGCATTGCATCGACTGGGAGTAGTCGCAGCCCGAGACCCCGCAGGGGCCGAACCGCGAACGTTTGGAAGCGGCCGAACAGAAATCCGCCAACGTGGTCAGCAACCCACCGAAGTACGCCGCCCGCTTCTGAGCCGCAAAGAAGAACCACGGATCACACGGTTCCCGCCGATCAAGCATGGCTCCACCTTATCCGTGACAACGGTGCAACCCGTGGTTCTCGAAATCCCTCTCTCCCCCACTGACGTCAAAAACCACCTCGTTTGACAGGTTGTGACCCAGCTAACCCTCTCGGCGACTACCCCCGCAGGTGGGTGCCGTTGGTGGCCGCGAGGGCCCGCCACTCGCTACACTGCAGGACCAGCAGATTTCGGCCGCGGGCCGAAACTCACCGGTCCATCCCCCCTCGTCGCATGCTTCGGCGCCTCGCCCTGATCGCCGCGCTATCACTGTCGCCCTCGGCGGGTCGGGCGGACGGACCCGTGTCGCTAGCCGAAGTCGAGCCGATCCTCACGCAGTACTGCTACGACTGCCACGGCTACGGCGGCGAAGAGGGGGGCGTCGCACTCGACACGCTCCTGGAGGATTGGAAAAGCGCCGCCGGCGATCGCACGAAGGAAGAGCCGCTCCGCAAGCGCTGAGAGAAGGTGCTCGCCCTGACGCGCGCGGAGGTCATGCCGCCCGCCGACGTGGACCAGCCCACCGGCGCCGAGCGCGAGCGGCTCGCC
>JBGSJY010000083.1:0-4754 GCA_041741515.1 Pirellulales bacterium | reverse complement strand
ACCCTCGAGCGGGGGGCTTCGCCCCCGCCCCACGGCTATTCAGCTTCCTGCTAACGGCTCACTCGGCACAGCTGCGCGCTGCACAATTCGGGCGCCATCAGGGGCCCGTCGGGCGCTGCACTTTTCGGCTGCCGATCACATTTCGCCCTCGCTCAGTACGACGCCGACAAGTTGTGCTACGAAAAGCAGCTGACAGCGTGGAAGAAGAATGCGTCGGCGCTCGACCCTCCGGCCGAGCCGAGCGCGCCGGTAATGGAACGCACGTGGGTCGACGATATCACCATCGAGGCGCTCGCGACCACGCTGCAGCAGCAGCCCCGCGGCTTGCTCGTCGCCTGCGACGAACTGGCCAGCTGGCTGGGGGGATTCGACCGCTATAACAATTCCTCGGGTGGTGATGCGCCGCGTTGGCTGGAGATGTACGGGGCCCGTTCGATGGTTGTTGACCGCAAGACGGGAGACCGCCGGACGATTGTTGTCCCGCGGGCGACGGTGTCGGTAACCGGTGGGATTCAGCCTGGCGTTCTGCGGCGAGCGCTGACGCCTCAGCACCGCGAGAGCGGGCTAGCGGCACGGCTGTTGTTGGCGTGTCCTCCACGTAGGACGAAGGCCTGGACTGAGGATGAAATCGACCCGGCGCTGGAAGCGGAACTCGCCAAGATGTTCGCAAGTCTGTACGCGTTGAAGGGGGCCAAGGACGATCCGTCGGAGGTTGAGCCGGTGGTGCTTGCTCTCTCGCCTGCTGCAAAGGGAATCTTTGTCAAATTCTTTTCGGAGCACGCTGAGGAGCAGGTGGGAGAGACAGGTGATCTGAGCGCGGCCTGGTCGAAACTCGAAGGCTGTACGGCGCGGCTGGCGCTGGTGCTGCATGTGGTGGAAAATGGCGGGGAAGGGGACGTGACTGCCACTGCGATGCGGCGGGCCGTCCGTCTGATCGAATGGTTCAAGCACGAGACGCGCCGCGTCTACGCCCTGCTGGCTGAAACCGATGACCAGCGGAAAGTTCGCGAGCTCGTGGAGCGGATCCAGAGGAAGGGCGGAAAGATCACCGCCCGGGAGATGCAGCGGGATTCGCGGCAGTGGCCGACGGCGGATTCCGCAGAGCGTGATCTGGAGGAGCTGAAGGGCCGTGGACTCGGTAAGTGGGAGGTGATCCTGCCTACTGGTAAAGGCGGACGGCCTGCGAGGGTGTTCTGCTTGGAGGATCACGACGGAGATGTCGACGGAACCTCCTCGCCAGCCGAGGAATGACGAGTTTCGTCAACGTCGACGCAGATAGTAACTTCTATAGGCTAAGGCTAAAGAGCTCGGGCTCCATTTAAAAAGGAACAGAACATGGCGAGTGTCTACAAGCGCGGCGGCTCGAAGGCGAAGGGTAGTTGGTACGTGTCGTGGGTTGATCACACGGGCAAAACCAAGACGAAGAGCGCCCGGACCACCGACAAGGCGACGGCCCAGCGGATCGGCAATAAGCTCGAGGCTGACGCGGCGTTGCGGCGCGAGGGGGTGATCGACGCACGTGCCGACACGATTCAGCTGTTCGCTAGGTCGCCGATAACGGACTCCGTTGCTGACTTTGAGACGCGATTGAGGGCAGCGGGCAACACTGACAAGCATGTCCGCCACACGGTCGGCTTCATTCGTCGGGTTATCGAGCACGCCGGATTCGATACATTGGGATCTATCGACGAGGCCGGCGTGAGCAGATACGCCGCGGACAAGCTGGTCGATGGGGCCTCAAATCGGACCGTTCAGGCCCACCTGACGGCAATCAAGGCGTTTACGAAGTGGCTCTATGAAGTCGGTCGGCTCTCGTCGGACTTTCTTGCGTCCCTCAAGAAGCCGAATCCCTCGGCGGACCGCCGACGGCAACGCCGCTTCTTGAGCCCAGCGGAATGGGAGTGGTTGCGCGACTATCTCCTTCGGGCAGGCTGCCTCTACGGACTTCAGGCCGACGAACGCCTTCTACTCTACCGCTTCGCGATCCAGACGGGGTTGCGCGCCAACGAAATACGGTCGCTTACACCGGCCAGCCTCCACTTGGAAGCGACCTCCCCGTTTGTGTTGTGTAAGGCGGGGACGACAAAGAATCGTCGGGAAGCCCGCCAGTTACTCGATCCAGACTTGGCGAGACAGCTGAAGGCCTACGCCGGACGCCGCAAGCTTGCTGGTGAGAAGAAGTTGTTCGCTCTTCCTCACGAGTCGAACGTGGCACGCATGCTCCGGGACGACGTTGAGGCCGCGCGTGCCGAATGGCTCAAACGCCCGAAAGAAGAGTCCGAACAGCCCGGAGAGCGTGACCAGAGCGACTTCCTGTCACCGAAGAACAACGCCGGAGAAGAGCTCGATTTCCACTCCCTGCGGCACACCTGTGGCGTGTGGCTGGCTCAGACCGGAGCCCACCCCAAAACGGTGCAGCAAGTGATGCGGCACAGCTCGATCACGCTAACGATGGACACTTACGGCCATCTATTTCCTGGGCAGGAGGAAGAGTCGGCCAAACGGCTCGGGGGTCTTTTCGGCTCTTCCCCTAGGACTTTCGAGGGGCGAGCCGATCATCGGCAAGAGGTTCAAAAGGCTCACGGAGCGCAGCGCATACTACAGCGCGGTGAGAGCGAAACTGTGCGAAACCGGACTAGCGGACGCGAGAGCCAGGCCGTGACCCCGACCGACCACAAGCAGGATAAATCCCGCAAAAAGGCGGCTTCCTGCGACAAGAATCGCCCGGATGCCAAGCCGTGCGAAAGTAGCGGCGGAGGGACTCGAACCCCCGACACGCGGATTATGATTCCGCTGCTCTAACCGACTGAGCTACGCCGCCGGAGAGAGGCCTGAGGCTGCAGACCGCAGGCTTGAGGCTCAATAATTTCACTCAAGTCTGAGGTCTTAAGCCTCAAGCCTCACCCAAAAGTACACCCCGCAGGATTCGAACCTGCAACCTTCGGATTCGTAGTCCGATGCTCTATCCAGTTGAGCTAGGGGTGCGCCGTACGCCGCCTATCGGCGCCGCCTCCCGCACATCCCCAGGTAAACCCGGCTCAGTGGGGGAATCGCAGATTATGGCGGCTGATTTGCTAGGCCGCAAGCCGCTGAATTTTCCGCGGTTGGTACTGGGTGTCTTCAAAAATGACCAATGACGCAAGCCCCAATGACCAATGGCGGAGCTACCTCTCCAGTCGTTTGCCTGACTCCTGATCCCTGGCTCCTGACCCCTTCCTTGGTCATTGGGGCTTGGTCATTGGTCATTCCGCCATTCTCAGACCAAGCCGCCAAGTTTCGCCAACCCGAGCGGTTCGCGCGTCGTGATCGGTTCGCCGTAAGCCGTGCCGATGCACTTGCCCCAGTAGGCCGCTTCGTCGCGCAGACGTTCGTAGATCGTCGGTGGCGAAGTGGGCCGGCCGGGTAGGAACTGGCTCTCGTAGCAGCGGATCGACTCGATCTTTTTTTCCCACACTTCGCTGATGTCGACGATGAACGCCGGCTGGGGCGCCAGCTTGAGGTGGACGCAGTAGTAGTAATAGACCCGCGACGGGTGATGGGGTTCACCCGGCAGGGGCATTTGCCCGGGCTCGTCCGTCTTCGTCAGCTTCGACCAGAACCGGGCGTCTTCGATCAGCCGCGTCGCCGCGATGTGGTCCGGGTGGGCGTCTTCCCAGTACGGCGCGAAGAGCCACTTGGGCTGCACCCGGCGGAAAACGGCGGCGAGCTTCGCCCGGTTCTCGAGCGTCGCCTCGAGCGACCTGTTCGGCAGGCCGAGGTTTTCGCGCCACTCCAGGCCCAGCACCTTCGAGGCGGCGGCCGTCTCCCGGGCGCGGGTCTTGAGCGAGCCGTGCGGCGTCGGCTCGCCGGAGGTGAGGTCGAGCACGCCGACGCGCTTGCCCTCTTGCTGCAGCTTGAGGATCACGCCGGCGGCGCCCAGCTCGGCGTCGTCGGGATGCGGGGCGATGACGAGGGCGTCGAGCATTGAGGAGGGAACGGTGGGGCGAGGGGCTGAGGGGCCGCGGGCCAGGGGCTAGGGAGGTTTTGACGTGTGTCCTAATCTAGCAGTTCAACCTGTGGGAGGCGTCTCCGACGCCGATTACGGCATCCATTCCGAATCGGCATGGTGCGCGAATTCGGCGTTGGAGACGCCTCCCACCTAGAAAATTGATTGATCCTTACTGACAGATGCCGATATGTCCGCCGCCGAGACCTTCGCCAAACTCCGCGATCACGCCCGCGAAACCGCTCTGGTGGCTTCGATAGCGGGGCTTGTCGAATGGGACGAGCAGACTTACCTGCCGCCCGAAGGCGGCGATTGGCGGGCTGAACAGCAAGCGTATTTGGCCGGCCTCGTCCATGTCCGCAGCACGGCGCCCGAGCTGGGCGAGTGGCTGGCTGAACTTCGAGATTCAACCGAGGCCCGCGACCCCGAGAGCGACATCGGCTGCGTCACGCGCGAGCTGTCGCGGCGCTACGAGCGCGAGACGAAGCTCCCCGGCGACCTCGTTAAGGAGCTCGCCCGCACCGGCAGCAAGGCCCACCACGCCTGGACCACGGCCCGCCGCACCAACGATTTTTCGCTCTTCCAGCCGTGGCTCGAGCAGATGCTCGAGCTGCAGCGGCGTAAGGCGGAGGCGTTCGGCTACAAGGCCTCGCCCTACGACGCGCTGATCGACGTCTACGAACCGGGCGAAACCGCCGCGTCGGTCGGCGGTGTGCTCACGGGGCTACGCGCCGAGCTCGCGCCGCTGGTGCAGGCGATCGTCGGCAGC
>JBGSJY010000082.1:0-5339 GCA_041741515.1 Pirellulales bacterium | reverse complement strand
CCGCCACTGGCCGTCGGCGATAACCGGCTTCAGTACGCCGCGATCGGCCGTGGAGGGATCGTCAAGGGCGATCTGCACGGTGAGGCCGGGCGTCTCCGACTTCAGCCAGAAGCCGACGTAGCCGTCCGCCGCAAAGGCGAGATTGCCGGCGGGGCTCGCCCCGCCCGACAAGTGTCGCAGGGTCCATTCGTCGCCGGCGTCGATGTCGAGCCGCTGCGACCCGCCGCCGCGGTGGGCGGTGTCGTTCGTCTGGTCGGCCGACGACGACGGGTCGATCGTTGTTTGGCCGCCGGCGGTGATCGAACTGGCGAAGTAGCCCTCGTCGCCCGGGGCGTCGAAGCTGGTGATGACCGTCGATCCAGGCGCCGGGACGCCGCCGACCGGGGGCGCCACGGCGTCGAGGGCGTTGTACCAACTGATGACCGCGTCACGCCGATGCGTATTCAGCGTGCTGCCGTCGAGTAGCGAGCCGTAGCCGTAGAAGCTGAGGCTGCTAGCGCGGCTGTCGTCGTAGACCTGGTTCATCTGGGCGATGGTTTCATCTACGCCGCCGCCCGAGGCCGTGTGCAGGTAGGTCCCCAAGCCGATGGAGACCTGCGTGTTGGTCGGCGTCGCGAAGATGTCGTCGAGAAAGCCTTCCATGAGGTAGTTGTTGGACTCGCTCAGGTAGATCATGGGCATCGCCACGTCGAGCAGGTCCTGCTCTAGCCAGGTGCGATAGTCCTGCAGGTACTGGTTGCGGGCGGTCGTCGGGTTATTCCACACGGCGGCGGAGTAAACGATCTCTCGTCCCGAGGTGGTTTCGATGGCGTCAACGGTGTCGCCGACGGTGCTCACCAACTGCGTGATCTTTCCCTGTACCCAACCTCGATAGGCGTCTCGTTTGGCGAGCGTCGAGCCATCCGCCGCGTTGAGGCCGGTCTCTTGCAGGTAGAGGGCGTGGGCGTCGGCGTCGTGCGGCAGGAAGTTCCAGTCGGGCTTGAATCCCTCTGACGATCCGGCGCTTGGCCCGAGCCAGCGGACATAATCAAGGTGGATGCCGTCGAGGTCGTAGTTGCTCGCCAGGTCGGCGACGACGCTGTTGATGTGCGACTGCACCTCCGGCAGCACGTGGTTGACCTTCACATAGCTGCCGCCCAGCGGTTCGAGATTCCCATTGATGTCCGTGACCCGAAAGCTCGGGTCGGTGTTGTAGTAGACGTGGTTCGGGTTGGTCGGCTCGGTCGAACCGTTCCAGACGGGCATCGTGTTGAGCCAGGCGTGGAGCCGGACGCCGTTGGCGTGGGCGGCGTCGATCGCCACCTGGAGCGGGTCGATCGACTGGTTCCAGCTCTGGGCGGGGGTCTCGAACTGGCTCTCGTAGAGGGCGTCCGCTTGGCCGCGGACTTGCCACATCACGTCGGTAATGCCCATCGCCGCGGCGTTGGCGATCCGCGACTCGATCGACGAGACGCTGTTGGGGCTGTACTCGAACCGATTGATCCAGATCCCTCGCCATTCACCGAAGGGGTCGGAGGCGTACGCCGCGGCATTCAAGAGGCACGCGGCAGTCAGGGCGGCAGTAAATCGGATCGGCGTACGCATGCGTACCGGCCTTGCGGCGAGAGGAGCTGGTTCCTACGGGCCAGATTAGGCCATCCTCACTATAGAGGCGGTCACCGGCCGTAGGGCGTATGCTGCGCATCGGCGAGACGCAATTGCGCCAGATTCTCCCGCCTCGGCGGGCGATCAGCTACGCTGTTCGTTTCTGCTCGCGACTCCCGAGATGATGCGCAAATGACGTTTCGCCAAATGCTGCCGACGATTCGCACACTGCTCCTCGCCGCCGCTTTCTTGGCGCCGACCAGTAGCTGGGGGCAAGACGACTTCGACGTGACGCCGCCGCCGGTCCCGCGTGAGTTCCGCGCCGTCTGGATCGCGACCGTCGCCAACATCGACTGGCCGAGCAAGCCCGGACTGTCGAACGAGGAAGTGAGGGCCGAGCTCGCCGCGCTGCTCGACCTGTGCGTCGAGCTGAAGCTCAACGCCGTGGTGCTGCAAGTCCGGCCGGCGTGCGACGCGCTCTATGCCTCGGAGCTTGAGCCCTGGAGTGCGTTCCTCACCGGCAAGCAGGGCCAGGCGCCCGCCGACGGCTTCGACCCGCTCACCTGGGCCTGCGAGCAAGCCCACGCCCGCGGCCTCGAGCTGCACGCCTGGTTCAACCCGTACCGGGCGACCCACCCGGCGGACAAAGGCCCGCTCGACTCGACGCACATCGCCGTCCGCCGCCCGGAGCTAGCGCCGCAGTACGGGGTCTATCGCTGGCTCGACCCGGGCTCGGAGGAAGCGTCGGAGCATTCGCGGGACGTCATCCTCGACGTGGTGCGCCGTTACGACGTCGATGCAATCCACTTCGACGACTACTTCTACCCCTATCCGATCAGCGACGCGCTAGACGACGGCACGGGCGAGAAGAAGCAGGTCGAGGTCCCCTTCCCCGACGACGCCAGTTGGAAGGTCTACTGCGACGCGACCCCCGAGGCCGAGCGGATGACGCGGGACGACTGGCGCCGCGACAACGTCAACCGCTTCATCCGCGAGCTGGGCGTCGAGATCCACAAGCTGAAGCCCCACGTGCGACTCGGCGTGAGCCCCTTCGGCATCTGGCGCCCGGGCAATCCCGAGGGCATTGCCGGGTTCGACCAATACGCGAAGCTCTACGCCGACGCCAAGCTCTGGTTCAACGAGGGCTGGGTGGACTATCTCTCGCCGCAGCTCTACTGGCCGATCGACCAGAAGCCGCAGAGCTTTACGAAGCTGCTCGCCTGGTGGGCGACCCAAAACCTGCACAACCGCAATCTCTGGCCGGGCCTCTACACGTCGCGTCTGGGCGGCGAGTCGCCGAAGTACGCGGCCCAAGAGATCATCGACCAAATCACGGTCACCCGTGAGCAGTCGGGCGACGAGGCCGGCCACATCCACTTCAGCATGAAGGCGCTGGAGAAGGATTGGGGGGGGATCAATGACAAGCTGAAAGAGACCGTCTACGCCGACGGCGCCTTGCCGGCGGACTCCGACTGGCTGGCAAGCGAAGAGTCGCGACCAGCCGCTCCGAGTGTGACGCGGATCGATGGCGAGGGACCGTCGCAGTTCAAGCTGTCGTCCGACGGCGCCGCGCCGTCGCGTTGGGTGCTGCAGAAGCGTTGCGGGGAGAATTGGTCCACCGGCGTCATCGGCGGCCAGGTCGAAACGATCCGCGTCCGCCCCAATGCCGACGGCGTGGCGGCTGACGCGATCGCCGTCTCGGCGGTGGACGAGTTCGGTCGGCTCGGGGAGCCGACGGTTGTCGCCATCAAGTAAGTCACCGCCCAGAGCGCCAAGGCTAGCCATCCGTCTCCGCGCCCTCCGCGTACTCCGCGGTGAACCGTTTTGAACGAAACTAGCGATCAGCCCGCCCGCTCGACCCGCCTCGCGGCGTGGACATGGATCCCCACGCTCTATTTCGCTTCGGGGCTGCCGTACGTCGCCGTGATGACATTGGCGACGGTGATGTACCAGAATCTCGGCGTCTCGAACTCGGTGAACACCGATTACACGGCGCTATTGATGTGGCCGTGGGTGGTGAAGCCGCTCTGGAGTCCGCTGGTGGACGTGCTCAGCACGCAGCGCCGTTGGATCGTGGCGACGCAAGCGGTGATCGCCGCCGGGTTGTTCGCCGTCGGGATGGCGGCGCCGACCGAGAACTTCTTGATGCTGACGATGAGCGGCTTTTGGCTGCTGGCGATCGCCTCGGCGACGCACGACATCGCCGCCGACGGCTTCTACATGGCGAGCATGCCCGAGCGCGATCAGGCCTGGTTCGTCGGCATCCGCAGTTCGTTCTACCGGCTCTCGATGATCGTCGGTTCGGGCGCCCTGGTCGCGCTGGCGGGCTACCTGCACACGGGCGCGGGGTTTTCGACCAGCGGAGCGTGGGCGGCCGTGTTCTATGGCATCGGCGCTCTGTTCGCGGTCTTCGCCTTGTACCACGCCTTTGCCCTGCCCCGCCCCGCGAGTCGGCGTGCGGCTCAGCTTGAGGGCGGGTCACGGACGGCGGAGTCACGGACGGCCCGGGACGTCCTTGTCGAGTTTGGTCGGTCGTTCAGCACGTTCTTCCAGAAGCCAGGGATCGGCCTCTCGCTCGCTTACCTGTTGATCTACCGCTTCAGCGAGGCGCAGCTGGTGAAGATGAAGCCGCTGTTCCTGCTCGATCCGCGAGACAAGGGAGGGCTGGGGCTGTCGAACGAACAGCTCGGCCTACTCGACGGCACTATCGGCGTGACGCTGCTGACACTCGGCGGGATTGTCGGAGGCGTCATTGTCGCTCGCGACGGCCTCCGGCGGTGGTTCTTCCCCATGGCGCTGGCGATCAACCTCCCCAACGCCGCCTATGCATGGCTGGCGTTCACGCAGCCCGAATCGATCTGGCCCATCGCGACCGCCATCGGCCTGGAGCAGTTCGGCTATGGCTTTGGGTTCGCCGGCTACATGCTCTACATGCTGCAGCTGTCGAGAGGGGACCACCAAACGGCCCACTACGCCCTCTGCACCGGGTTCATGGCCCTGGGCATGATGATCCCCATGAAGTACTCCGGCGCCCTGCAGGAATGGCTCGGCTATGAGAAGTTTTTCCTCTGGGTCCTGGCGGCGACGATCCCGAGCCTGATCATTACGCTGCTCGCCCCGCTCCGCGAAGAACCTCAAGAAGCCGCCACCACATGACCGTGAGTTCCACCGAGAAGCCGACCGACGGGCCGACCGACGGGCCGACCGACAAGCCGACCGATCTGCGCGAGCGTCTCGCCCAGCTGCTGATGGTGCGCATCGGCTCGAACCTGCCGCCGATCCTGCGCGTCCACGAGGACGAGGGACGCGTAGTGCAATTGCTCGGCGACTGCCCCGTCGGCGGGCTCTTGCTGTTCAATGGCACGTGGCCCGAGACTCGTGAGACGCTCGTGCGTCTGCAATCGCAGTGCCGGCATCGGCTGCTGGTGGCGAGCGACATCGAGCGTGGCGCTGGCCAGCAGGTAGCGGGGCTGACGCTGTTTCCGCACCAACGGGCGTTCGTCGATCTTGCGGATGTCGACGCGGCAATCGAAGAGTTCTGCCGCACCACGGCGACCGAAGCGCATGCCGCGGGAATCGACGTCACGTTCGGCCCCGTCGCCGACGTGAACAGCGACCCGCGCAACCCGATCATTGCGACCCGCGCGTTCGGCGATGACCCGCAGCGGGCGGCGGAGCTTGTCGCCGCCTATGTCCGCGCCTGCGAAGCGGCCGGTCTGCTGACCACCGCTAAGCACTTCCCCGGGCACGGCGAC
>JBGSJY010000081.1:0-8238 GCA_041741515.1 Pirellulales bacterium | reverse complement strand
CTGGCTCTTCGCGAACGCCATCGCGAAGCTCGGGCTGATGCCCATCACCTCGCCGGTGGAACGCATCTCGGGGCCGAGCACGATATCGACGCCGCGGAACTTCACGAACGGGAAGACCGCTTCTTTGATCGAAACGTGCCGCGGCTTGGGGTCCTCGGTGACGCCCTGCTCCTTGAGCGACACGCCCGCCATCACCTTCGCGGCGATCTTCGCCACCGGCATGCCCGTCGCCTTCGCGACGAACGGCACCGTGCGGCTCGCGCGCGGGTTCACTTCGATGACGTACAGCACCGGGGTGATCCACGGGCTCATCGGCGACGAGTCGGGGTCTCCTTCATCGACGACGGCGAACTGCACGTTCATCAGGCCGCGGACGCCAAGCTCACGGGCGAGCTTCTCGGTCGCGTCACGGATTTCCTTCTGCATCGGCATCGGCAGGCTGTACGCCGGGATCGCACAGGCCGAGTCGCCCGAGTGGACGCCGGCCTCTTCGATGTGCTCCATGATGCCGGGGACGATGACCGTCTCGCCGTCACAGATGGCGTCCACGTCGACCTCGGTGGCGCCTTCAAGGAAGCAATCGATCAGCACCGGCTGCCCCTGCGCGGCGATGAACGCCTCGGCGACGTAGCGGTCGAGCTGCGAGTTGTCGTAGCAGATCTCCATCGCCCGGCCGCCCAGCACAAAGCTCGGCCGCACCAGCACGGGGAAGCCGATCCGCTCGGCGATCTGGCGCGCCTGGGCCAGGTCGCGGGCGATGCCGCTCGCCGGTTGACGCAGGCCAAGACGGTCGATCAATGCCGAGAACTTCTCACGGTCCTCGGCCGCCTCGATGGCGTCGACCGCGGTGCCGATGATCGGCAGCCCCGCGTCCTGCAGCGCGCGGGCGAGGTTGAGCGGCGTCTGGCCGCCGAACTGCACGATCACGCCGTCCGCCTCGACACGTTCGCAGACGTTCATCACGTCCTCGACAGTGAGCGGCTCGAAGAACAAGAGGTCGCTCGTGTCGTAGTCGGTGGAGACCGTCTCGGGGTTAGAGTTGACCATCACCGACTCGATTCCCAGCTCCCGCAACGCGTAGCTGGCGTGGCAGCAGCAGTAGTCGAACTCGATCCCTTGGCCGATCCGGTTGGGCCCGCCGCCGAGGATGACGACGCGCCGCTTCCCGGCGGGCTTGAGGCTTGAGGCTTGAGGCTTGAGGACGGACGACGCTTCGCTTGCGCTGCCTGCGGCCTCAGGACTCAAGCCTGCCGACTTCGGCGGGACCTCGTCCTCGGTCCCCCAGTACGTCGAATAGAAGTACGGCGTCTGCGCTTCGAACTCTGCGGCGCAGGTATCGACCGACTTGTAGACCGGCTTGATGCCGCGCGACTCGCGGTCGCGGCGGATTTCTACTTCGCTGCGACCGAAGATCGTGGCGAGTTGACGGTCGGAGAAGCCGTGGCGTTTAGCTTTCAACAACAAATCGTCGGCGAGCCGACGACGCCAGTCGTTGGAGTGAGGCACGTCGTCGGAGTTGCCCCGGGTTCCTCCGCCGACTTGCGTCGGGGGCTCGCCAGTTGCCGCTGCGCGCAGTTCTTCTTCCGTCTCCACAATCTGCTGCAACTGATCGAGGAACCACGGGTCGATGTTCGTCAGCTTGTAGATCTGCTCGACCGCCATGCCCGCTTTCATCGCGTAGCGTAGGTGCCAGACGCGTTCGGCGGTGGGCACGGTGAGCTTGGCTTCGATCTCGTCGAGGGTCGGCCTTTCGGCCGCCAATTCTCCATTGGGGCCATGCCAGAGGTCCTTGGTGTCGCAACCGAAGCCGAAGGCGCCAACTTCCAAGCCGCGCAGCGCCTTCTGGAAGCTCTCTTTGAACGTCCCGCCGATCGCCATCGTTTCGCCGACGCTCTTCATCTGTGTGGTGAGCGTCGCGTCGGCCTCGGGGAACTTCTCGAACGCAAACCGCGGGATCTTCGTCACCACATAGTCGATCGACGGCTCGAAGCAGGCCGTCGTCTCGCGCGTGATGTCGTTGGGGAGTTCGTGCAGCCGATAACCGACGGCGAGCTTCGCGGCGATCTTGGCGATCGGGAAGCCAGTCGCCTTCGACGCCAGCGCGGATGAGCGGCTCACGCGCGGGTTCATCTCGATGACGATCATCCGGCCGTCGACCGGGTTGACCGCAAATTGGATGTTCGAGCCGCCCGTCTCAACGCCGATCTCACGCATCACCGCCAGCGACGCGTCACGCATCCGCTGGTACTCCTTGTCGGAGAGCGTCTGCGCCGGCGCGACCGTGATCGAGTCGCCCGTGTGGACGCCCATCGGGTCGAAGTTCTCGATCGAGCAGATGATCACGACGTTGTCGTCCGCGTCGCGCATCACCTCCATCTCGTACTCTTTCCAGCCGAGGATCGACTCCTCGACCAGCACCTCGCTAGTGGGCGACAGATCGAGCCCGGTGCGGACCATCTGTTCAAACTCTTGCCGGTTGTAGGCGATCCCACCCCCGGCTCCGCCCATCGTGAAGCTGGGGCGGATGATCGCAGGCAGGCCGATCTCTTCGAGAAGTTCCTTGGCCCGCTCAACGGACTTAACCGTCTCGCCCTTGCAGACGCCGAGGCCGATTTTTTTCATTGCCGCCTTAAAACGCTCGCGGCTCTCGGCCTTGTCGATGACGTCGGCCTTGGCGGCGATCATCTCGACGCCGTGCTTCTCCAGGACCCCGTGGTTGCTGAGCTCCATCGCCAAGTTCAGGGCGGTGCCGCCGCCGAGGGTTGGCAGCAGGGCGTCCGGCTTCTCGCGCGCGATGATCTTCTCGAGGACTTCCCACGTGAGCGGCTCGATGTAAGTCCGGTCCGCCATCGACGGGTCGGTCATGATCGTGGCCGGGTTGGAGTTCACCAGCACGACCTCGTAGCCCTCTTCGCGGAGGGCTTTGCACGCCTGGGCGCCGGCGTAGTCGAACTCGCAAGCCTGGCCGATGACGATCGGCCCCGAGCCCAGGATGAGAATCTTGTGGATATCGTCGCGGCGAGGCATCGAGAGAAATGCGGATTTCGGAGGGCGGATTGCGGAGTCTTTGGCGCCCCCCACCCCTAAAACCCTGAGCCGGGGGCGATAGCCCTCGGAGCCGTTTCCGGAGGCATGGCGGGGGCAAACCCGCCAAGTTACCACGCCCCGCCGGGACTCGGCACCCGGGGGCGGGCAGCGGCGCTTTCCGTGAGAGTGGTCCGGCGGGCGGTGATTATGATGGATTTGCCATGGGGTCCTCCGACGACTTGCGTCGCCGGCTCGCCTTGGTTTTTCGACGCCCACCCTGATTGACTCCCGTTGTTGCGGATGGCCCTGAACAAATCTCTATCGCCCCAGCACTCTCGGACCGTCGCGTCGTCCTACAAGGCCAACATGACCTGGGCGACGCGGTCGGTTTCCCGGACGCTCAAAACGACCGGCGTCTTTCTGCGCCAGCAGATCTGGCTGTGGCCGATTATCGCCGTCGTCTTACTAGCGGCACTCGGCCTGTTCGTGCGATTCGCGATCGAGCGAACCATGAAGGCGTCGCTCGTTTCGGAGCTACAGACGCTCCGCGATGTCGAGGTCGCCATGCTCCGCAGCTGGCTCACCAGCCAGGAGCACAACGCCGAGTCGCTCGCCAACGCCACCAACATCCGGCAACTGACGATGCAGGTCCTCGCCGACGAACCCGACGCCTCGCAGGAACTGTCCGACGCGATCCACCCGGCGATGAACTCGTTGGGATACGAAGGCTACTTCATCATCGATAAGCAATCGGTGATCCGCGCCGCCACCAACGCGGCGGTTATCGGTCGTGAGGATCTCATCGCAGGTAGTTCGATCGAGGACTTCGTTAATCGAGCGCTGGATGGCGAAAGCATCGTTTCGCGTCCGATGCCGAGCGTTCTACCGCTTAAGAATCACGTCGGGATTGTGGCGACGGGCACTCCGGTGATGAATGTCGCTGCCCCAATTCGCGACGAGAACCTTCAGGTCATCGCGGTCCTAGCCTTGCGAATTCGGCCGGATGAAGAGTTTTGCCGTATCCTTCAACTCGGTCGCACGGGTGAGACCGGTGAGACCTATGCGTTCGACCGCGAGGGTCTGCTGCTCTCCCTCAGTCGATTTGACGAGAAGATGATCCTGCTCGGTCTTCTTCCCGATGTTGAAGGGAGTCGCTCGATACTCAACCTGCTCGTTCGCGACCCGGGAGGAAACATCACCGCCGGTCATCGGCCTGACAAGCGTCGTCGTGACCTCCCGCCGACGCGCATGCTCGCCAGCGCCGCCGCGGGCGAGACCGCAAGCGACGTCGAAGGATACCGCAACTACATGGGGCAATCGGTCGTCGGATCTTGGACTTGGCTCTCCAAATACAACTTTGGCGTCGCCACCGAGATCAACGCCGCCGAAGCCTACGGCCCGCTGATCATCCTGCGGCGGACGTTTTTCGGGCTCTTCGCCCTCCTGGGCCTCAGCTCGATCGCCATCTTCTTGTTTACCCTCAAGGTCGCCCGCCTGCGCCGCGAAGCCCAGGCGTCCGCCATTGAGGCCCAGCAGCTCGGCCAGTATCGGCTGGAGCAGCGCCTTGGCGCGGGGGCGATGGGCGTCGTCTACAAAGCGAAGCACGCCATGCTCCGCAGGCCGACCGCCGTCAAAATGGTCGAGCCCGACAAAATCACGCCCGAGGCCCTCGCCGCCTTCGAGCGCGAGGTGCAGATCACCAGCCAGCTCTGCCACCCCAACACGGTCGCCATCTTCGACTACGGCCACACGCCCGAGGGGCTGTTCTACTACGCGATGGAGTACCTCGACGGCATCAGCCTCCAGGACTTGGTGGATCAGTACGGCCCGCAGCCCGTGGGCCGCGTCGTCGATTTGCTCCAGCAGATTTGCGGCTCGCTCTATGAGGCGCACACGATGGGCCTTGTGCATCGCGACATCAAGCCGGCGAACATCATGCTCAACCGCCGGGGCGCCGACCCCGATGTCGTAAAGGTCCTCGACTTCGGACTTGTGAAAGAGCTCGGCGGCGGCGGGCAGGGCGGCATCGCCGGGACGCCCCTCTACATGTCGCCCGAGGCGATCCAGCAGCCCGGCACGGTCGATCCCCGCAGCGACCTCTACGCCGTCGGCGCGGTGGGTTACTTCTTGCTGACGGGCCGCGTCGTCTTCGAAGCGGGCAGCATGAATGAGCTGATGCACATGCACCTGGAAGAAACGCCCGCCGCGCCGTCGCTCATCCGCGGCGAGCGCCTGCCCGAAGAACTCGAGGACGCCCTGCTAGCGTGCCTCGACAAGAACCGCGCCAAACGCCCGCAAACGGCGCGGGAGCTATCGCTGCGGCTCGACAAGGTCGTGGCGGGCGATGGCTGGAACGTCGAGAAAGCTGACCTCTGGTGGAACCAGCACGAACGCGGCACCGCGCCGAAAGCCGTTAAGAAACCCGGCGCGCCGCCAACGGTGCGCGGCGACCAAGCGGCGACGATTTTGCATGAGTAGCAGGCAGAGGGCAGAGGGCAGCAGACAGTAATAAGCGACCGCTCCGCGGTCCCGCGCGTCCTGCCATCTGCCTGCTGCCCTCTGCCCGCTAAAAAAACCGAGGCGCCGCAGGCAATGCCCACGACGCCTCGTTCGGTAGCTCAAGGTTGCTAGCGTCCTTAAAGAAGGATGCGAGCGATTTATTTGCTCCCGTGTCCTCCGGATCAGCCCTTCTTCGCAGGGGCCTTCTTGGCGGTCGCCTTTTTCGCCGTGGCCGGCTTGGCCTTCAGCGACTTGGTCGCCGGCTTGGCCGACTTCGCGGGGGCCTTCTTGGCGGTCGCCTTGGCGGCGGCCGGCTTGGCCTTCAGGGACTTGGTCGCTGCTTTGGCGGCCGGCTTGGCGGCCGTCTTCGCAGCGGCGGGCTTGGCCGTCGAGGTCTTCGCCTTGAGACTCTTGGCGGCCGGCTTGGCGGCGGTCTTCGTCTTCGGGGCAGCAGGCTTCGCAGCACTCTTGGCAGGCTTGGCAGCCATCGTCGCAACTCCAGTACGACAGTCCCGGGCGGAGAGGCGGGCCATCTAGCCCACCGTGTAGACAATCCCCGCACGGTTGGCGCGAAAAATAGATTCGGCGGGCAAGGCAAGCAAGAGCAGTTTGGCGAGAAGGGGAATCCCTCAACGAGAAAAGTTAGCGATTCGATCCCGCGCCGCCTCCAGTACCCGCGCTGTGCGAGCCGGGAAGCGTTTGCTCCCGGAGTTGCAGCGGAGACACGAGTGGCGAGCGCCAGCGCGCTTCACCTCCGGGCGCTGACGCTTCCCGGCTCGCACAGCGCCAAACGACAAGGCCAACCCCACCGCGCCACGCAACCACCCAAACAATCGGGGAGCCCTAAGGGCCAGCGCCGGGAGTGCGCCAGCGCACCCCTACCAACGGAGAGGGAGCCGAAACGCGTCAGCGTTTCATTTCAACGTCAGTGGGGTGCTGAAACGCAAACTCTGTCGCAGCTTTGACTCGGACCTCGTGGGGCGCGTTCTGAAGTTGCCTAAGTATCATCGCGAAGGCAATCATCCTCCTGAGTCGCAGTTCTTCGGTGGTGTTTGGATCGTCGAGTTTGAGCTGCTGGCGGACTTCACCAATCTGCTCGTTGTTGAGCGTGATCGTCGGACTGCCCGACTTGAACTGCTCGAGCCACTCAGTAACATCGGCCCGCAGCTCGGCATCGGCGCTCGTCTTGGCCTTCTCGATCGGAGTGACCGTGGCTTTACCTGTCGCAGACGGCGGACGCGGGTTGGGCTGAATCGCGGCGCGGACCTGATCTACAGTAGGCTCCGGCAACGCTTCGCTCTTGTTGACGCCTTCGAGACCTCGCAGCAGCAGCAATGCCTTCGACGAATCGTGGCTATTAGGATCAGGAACCCACAGCATTGACACCGTACTCCCACGTACCTCGGCGATGAGCGGGGATCGAGGCGAAAGCTTGAAAACATTGCCGTGGTCGGGGAACCCTTCGTCTTCAACGACACACAAAAGCGACTCGCCGTCAATGCCATCGAACCGTAGGTGCGGCCGCGGGCGCTGATCGTTCTCCAGCAGGATCGGCGCCGTGCCGCCGCGGCCCAGTTCCGCCGCCGTCATCCAGCCGTGTGGATTAAGTTCGGTCGTTTCGTGATGGCAGTTCCAACGCTGGTAACCGGTCCGCTGCTCAGAATAAAGCGTGCGTGGCCCAATCTCTTTTAGCAGGCCTATCGCGAGCCGGTCCATTTCGCGCGACCGCTTGGTGTATTTTCCGAACAGCTCATCAATCTTCTTGGCGCCTTTGGCGGGATCGTTGGGCGCGTCGGCCAGCGACGCCTCGGCTTGCTGTTGGATCGCTGACATCATCAGTGACTGCGCGGCCTGGAGTGAGACCTGCATACGAACGTGGATCGTGTTCGCCAACTTGCCGAGAGCATTCAATGTGAAAACTGGGTAGTCGTCTCCACCGGTGGACTGTTGCAGTGCCTCGGCCTGTTGGCTGAGGGCGGTGAGTTTGTCGAATTGCTCCTCGGCTGCTTTGAAATGCCCGTCGATCTTCTTGAGGGTCTCTTCGATAGGAATCGGCACTTCCGCCACACGCTGGGTAGGCGCCTGAACCGACACCGCTGGGATCGACTTCGCAGGCGGGGCTGCCAGAGCGGGTGGCGCTGCGTCGGGTGGCACTGCTGGTTCGTCCATCAGTGGAACCTGGGTACCCACTTCAGCACTGCTGGACGAGCCAGCAGTGCCACCCGCCTTCGGCGGCTCTGGCGCGTTCGGCGGGGCGGGCCTTCGGACCGGCGCCAACCGGCGGCGGCTCAGAAGGGTCGCATCGTCCCGGTTCCACGGATCCGACGGCGCTGGCGCGAATCGGGGCGGCGATTCGACCAGGCCCAGCGCGACGCGCGTCTCTTCGTCGGCGAAGCCTGTCGGCTGCAGGCCGTGCTTCGATTGATACCGCTTCACCGCGGCGGACGTCTTCGGGCCGTAGTCGCCGTCCGCTTCGAGCGCCACGGCCGGGTTGAGCACCTCGTTGAGCCGCCGCTGCAACTGCTGCACGCTGTATCCGTACTGCTTGTTGGCGGACGCGTACGCGCCCGATTGGCTGCTGAACTCGAGCGGCAACAGCGGCTGGGCGGGGACTGTGTCGGTCGCCACGGGCAGCGGCTGGCGACGCAGCGCCGCGAGCTCTTGCCGCAGCGCCTCGTTCTGCTGTCGCAACGCTTCGAGCTCGGCCGCGTC
>JBGSJY010000080.1:0-6134 GCA_041741515.1 Pirellulales bacterium | reverse complement strand
CACCCGCGGCCCCCCGCTGTATGCCTCCGAATCAGAAATACATCTATCAGATCAGCCGCCTGAACAAGAAGCACGGCCAGCGCGAGATCCTTAAGGACGTTGACCTCGCCTTCTACCCGGGGGCGAAGATCGGCGTGCTGGGCCGCAATGGCGCCGGCAAGAGCACCCTGCTGAAGATCATGGCGGGCTTCGACAAGGAGTACGAAGGCTCGGCAACGCTGACCGATGGCTTCACCGTTGGCATGCTCCAGCAAGAGCCCCGGCTCAATCCTGACAAGGACGTCATGGGCAATGTCATGGAGGCCGTCGCCGCCACCCAGGCCCTGCTCGACGAGTACAACGCCAGCTGGGAAAAGATGGCCGAGGTCGCCGACGACCCCGTCGCCACCGAGAAGCTTATGGCCCGCCAGGCCGAGCTGCAGGACAAGATCGACGCGGCCAACGCCTGGGAGCTCGACCGCCAGATCGAGATCGCCATGGACGTGATGAACCTCCCCCCGGGGGACGCCGGCATCACGAATCTATCCGGCGGTGAGAAGCGTCGCGTCGCGCTCTGCAAGCTGCTGCTGGAGAAGCCCGACCTGCTGCTCCTCGACGAGCCGACCAACCACCTCGACGCCGAGAGCATCAACTGGCTCGAACGATACCTGGCCGACTACAACGGCACGATCGTCGCGGTGACCCACGACCGCTACTTCCTCGACAACGTCGCCAGCTGGATCCTCGAGATCGAGTACGGCCGCGCGTACCCGTTCGAGGGGAACTACTCGGCCTGGCTGGAGCAGAAGGCCAAGCGGCTGGAGATGGACGAGAAGAAGAAGTCGGCCCGCCAGAAGACGCTGGCCAAGGAGCTGGAGTGGATCCGCAGCTCGCCCAAGGCCCGCCAGGCGAAGAGCAAGGCCCGCATCAGCTCGTACGAGAAGATGGCGTCCGAGGAGTTCGAAGAGCGGCCCGAGGAGCTGGAAATCCAGATCCCGCCCGGCCCGCGACTTGGTGACAACGTCATCGAGGCGGTCAACCTGTCGAAGAGTTTTGGCGACAAGGTGCTGTTCGAGAACGTCAACTTCCGCCTCCCGGCGGGCGGCATCGTCGGCATCATCGGCCCCAACGGCGCCGGCAAGACGACGCTGCTGAAGATGTTCATGGGGAAGGAACAGCCCACCAGCGGCGAGCTCAACTTCGGCCCCACCGTCACGCTGGGCTACGTCGACCAGAGCCGCGACCACCTCGACCCCGATAAGACGGTCTGGCAAGAAATCTCGGACGGGATGGACCTGATCGAGATGGGCAAGAAGCAGATCAACAGCCGGGCCTACGTCGCGAAGTTCAACTTCCAGAAGGCCGACCAGCAGAAGAAGGTCGGCGTCCTCTCCGGCGGTGAACGCAACCGCGTCCACCTGGCGAAGCTCCTCCGCGGCGGGTCGAACGTGCTGATGCTCGACGAACCGACCAACGACCTCGACGTCGATACGCTGCGGTCGCTCGAGGAAGCGGTCGCGACGTTCGTCGGCTGCGCGATCGTGGTCAGCCACGACCGCTGGTTCCTCGACCGCCTGGCGACGCACATCCTGGCGTTCGAGGGCGACGGCTACGTCCACTGGTGCGAAGGCAACTTCTACACTTACGAGCAGCAGCGCCGCGAACGCCTCGGCATCGACGCCGACGAACCCCACCGCTTCCGTTACAAGAAGCTTGAACAGGGTTAGAGGAGATAGGGGGATGGCGTAGCCGGTACTCGGTATGCCGATGGGTTTCTAAGCCGCGGTTGGCGCCCGAGCAGTGGATGAGGGGATTGGGTGATGGCGAGATCGTAGGGCATGCCGCCACGGCATTGCTAAACGAATCGTTCCCAACCTCATTCAGCCGTCCCGCTGTGCCCGTCGAAGGCGACATCCCCCCCATCCCCTACTAAACGGTCCGCCAACAATTGGCGGCACGAAGCCAAACGCCCCCCACACCATCCCCAGACCACCATCCCCCCATCTCCTATGAGTACGATCCGAGTCGGTTCCAACGAGAAGTACGCCAGCGGCTGGGACAAGGCCTTCGGCGGCGGGAAGAACGCCGCGGCAAAAAAGTCGGCCAAGAAGTCCGCCCCGAAGAAGGCGGCTAAAAAGAAGGGGAAGAAGTAACCCCGCCGCAGAGTTAGAACGGCGAGCCCCCGACGCGAGTCGGGGGAGTGCGGCTCAAAAAAAAGAGTTGCAAACCCGCCCGCGATTCGGCCACAGTTACCGTAGGGGGCATGTCTTTTCTCTCTGGCGGAGGTGACCGCGATGCGCCATCGGTTGACGGTCTCGGTGCTGGCCATCCTTTTGATCGCGGCGGTCCCAATCACCGGTTGGGCCGACCCGCCCGACCTGCTCAGTCACTACCGTATCGTCCCGCGCAAGAGCACGCTGATCCAGAGCGGCGGCTTCACCGGCCAGACGAGTCGTTACCGGGTGCAGGGGCAGTACGACTTCCTCCAGTTGTGGACCGGCGGAACTCCCACCGACCCGTACCAGCGGGTCGCTCAGTTCGACAACGCGAACGTCTACGCCCCGCTTGGCGCGATGCTGCCGGCGTTCTACGACGTCGGAAACCTCTTTAACCTGGAAGGCCTCGATGGCAAACTGCTCCCGTTGGGGGCGCCGTTCGACGTCTACCACTTCCAGGGCCCCGGCAATACGAGCGACGCCGCGTCGCCGCTCGAGCAGTCCAGCGTCGATCTGTACGCCGCGATTCATGGTCGCTGGATGTACCTCTACGGCGAAACGACCCCGCCTCCCTACTCGGCCGACTACCCCGTCTACCAACTCCAGGCGCTCGCCTACCAGGGCCGCTGGGCCGACTGGAACAGCGACGGCGTCATCGACGTCGCCGACTACACGGTGATGCGCGACCAGCAGGAGTCGTTCGCCGCCTCCGATTCGACAGGGGCCGACTACGACTGGGCGACCGCCTTCGACGACTGGCGCGCCCAATTCGGTGAGCGCGAGCCCGACGCCGACGCGATGTTCGCGTCGCTCAGTACCGCGATGGCGAGTTCGACGGCGCTCACGATCCCCGAGCCTTCGTGCCTTATGCTCTTGGCGCTGGGAGCGACCGCTATCGTTGCCCGCCGACGCTAGATCACAAATGGCGTCGCAGCTCGTAGGGCAGGCCCTTGCCTTCCGGCGCCACGGTTGAGTTCCATCCTGGCAGGCGAGGCCTGCCCTACGAACTCTCTTGCGTCGTCTCAGAATCCTCGACCCTCTGTGCAAGAGCAGGAATGTCCGAATCGATAGACTTGAGCAATCGAATGCTGGCTTCAGCCAAAGCAAGTGGGACCAAAGGAATCACAGCTAAGTAAGAGTAGTCCGCCAAGAAGCTCCCTGTTGGTTCCGTTGGCTTGGTGGGCTGGCCAAGCGCTAGGTAGATCGGGAAATAAAACGTGACTACTAAAATCCAGGAAAAGAAACCCGCACTAAGCGGCACGATGCGGGCGTTTCGCCAACTCGCTGAGAAGCGCCGTATGCGGAGCCAAGCGGCGTAAAGTGCTCCCAAGGCAGCGGCAGGCAGAGCAGCTGCCGACGCCACCAAAGACACATACAGGGCTTTCCTCCACAGCTCGGCATTTTTCGGGCCCGTGTCCATACCGCCTGTTACGCATCCCACGGCGATGCCAAGAACAGCAAATGCCCAGGCACCAACGAGGAAATACAAGAAAGCGTATCTTACTGACAGTCTCGAATCAGTCATTTGAGCGACGCTTTTATGGAAATCAGCTACTCGAGTTGGTGCAACTCACCTCGGCAAGATGCAGTTCGTAGGGTGGGGTGCAACCCACCGAATGCTGGTGGCCGCTTCCCGGCGGGTCACGACCCTCCCTATTTACTGGTCACAATTCGGGGCGATGTTGGTAATAGGGCCGACCGCCGTAAGTTGCCCAGTGATTCCAAAGTTCATCGAGATACTGCGGGGTGACGTTTTGCACCCAGTTACCGTCATCGCGTCCGTACCAGACTTCTCCATGAGTGCACCGCCTATTTAAATACTCGAGCGTCGCCACGATTTCTGGCCAATAACCGCGCTCGTATCCTGGTCCGTAGTACGGCGTACATAGCGTGCACTGCAAGATGCACTCAGCGTGCGGAAGTCCGTCCGGCAGTCCAAGTAGGAAGTCCCCCGTGTCCATAACGCTCAGAGCGTCATGACCCTCGTAAGTGAGAAGTCTTCTTTCACCTAACACCTCCGCTAGATCGCTCCTCAAGCCGGCTAATTCCTCATGCTCGATGGGCTTGTTAAGCGTCACGAAAATGTAGCAATCTACCGGCATAAAGGGCTCGCAAATCAGGCCGCTTAGTCATCAGTTGCCTCACGCCCGCCCCAAGAACTCACCCGTCCGCGTATCGACCTTAATCACCTCGCCCTCGGCGATGTACTCGGGCGCTTGGATGGTGACACCGGTCTCGAGCGTCACCGGCTTGGTGCGGCCCGTGGCGCTGTTGCCGCGGACGCCCGGGTCGCATTGGGTGATCTTTAGCGCGGCCGACGCGGGGATCGTGATTCCCACGCACTCGTCGTTGTAGATCATGGCGATGATGCCGGTGGTCGCCTCGGTGATCCACTGCATCTCTTCGGCGACGTCCTCGCGCGCGACCTCGTACTGCTCGTACGACTCGGAGTCCAAGAGGTGCACCGACTGGAGGTCGGAGAACATGATCGTGACGTCGCGGCGGCTGAAGTCGGCCTCGGGGAGCATGTCGGTCCCCTTCATCGCGAAATCGACCTTGTTCTTCGTCACGACGTTCCGCGCGCGGAACTTGTAGAGTGTCGTGCCGCCCCGGGCCGAGGGCGACTGCACGTGGATATTCTCGATAACACACGGCGCGTCGTTGTAAACGACCATCGCGCCGGGCTTGATGTCTTTGCCGAGCATCGGGAAGAAAGGGGAAAGGCGAAGGCGGAAAGGGGAAAGCAGAGAGCCGAGTAGTTTAACCCAACAACGGCTCTTTCCGCATTCCCCTTTCACCTTTCCCCTTTAAATCAAGACTTCCCCCGCCTCCGGGTCGATCGGCAGGCCGCCGGTGAGATTCGCCAGGGCCTCGACCACGGTGATCAGCGTCGCCGGGTCGAGCCCGCCGGGTCCCATGAAGTCCTCTTCGGGCTCACCGTCCTCGGGATCGTCGGCCCACTCGTCCGTCGGCGCAACGCGCTGGAAGTGCATCACCTCGAGCCACGCGTCCGAGCGCAGCAGCTGGGCAAGTTGCTCGCCTTCGAGCTCCTTCCGCAGCTTCTTGGCGAGGGCCATCGCGCGGTCGCTGACGGCCTCTCCCTCTTCGTAGCGGATGTCGATGGCCGCATTGTCCTCGGCGGCCTGGACAAGGACCGACTTGAACTGCCCGTCGTCGTTCGCCTGCAGGCGCTCCATGCGGAGCCGATTGCCCGCCTCGCCGATGGCGGATTCGACCTGCGTCAGCGTCGGCCGCGCAGCGGACTCGAAGAAGACGACATAAGTCTCCAACCACTCGAGGTCGTCGCCCGAGCCAGCGCTTTCGAATCCGAAGGGGTCGTCCATTTTATCCAGGTCGATTTTGAACCACGAAGGGCGCCAAGGACACGACGGCCTGTCTGCCGGGGCGTCGTTCCAATCAACGGGAAGCCGTCGTGTTCGTCGGGCTCGTCGTGGTGATCTCTACGGCATCTTACACGCCAGTCAGTACTGCTCGTTGGCCGGGCCGAGGCCGCCCTGCCAAGACTCGAGCATCGCGACGAGGTCGACGCGCTCGGCTTCGGTCGCCCACAGCGACTCGTCCTGCTCGAGCCGCACCTCGTACGACCCTTCGCGGAGGCAGTCCTCTTCGCCGCAGAAGTGGGGCGTCGCCGCCACCCACATCACGCGGTACAGCGGCACGTGCTTGTCATCGACGCGGCAGAGGATGGACATGGGGGCAGGAGTCAGGGGTCAGGTGTCAGGGATCAGGGTTGATTGGCTCAGCCCCGTTTTACTTGTTGGCTTGTCCCACTGATTGCGATTGGCCTAGCTCGGCGGAGCGGCGGGCAGCGGTGGTGACCGCCTTGATAAGGGCGGAACGTAGGCCGTGACGCTCGAGTTCGGCAAGGCCGGCGATCGTGGTGCCGCCGGGGCTGGCGACCGCGTCCCGCAGGGCGGC
>JBGSJY010000079.1:0-6765 GCA_041741515.1 Pirellulales bacterium | reverse complement strand
CCGTCGCCGCCGGGGCGGACGGCGTGCACGTCGGGCAGGAAGAGCTAACCGTGGCCGACGCCCGCGCGGTCGTCGGGGCCGCTCGCCTGGTGGGAGTCTCGACGCATTCCATTGAACAGGCCCGCTCCGCGGTGCTCGCCGGGGCGGACTACTTGGGAGTCGGACCGACGTTCCCGTCCACAACCAAGTTATTCGCCGAGTTCCCGGGGATCGACTTGGTCCGCCAAGTAGCGGCGGAGATTCGCCTCCCCGCCTTTGCAATCGGCGGGATCACGCCGGCGAACGTCGGCGAAGTCGTCGCCGCGGGGCTGTCGCGTGTCGCGGTCAGCGGAGCGGTGACAATGTCGCGCGACCTCGAGGCAACGATAGAATCGCTTCTTATGGCCGTCGGGGCCCGGTCGGCGGGGTAGAGTTGGGACGCTAGATTGTCGTTCCACCGATTGCTCCGACTCTCGTGCGGTCGCGGCAACATAACTGCCCACTGCCCACCGCCCCCTTCTTCATGCTTCACGCGATCATCATGGCCGGCGGGTCCGGCACCCGCTTCTGGCCCGCCAGCCGGCGCGACACGCCCAAGCAGATGCTCTCGCTCGTGGGAGACGAGACGATGATCCGCCAGACCGCCCAGCGGCTCGGCGACGTCGTGCCGCCCGAGCGGCGGATGGTCGTGACCAACCAGCGGCTCGTCGCCGATGTCGCGAAGCAGTTGCCAGAGCTCCCCGCTTCATCCATCGTCGGCGAACCCTGCAAGCGCGACACGGCGCCGTGCATCGGTTTGGCGGCCTTACTCGTCACGAAGGCCCGCCAGGACCCGGGCGGCACGATGATCGTCATGCCGGCCGACCACATCATCGCGCCGCCGGAGGTGTTCCAGGCCGCGGTGATGCAGGCCGAGGCCCTGGTGGACGCCGACCCCACACGGATCGTCACCTTCGGCATCAAGCCGACCTACCCCGCCGAGATTTTTGGCTATATCCAACGCGCCGAGCCGCTCGTCGGCTTAGCGGAGTCCGACGCCCCCACCTACAAAGTCGCGCGCTTCCGAGAAAAGCCCGATACGGCGACCGCCGCCGCGTTCCTCGCCTCGGGCGATTTCTATTGGAACGGGGGCATCTTCTGCTGGCGCGCGGCGACGATCCTCGACGCCCTGCGTGAGCGCCAACCCGACACGCTCGCCCATCTTGAAAAAATCGTGGACGCCTGGGACACCCCCGCAGGACCGGCCGTGTTCGAGCGCGAGTTCGCCGCTATCCAGGGCGTGTCGATCGACTACGCGGTAATGGAGCACGCCAAGAACGTCGTGGTCATCGAGGCGCCTTTCGAGTGGGACGACCTCGGCGGCTGGCCTTCGCTGCCGCGCCGCCTCGGCGCCGACGACGCCGGCAACACCATCGTCGGCAAGCATCTCGGCCTCGGCACGACCGGCTCAATCGTCCGCACGACCCCCGACCACCTCGTGGTGACCCTCGGCTGCGAAGATTTGATTGTTGTCCACACCGACAACGCCACGCTCGTCGCCAACAAGCACGACGAGGAAAGCATCCGGAAGATCGTGAAGGAGCTAGAGGGGCTCGGTTGGGACGAGTACCTATGAGCGGCGAGCCAGTTGATAGAGTGGGTAGTGGGAAGTCGGAAGTGGGAGAAGGCGACCACTCGTCTCCCACTTCCCCCTTCCCACATCCCACTTCGCCCACCAATCCGCCCTCTTTACCGCGCGGACGTATTGGTGGAGTGGACTACGGCACGGTGCGCATCGGTGTGGCCATCGGCGACCTCGAGGTCGGCATGGCTTCGCCGCACGAGAACTACAACCGCCGCAGCGAGCGGCTCGACGGCGAGTACTTCGCGACGCTCGCCTATGAAGAGCGCTTGATCCGCTGGGTGGTCGGCTTGCCAGTCCACCTCGACGGCGGTGAAAGCCAGAAGTCGCTCGAAGCGCGGCGCTTCGGCAAGTGGCTCGCGGAGAAGACGGGTGTGCCGGTCGAGTTTTTCGACGAGCGCTACACGTCGTCCCAAGCCGAAGAGATCCTGCAGGCGGCGAACCTCACCAGCAAACGCCGCAAGGCACGGCTCGACGCTCTCGCCGCGCAGATCATGCTGACGGCGTATCTGGAGAGCGGCGCGAAGGAACAGACCGATCCGGGGTCGATAGGATAGTCGATATGTATCCAGACGCTGTTGATCCCGAGGAGGTTGGCGACTATCCCGCGCGTGCTGGGGCAGGTGGAGGTTTCGTTTGGGAGGAGGTTCTGGAATATCGCGTGTGGATGCATCCCGAACGCGGCGCTACCGACCACTACAGCGGCAACGATTATTACTGCGCCTTTGCGACATACGAGGAAGCGGTCGTATTCGCCGAAGTAACCGTCGGAGCAGAGGAGCCACTAGCTCTCATTCTTCAACTTGAGCATATCAACGAGCCGTCGCCTGGGGTGTACGAGCACGTAACCGAGCCTCGGCAAGTCGAATGGCCGCCCGTTTTCCTAGCACGTCCACGGCGAACGCCGGAAACAATTCCAAACTTCCTCGCTGATGACGCGCCGCCAAATCGGCTCGATATCGTTCGGGGGCTAGCTTAGCGCGTAAGTTAGGGGCGGTCCTCCTACAGGAAGCCCCCGCCACCCAACGCCAAAGCCTTCGGCACAGTAAGTGCCCCTTCGCTTTCTGGCTTTTCCGTATTTCTGACAGGCTCTTTGGCCTGCCATTCGGGCAGGTCTCTGCCGATTGATGCTTCGAGTTGTGGCAAGTCCTGCCAATCGACGCTGTGGATTGGTTGCACGACGACCGCGCTGTCACCTTCTCGAGAGATCCGATCATCAAGACCGCAGCTACTACGCTTGACGCCATCGCGAACAAGTCGGCAGCCCCTTCTAAGTTGCGGGCAGAGCCGCTTGCCACGCCGGCAATCGAACCGCCGCGGACGCCGGCTTCGCTGGGGAAGCGGATCGCGACGATGATCGCCATCGTTGTGCCGTTGGCGGCCGTGCTGGTGACGCCGCTCTACGTGTGGGAGTGGGGCTTTCGCTGGAGCGACTTGGCGGTGCTTGTGGGGATGTACGTGCTCACGGCGCTGGGCGTGACGATTGGCTTTCACCGACTGTTCGTGCATCGCTCGTTCGAGACTTACCTGTGGGTCAAAGTCGTCCTGGCTGTGATGGGATCGATGGCGCTGCAAGGGCCACTGCTACGATGGGTCGGCCTGCACCGGTGGCATCATCAGCACAGCGATACGCCCGACGACCCGCACTCGCCTCAGCACGGCGGCGCCGGTTTCATCGGCCTCATCAAGGGTATGTGGCACGCGCAGGTCGGCTGGTTCTTCGAAGCGGACCCGCCGAACCTCGCGCGCTATTCGAGCGACCTACGTAAGAGCCGTACTTTCAGGGTGATTAGTGCGTTGTTCCCCCTGTGGGTGGCGCTGGGACTCTTGTTGCCGGCGGTCGTCGGCGGTTTGCTCTCGCAGAGCTGGATGGGGGCGCTCAGTGGCCTGATCTGGGGCGGACTCGTGCGGATCTTTTTGGTCCACCATGTCACTTGGAGCGTCAACTCGGCGTGCCACCTTTGGGGGAGTCAACCGTTCAAGAGCGACGACGAGAGCCGCAACAACGCGCTGTTCGGCGTCCTCGCGATGGGCGAGGGCTGGCACAACACGCACCACGCCTTCCCTACTTCGGCGCGGCACGGCCTGCGGTGGTGGGAGATCGACCTGAGCTACTGGGTGATCCAGTTAATGGAAAGACTCTCGCTCGCCTGGGACGTGAAGTTGCCAACGCCCGACGCGCAAGCGAAGGGCCGGAGATTGGCTTGAGGGATGACATCAGACGACACTTTATCCAGCGCCACCATTGAGCCGTTGCGAAGCGAAGCCCCTGCCGCTACATCGAGACGCTCTACAACCTGAGGCGTCGTCACCAGACCCTCGGCTACAAATCCCCCGATCAATTCGAGGCCGATCACGCCCCGACTCTAGCGGCATAAACCCAGGCCCCGCCGGTGTCCGAAAGTACTGGGCTATTGCACTGTAGAGGGCGCCTCTACAAGTAGGGCCAACCCCATCCCACGGTCCGGACAGCGTCCCCTACACCGCCGCCGGCGCCTCGATCGCCTCTTCCGGCAGTTCCTTCACCTTCGGGCGGCGCTTCTTGCGGACCTTCTCGGGCACGAGGTCGCGCATCGCGTCGAGCTTGCCGAAGCAGAGGAGGCGGTCGCCCGCTTCCAAGGTCCTTTTCAGCCGCGGGTTGGGGATCACGCTGGTGTCGCGGTAGAGCGTGAGCACGTTGATGTCGCGGTCAGCGAGACCCGACTCGTCGATCGTCTTGCCGACGTAGTCCGAACCCTCGGGGATGTGGATCTCGGTGACGCCGTAACCGCGGCTGACCGTGAGACGCTGGCGGATATCGACCTCGGGGAAATCGACCTGGGCGGCGAGGTAGTCGATCACCGCGCCGGCGATGTCGAGCTGCGTGCAGCGCTCGATCCCTTCGAGACCCGGCGATGAGTTGACCTCCATCACCTGGGGGCCGTCATTCGCCTCGAGCATATCGACGCCCGCGATCCGCAGGCCCATGATCTGCGCGGCGCGGACGGCGAGGTGCTTGGCTTCGTCGGAGAGCTCGACCGGCTCGGTGGAGCCGCCGCGGTGGACGTTGCTGCGGAACTCGCTGCCGACCGCCACGCGGCGCATGGCGGCCACCACCTGATCGCCGACGACAAACGCCCGCACGTCGCGGCCGCGGCTCTCGGCGACGAACTTCTGCACCAGCACGTTCTGGTTGGTGCTTTGCAGCGTCTCGATGATCGCCTCGGCGATCTTGGTGGATTCGGCGAGGATCACGCCGACGCCCTGCGTCCCTTCAATCAGCTTGATGACGACCGGCGCGCTGCCGACGCGTTCGATTGCGGGCAGGATGTCCTTGCGTTCGCGGACGAACGTCGTGGGCGGCATGCCGATGTGGTGCTTGCTGAGGATCTGCAAGCAGCGGAGCTTGTCGCGCGAGTTGGCGATCCCGGCCGACGAGTTGCCGACGAAGACGTCCATCTGCTCGAACTGCCGCACCACGGCCGTGCCGAAGTACGTGATCGACGCGCCGATGCGGGGCAGTACTGCGTCGTACTCGCTCAGCACCTTCGAGCGGAAGAAGAGCTCGGGCTCGCCCTTGGTGAGGTCGATCGAGAACTTCAGCGTGTCGAGCACGCGCACCGTGTGCCCGCGCCCCTCGGCCGCTTCGCGGAGGCGCCGCGAGCTGTAGCAGGTGCGGTTGCGGGAGAGGATAGCAAGCTTCATGGTCGCCTAAGAGTCAAAGCCGGATGTAAGGGGGCGATGCGTGGAGCAACTGCGGTGAATAAATTGGGCGCGGGTCGGCTTCCCTTGACGGGGCGTTACGACTTTCGCTTCCGCTTCGGCTTGCCGCTGACGTAGCGGCGACTGGGATCAACAACAAACCTTCCGGCCAGCGCGCGGCGGCCCAACAGCATCGGGAACCGCATCGCGGTGCGGTCGGTGAGCGTCAGCTCAATCGACCAGCGGCGACCCTGGAGGACGCAAGGGGTTTCGACGACGACACGCAGCTCCTGGTGTCCGGATGAGCTCTTCACGTGCCGCTCGTCCTTCACGGGGCATTCGCAACAGTAGACCCCTTTGCGGGTGCGGACCAGGAACTTTGCAACGTGGCGGCCCGCTTGGGTGACGATCTCGAGATTCTCGGCGTGCAGCGATGAGGTCATCGCGCCGGTATCGACCTTGGCTTGCAGGATCGGGATGCCGAGGCCGGGCAAGGCGACCCATTCGAGCCAGCCCAGCTCAGCCAAAAGGGGGGCGTCGCTCATCGAGGGGCGTCTCACCTTGGGGCGATTCATCGCGGCGGCCCACCAAACTCGGGAGGGGGGGTGTCCAGCGGCCGCAGGGGCGCCTGGAGTGTATCGGACGCCGCCACAGGGGGATACGCTGTCACCGGACGCTCCCTCCTTCAACAGTTAAAGACGGCACAAGTGGCGACGCGACTGATTTTCGGATGCGGATACCTCGGCCAACGCGTAGCCCGGCGCTGGCGCGACGCTGGCGACCGGGTCCTCGCCGTCACACGGCACGCCGAAACGGCCGCCCGGTTCGAGTCGCGGCCCGGCCTTGCCGACCCGCACCGGTCGGGTGAGGTACAGCTCACCCATCTTCTTCGGGTAGCCCTGATGGTGGCCGCGCACCATCGCGAAGTCCTTGTCGACCCAGATGTACACGCAGCGGCTGTAGTGCGCGCCCCGGTACTTGCAGCGGACGACGACGAACGTCTCCATGTACTGGCTGCGCACGGGATCGAGCAGTTCCTGGCCGTCGTCACGGCAACTCTGCCAATCGGCCCAGATCACGGCAACGGCGCCGGGATCGTCGTCGGCGAGCTCGAGCTGGGCCGGCAACAACTCGGCGATCGCGGCCGGGTCGGTGCGGTACTCGATCGTGAGCATCTGCCCGCTGTAGTGCCAGGGCGGCGAAGGCACCAACGACGACTTCCCCGTCGCGCTGCGGGGGAACATGAATCCGGCGGTCATGGGAGCCGATCATAATCATTTGGCTCCAAACGAATTCACACGTCGCGCGACAACGGCCTTCGCAACGATCTCGTGCTCACCGACGCCTTGAACCGACGCCAGCGTCCGCTGTGTAGCTAGGTACTTACACGGGTGGTCCTCTGAGCATTATCTCCATGTAGGCTACATTCTCCTCCACTGCTCTTTTCTTGGCCTTGAGCAGGTTGTTAGTGATGTTGACATCCT
>JBGSJY010000078.1:0-4117 GCA_041741515.1 Pirellulales bacterium | reverse complement strand
CGGCGCGTGGATCGGCGGGACGATCGACTCGACCGGCGCCGTCGGCGCCGCGGGCGCGTTGCTCTCGACCGACAGCGATGACACGGCGCTCGTGACGGCCACGGCGATCAAGATGATCCAGAACGTGCTGATCGGCGTCGTGGCGCTGGGAGTCGCCACCTACTGGGTCACCGTGGTGGATAAGAGATCACCTACAGAAATAACGGCGAGCCCCCGACGCCAGCCGGGGGAGGAAGCACCGGACAACTCCCCCGACTCGCGTCGGGGGCTCGCCATCGATCGTGGATTCATGGGCGCCGTCGCCGAAATCTGGCGACGCATGCCGAAGTTCATCCTCGGCTTTCTCGGAGCTTCGATCGCATTTTCGCTGCTCGCCGAGTGGAGTCCGGCAGGAAAAGAAATCGTTGCTGCGACGGTGTCCGGCGCCACCAAGACGCTTCGCGGTTGGTGCTTCGCGTTGGCGTTCGCGTCGATCGGTCTGGAGACCAACTTCCGCCAGCTCGCCGGCCCGCTCCGCAGCGGCAAGCCCCTGGTGCTCTACGTCTGCGGCCAATCGCTGAACCTTGCACTCACGTTGGCAATGGCATGGCTGATGTTCGGCGTTCTGTTCCCACCAGCGACGCCGTCGCCATCGGCGCAGAACGAGCGGCAAGGACTTGAATTCGCCAACGCGGGAATCAATCCGTCGGCCATGTACTGGACGGACCACCCGCGGGCGTTCGCCTCGCCAAAGAAATAGCTCCGCCCCAACGAAAAAAGCCCGGCGACGCACAAGGCGTCGCCGGGCTTCGCAGCCTCGTCGTAAGCAATCGCCACGGGGTGCGGGCGGTTGGGGCCGGGCTTGGCGGCTCGCGGTGATCGGGTGATCGTTGCGAGCGGCCAGCGGGAGGCTCAGTAGCAACCCCAATAGCTGCTCACGGGCTGGCAGTAGGTTGTCGTCGGCTGGCAGTAGGTCGTCACCGGTTGGCAGTAGGTGGTCGTCGTGACCGGCTGGCAAACCGTGTAGGTCTGAACCGTCGGCTGGCAGGTGTACATCGGACGGTAGCAGTAGTTGTAGCTGTAGCTGGGGTAGCAAGTGTTGTAGTTGCTGTAGCAGTTGTTGTAGTTCGAGCACCCTCCCCAGTTGTTCCAGCCGTAGCTGCTGTGGTAGCCGCCGTGGTGGCGGTAGCAGGTCTCGATCGCGTCGGTCTCATTGGCGGTCTCGTCGCCGGCCTCTGCGGACATCGCATCGACATCCAGGCTGTCGAGGTTCGTTGTTTCGAGGTCGGCGCCGGCGTCGTCGATCGACGCGACGTCCATCGAGGAAAGGTCGTCCATCAGGTCGCCAGCGAAGGCCGAGCCGGACAGGGCGAAGACGGCAGCAAAGGCGAGAGCAACATTCTTGAGCGACATGATTGAATTGTCCTAGTTGGCAGTGGGTTGGGTTGGTAGGTCGTCTTCGGAGTCTGCCGAGCCCGCGAGGGCGACCGTTGGGCTTCGTCTCTGACATTCGAAGCGGCGGCCGCTGGCGGGTGTTACCAACCGTTTCGGAGAATCGACGGCGCGGCGAGAAACGCCGAGAAAAGTCGCGGTCTGGCGGGCCGGGACGCTGCCCGCGACCCGAGGGGCGCGGCCCAGAAGGCATCTGTCGGTCAGCAAAGGCGCGGAGCAAGAGGTCGATAAGACTCACGCCAAGGCGCAAAGGCGCAAAGGACTGAAAAATGGCGAGATCGTCTGCGGCTGTGGTCTTTCTTCTAGAACTCTTTTTCTTTGCGCCTTTGCGTGAGTCTTCGCAACACGCCCTCTGCGTCTTTGCGTCTCTGCGCGAGACTTCCCAGCTTGGCTCCGTGGGTCCGCGCGACTCCTAAAACGCGACGACTAAACTGAGCACGCTCTAGGCGTCCTCCTCATGTCCGCCGCCCTCGTCCGTCTCGAGGTCGTCCTCCGAGTCGAACGGCGGCTCGTCGGTGACGAGCAGGTTGGTCGCCAGGTCCCCGAGCGCCCGGTTCAGCGGGTGGCTGAACGGCAACCGGTCCTGCGTCTTGAAGATGCCTCGCGCGCCGGGGCCGGGCTGGCTTTCCTCGAGGACGCCCAGGTGGCAGATCGGGTCGCCCGGGGCGATCGACGGCAGCGTCACGACGCCGAGCACCACCGAATCGTGTTTCGCGTAAAGCCGTTCGATGACGGTGCCCACGAGGCTCGTGTTGGTCGCGACGGGGCTCCCGGCGAGGACCGTGTCGCCGGGGCCGACGTGCATCTGGAGGAATCCGCCGTGGTCGGCGCGGACCCACTCGGTACGGCGAACCTCGACCTGGTAGGGGGGCGGCACGGGGGCCTGGTCGATCATGCCCAGGTACGACAGCACGTTCTTGACGCCGCGGACGGCGTACTCGACGACGGTCGGCTCGACCTTCCAGACCTCGCCCCCTTCGAGAATGATTGTCGGCTTGCCGACGAGGCACGCCTCGCGACGCAGCGAGCCCTCGGGCCCCTGGCCATCGACGATGATCTCGGCGCCGAAGGCGCGCGCCAGCTCGGCGACCCGCGGGTCGGAGAGGTCGGCTCGCACGTTGGGGAAGTTCGTCCGTCGCACCGCCGCGGTGTGCAGGTCGATCAGGTAGTCACAGCGGCCGACGATCTCGCTGAACAGGATCCGCGCCAGGCGGCTAGCCAGGCTCCCCCCGGCGGTCCCCGGGAAACAACGGTTGAGGTCGCGACGGTCCGGCAGGTAGCGGCTGTGGCGGTCGAACCCGAGCAAATTGACGATCGGCGCCAGCATCAAGGTGCCGCGGTGCAGGGTCAGCGATGAGTCGCCGATCAGTTGCCGGACCGCCCCGGTGCCGTTGAGCTCATCGCCGTGCAAGGCGGCGGTGACGAACAGGGCGGGGCCGTCCTCCAGTCCGCGGCGCACGAACACCGGGATCGGCAGCGTCAAGCCGGAGTAGCTCTCGGAGACGGCGAGGGAGACTTCCGCCGACGTTCCGGGCGGGACGGTCACAGCGCCCCAGACATGGGGCAGGGGGGCGGGCATCGGGCGAGACTGCGGATAGCGGAATTCGGATCGCGGAGTGAATAGCGGACCGGAGCGACAGCGAGCAGCGGCTTGCCTACGCGGACACAGCACGTTCGACCCGCCGCCGCCGAGCCAACCCTTCTACCCCAATCTAACAAACCCAGCGACGGCGAAAATTCCTCGGCGCCCCGGCCCGTCGCCGGTGTTCGAAGGATGGCAGGCAATCTTCTTGCCGAGCCGCCCTATCAAGCCCCGGGTTTCGCCCGCCATGCGCCGCCAGGCCTTTACGCTGGTCGAGTTGCTCGTCGTCATCGCCATCGTCGGCATCCTCATGGCGCTGCTCCTGCCAGCGGTGCAGGCGGCCCGCAATGCGGCCCGCCGAACCGAGTGCCGCAACAACCTCCGCCAGATCGGGTTGGCCTTCGAGCAGTACCTCCAGACCCAAGGCAAGAACCCCAAGTTCCCCGACGCCCCGCGACTGCCAAAGAGCGTCAACCTCTCGAATAGGCCGGGCCTCCCCGAAGTGATCAAAGGCTATACCGAGGGTTCCGCCGATCTTTGGAAATGCCCGAATGACCTCTACCGCGACGGCGCCCTCCAAACCGACGCCGACGCGAACGACGAGGGCTGGCTAACGCATTTCGGGCTGACGGATACGGTCGGTTACTTCGAGACCGAGGGAACCAGCTACGAATACCCCGGCGACCGCCTCGGCGGCAAGACGCGGCCGCAGGTGCTCAGCGACCGCCGCAGTGGTGACCAGCGGAGCTCAACCAAGGTCTGGATCGTCTACGACTACGAGCCGGTTCACGGCCCCAAGGGACAAGACGGCTCGCGCAACTTCCTCTATCTCGACGGGCACGTCGACGCGGTTGTGCTCGCCGAAGACTGATAGAAGTAGGGCAGGCCTCGCCTGCCTGAATTAGAGTCCAACAAAACGGCGGCAGGCGAGGCCTGCCCTACGATACGAGTTAGAGTCGGGCGTCATTGTCCTTGCGATGGGTCCGAAACCCTCGCCTTCAGGCGAAACCTTAAGGTTCATATACTAGCCGGATGGAGAATTACCGTTCGGGAGCCCACAGCCGGTATGACCTCAAATACCACTTCGTTTGGGTGACGAAGGGC
>JBGSJY010000077.1:0-12480 GCA_041741515.1 Pirellulales bacterium | reverse complement strand
CGCCCCTCCCCGCTGGTTGCGACCGCCCCGCCCCCCGATTACGATTCGTGGCTCGGCACGGGCCGCCGCCCTTGACGGTGGCCCTGTCGCCGTAAGCCCTCTCCCGCGACCCCTTTCCACGCGATGCGACACGTCCTCTCCGCTCTGGTGCAAAACGTCCCCGGCGTGCTCGCGCACGTCGCCGGGATGCTGGCGTCGCGGGCTTACAACATCCACAGCCTCGCCGTCGGCGAGACCGAGTCGCCCGAACTCTCGCGGATGACCTTTGTTGTCGTCGGCGACGACAACATCCTTGAGCAGGTCCGCAAGCAGCTCGAAAAGATCGTCACGGTCGTCCGGGTCGACGACGTCAGCAGCAAGGACCACGTCGAACGCGACCTGATGCTCATCAAGGTCCAGGCCGCCAAGAGTGACCGCCCCGAGATTCGCGAGCTGAGCCGTATCTTCCGCGGCCGCATCGTCGATGTCTCGCCCAACGAGATGATGATCGAGCTCTCCGGCCAGGAGAAGAAGATCGAGGCCTTCATCGACATGATGCGCCCCTTCGGCATCATCGAGCTGTGCCGCACCGGCCGCATCGCGATGATCCGCAGCGTGAATAGGCCCATCGTGGGTGAACCGGGCGCCGAGAACGACGCCTAACAAATACAAAGGCGGAAGTGGGAAGTTGGAAGTTGGAAAGCTGTTGATCCCCTTCTCCAACTTCCGACTTCCCACTTCCCACTTCTGAACACCAGGACGCCCACGAACCGAACGGCGTCCGCATCACACCGCCCCTCAATGGCCAAGATCTACTACGACGCCGACGCCGACCTCGCCGCCCTCAAGGGCAAGACGGTCGCCATCATTGGTTACGGTTCGCAGGGCCACGCCCACGCCCAGAACCTCCGCGATAGCGGCGTCAGTGTCGTGGTAGGCCAGCGCCCCGGCGGCGCCAACTACGACCTGGCCAAGGAACACGGCTTCGAGCCCGTCTCGGCCGCCGACGCCGCCAAGCAAGCCGACGTCGTCAACATCCTGCTGCCGGATGAGATCCAAGCCGAGGTCTTCAAGTCGGACATCCTGCCGAACCTCAAGAAGGGCGCCGTGCTGATGTGCTCGCACGGCTTCAACATCCACTTCGGCCTCATCGAGCCGCCGAAGGGGACCGACCTGCTATTGGTCGCGCCGAAGGGCCCAGGCCACCTGGTCCGCAGCGAGTTCGAGGCGGGCGGCGGCGTCCCGTGCCTGATCGCCACGCGCAAGGCGGGCACGGCCGCCGCCGACGATGAGATGTCCGACGAGTCGTCGAGCGTCTTTAAGATCGGCATGGCCTACGCCAAGGGGATCGGCGGCACCCGCGGCGGCGTCATCCGCACGACGTTCGCCGAAGAGACCGAGACCGACCTGTTCGGCGAGCAAGCCGTTCTCTGCGGCGGCCTCAGCGAGCTGATCAAGGCGGGCTTCGAAACCCTCGTCGAAGCCGGCTACCAGCCCGAGATGGCCTATTTCGAGTGCATGCACGAAGTGAAGCTGATCGTCGACCTCTTCTACCAGGGCGGCCTCAGCTACATGCGTTACAGTGTGAGCAATACGGCCGAGTACGGCGACTACAAGACGGGCCCGCGGATCATCACCGAAG
Source organism: Pirellulales bacterium (assembly GCA_041741515.1). Taxonomy (GTDB): domain Bacteria; phylum Planctomycetota; class Planctomycetia; order Pirellulales; family Lacipirellulaceae; genus Botrimarina. The sequence goes on along the minus strand of JBGSJY010000077.1, from coordinate 10,859 downwards.
AGACCAAGGCCGAGATGAAGCGTGTGCTAGAAGACATCCAATCGGGCCGCTTCGCCCGCGACTGGATGCTCGAGAACAAGGCGGGCGCCCCGATGTTCAAAGCCACCCGCCGCCGCGAGCGCCTGCACGGCGTCGAGATCGTCGGCAAGGAACTCCGCCGCATGATGAGTTGGATCAAGGAGAAGGAAGTCAACTGAGGACTTCCCGGCAACCCTGACCAAACACGAAGCCCCGGCCGCAAGGCCGGGGCTTTTTTGTTCGAGTGGCGAGTTGCATGAATCGACTCCTCGCCGCAATCACACGCCAATTCGTGTCCCGTATTCCAACGAGCGCCTCGTGACTCTCAACCACCGGCTGGTTTCTTACCTGGGCCTCCTCTGTCTCTTGGTTAAGGCTCCGTACAGTTGCGCGTCGGAGCCATTGCGCCTCTTCGGGGAGCTCGTCCCGTTGGACGCCGCCGTGGGCTTCGCGGCGACCGAAGATAGCGTCGATGTCCACGGTCATCTGGCCGTTGTCGGAGCGGGCTATTTTTACGCCGGCGCTGCGTTGGGAGCGGCGTACGTCTTTGACATCTCTGATCCAAGAAATCCAACCCAGATCGCCCGCCTCACCGCGTCCGATAACCACGCCGGCAACGAGTACGGCGCGAGCGTCGCTGTTTGGGGCGATCAGGTCTATGTCAGCGCTAGCGGGGCCAACGGCAACACCGGCGCCATTTATCGGTACGACCTCAGCGACCGCAGCAACATCACCGAGCAAAAGATCACGGCGTTCGACGCCGCTAGAGAGGCGTACTTTGGCTACGACATCGCCGTCGATGGGAATCGACTCATCGCCGGTTCGCCCTTCTTCAGCATTTATAGCCCGCCCGCTTCGGCTTACGTGCTCGACGTAAGCGATCCTGAGAACATCTCCCAGACAAAGTTGCTTAGGACTCCCGGATCGAGAGGTGGCAACTTTGCCGAACAAGTCGACATTAGCGGTGACTTCGCCATCGTCGGACACATCAGCGAATCGACCCAATTCCCTTTCTCGGGTTCCGCCCATCTCTACGACCTCTCCAACCCACAAGCGATTCGCCAGCAACAACTCTTTGCCGACGACACGGACCACCATGCGTTTGGTGAGACCGTCGCGATCGACGGCAAGCTTGCTCTGGTCAGCGTCAGTTCCGACCCAGGTCCAGCCCATTTGTCCGGCGCAAGCGACGGCGCCATTTGGGCGATCGATTTCAGCGATTGGAATAACCCGGTTCAGTACGAGTTCGGTCGGCTGCCCGCGGGACGCTTCTCAGCGCCTTTTGGCAGGGGACTGTCCCTCAAGGGGGGCGTGGCTCTCGCCGGCGCCTTCAACGAGGATTTTGAAAACGGAGCCGTCTATGCGTACGACGTCTCGGACTACGCCAATCCGAGAGAACTCGACCGACTGACGGTGCCTGGCGCCGCAGGCGAGCGGTTCGGTCGGACGCTCGCTTTCGACGGTACGAGCGCCGTCATTGGAAGCGGCGGCCGTGTGTTCCTCTTCAGCACGGTCCCCGAGCCGACCTCGTCCGCCCTGTTGGCGTTTGCGCTACTGCGTGGGCTCTCGAACGTGAGCCGTCGCCGCTAGCCACGGGTGAAGCCGCCGGCAAGCAAACCGGCGACGATCCGGGGGCTAGGGCACCGCGGCTGACAGGTCGCCGCCCCAAAGAATTAGCCGGCACGCCTTAGCGTCTGTTTTTTGTCGGGAACTAACGTCCACGCCTGCCCAGCAGCGCCGTCGCTAAGAGCGAGACAAATACCGCGATCCCCGTCGGCTCGGGCACGCCCGCCGCCGACCCGGCGACGGCGCCGTAGTTCGCCGCCCACACGTCGCGGTCGCCCGCGTCGATCGCGCCACTCTTGTTGCCGTCCGCGCTGAGGTCGGTGTTGGTGCGGGTCCAGGTGTCGCGCCACTTCGTGTAGTCGGCCGCATCGACGACGCCGTCGCCGTTGTAGTCGCCCGCCAGCGGCGGCTCGCCGCCGACGATGTACGCCTGCAGGTCGTTCAGGGTGCCGCGGAAGGTGTCCAGGTCGACGTCGCCACTGATGCCACTTATCGACCCGGTCCAGCTGTACTGCCAGAAGAGATAGTCGTTCCAGATGCCCATGTTGGCGCTGGTGGGGGGATTCACCGAAGTGCTGCCGGTGGGCTTGGCGAACCAGAGGTCGAACGACGCGAGGTCCGAGGTCAAGTAGCTCTGCGCGTAGTTGCCGCCCGTGTAGATGATGACGTCGAGACCCAACCGGCTCTGCACAACGCTATTGAAGTCCTTGACCCACGCCGAAAGATAGGCGCGTTGCGTCGTGGTGCTGGTCCCTGTCGGAAACGGCAAGGATTCGACGTCGAGTACCGGCGCCAAATAGGCGCCGGGGTGATTGTCGTAGTAGGGCTTTATCGCATCGACAAAGTCGTTGGCTTCGTTGATGGCGTCCTGCTTCACCGGGTCCGACACCGACCCCACGCCCGAGTCAGGCCGGGCGAAGTGATAGGGACCGATCGGCACCCCCGCGAGGCGGGCGTTGTTCATGTTGTTGGTGAACTGGGGGTCGATGTAATCGACGCCCTCAGTCGCTTTGGCGAAGGCGAACGCGACGCCGTTATTCTTTGCCGACGTCCAGTTGATCGTGCCCTGGTACCTCGAGACATCCACCCCCATGAGACTCGCCAGAGCGTCGTCGCAGGCGACAGGGCCGAGCGCCAAAACGGCGACAAGGAGAACTTTCTGGTAGCGCATCGCACTCTGGTCCGGTAGCTGTGGGGGCCGCCGCGGCGCGGACGGTTGCCGCTGACGCGCCGGGGGGGGCATACTGCCCGGCATCGGGCCCTCTTTCCATCCCCTCATTCTGACGTGATCACCGCCATGACGCCTCATCGCAGCCGGAATTTACGCGCAGTTCTCGCACTGGTTTGCGCATTCCTCGCGGCCCCCTCGGCGCAAGCCGACCCTGCCCCTTCGGGCGAAGCCGGCTGGCAGGACCTGCTGGCCGTGGAGGCCCTCGCCGATGGGTGGCGCGGCTACAAGAGCGAAAAGACGCCCGCGGCCTGGAGCCTCGCCGACGGCGTCCTCACCGGCAATGGCACGGGCGGCGACCTGGTCACCCGCGAGGAGTACGGCGACTTCGACCTCCGGTTCGAGTTCAACGTCGCCAAGGGGGGCAACAGCGGCGTCATCTACCTCGTTAGCGAAGCGGGCCAGTACGCCTACGAGACGGGCCCCGAGTACCAGGTCCTCGACCCCAAGTACCCCGGCGTCAACGAGAAGAACGGCCCCGGCGCGCTGTACGACCTCTACCCGGCGCCGCTGAGCGCCTCGAAGCCCGCCGGCGAGTGGAACACGGGTCGTATTGTCGTCAAGGGCGGCCACGTCGAGCACTGGATCAACGGTCAGAAGGTCGTTGAGGCCAAGATCGGCTCCGACGAATGGAACGAGCGCGTGGCCGGCAGCAAGTTCGCCGACTGGAAGGGCTTCGGTGAGAACAAGCGGGGCTTCATCGCCCTGCAAGACCACGGCTCGCCCGTCAAGTACCGCAACGTGCGGATCAAGCGGCTCGAGGGCGACAGCAAGGTCTCGGAAAACGATCGTCCCAAGCGGCTGCTCTTCGTCACCCAAAGCCAGGGCTTCGTCCACTCGACCGTTAAGCGGCTGCCGCACGAGCTGTCGCACGCCGAGCAAATCCTTACCGAGCTGGGCGTCCGCAGCGGCGACTTCCGCGTCGATTGCACCCAAGACGTCGCGAGCGACTTCACGCCCGAGCTGCTCGAGAACTACGACGTCGTCGCGTTCTACACGACCGGCGACCTGCCGATCCCGGAAGCGACGCGCGAGTGGTTTCTCAACACTTGGCTCGCCGAAGAGGGCCACGGCTTCCTCGGCATCCATCCGGCCGCCGACACCTATCACGACTACGAGCCTTACTGGGACATGATCGGCGGCACGTTCGTCGAGCACCCGTGGACGGCCGACACCGACGTGGTGATCAAGGTCCATGCCGACGACCACCCCGCGTCGAAGCCCTGGGGCGGTGCCGGAACGCGGATCCCGCTCAAGGAAGAGATCTACATGTTCAAGCACTGGCAGCCCGAGAAGGTGCGTGTGCTGATGTCGCTCGACATGGAGAAGACCGCTCTGAAGCGGCCCGTCCACATCCCGATCCTCTGGGTCAAGAACTACGGCAAAGGCCGCGTCATGCACATGAGCATGGGCCACCGCGAGGACGTGTGGACCAACCCGCAGTACCAAGCGTCCCTCGTCGGCGGCATCCGCTGGCTGCTGGGCAAAGAAGAGGGCGACGCCACGCCCAACCCAGAACTCTCGGCGGCGGAGCAAAAACTAGCGGAAAAAGCGGCTCAGTAAGAAGCTGAACCGCCAAGACGCCAAGAGCGCCAAGGATCGCCAAGAAGTCGAGACAGGATCAACAGGATTTATAGGATACCGATCATCCTGTTGATCCTGTAGATCCTGTCTAACTTCTTCTTGTCTTGGCGATCCTTGGCGCTCTTGGCGTCTTGGCGGTTCCCGTCAGTCGCGGCCGCGGCCCTTCAATGCCCGGTCCATATCGCGCTTGGCGGTCTTTTCCTTCATCGCCTCGCGTTTGTCGTACGTCTTCTTGCCGCGGCAAAGCCCTAGCAGCAGCTTTGCTCGGCCCTCTTTGAAGTACACCTTCAGCGGCACGAGCGTCAGGTTCTTCTCGTACGCGCGCGCGGCGAACTTTTTGATCTCGCGGCGGTGCATCAGCAGCTTGCGGCGGCGCTTGGGCTCGTGCTGCACGTGCGTGGCGTTGCGGTACTCTTCGATGTTGCAGCCGACGAGCCAGACCTCGTCCTTGTCCATGCGCGCGTAGGCCTCGTCGAGCGACATGCGTCCCTCGCGCAGACTCTTTACCTCGCTCCCCACCAGCACGATGCCGCACTCGAGGTGATCGAGCACCTCGTACTCGAACCGCGACTTGCGGTTGGTGGCGATCGTCTTCTCGTTGGGGTCGTCCCCCTTGGCCGGCGGCTTTTTGCTTTTGGACAACGCGGTGTTCAGGGGCCAGTAGTCAGAAATCAGGAGTTAGCAATCAGGCGAGGAGCGGATCACCAATCGAGTGACAGCGAGCCGGGAGACGTCAGTCCCCGGAGTGAACTGCCAAACGACTCATCCATTCGCAACGCTGGCTCCTACGTTAATAGTCCCCCGCCGCCAGAGGCGGCAGCGCTTGATACGCAGACGGGTTGTGATTTACCGGCTCAACGCACTTGCGCCCCTGCACCGTCAGCAACCGCTGATAGACCGAGTAGTCGATTGTCACGGAGATTGTCTTCACGGCGCCGCTCGCCATCGCCGCGTTGAAGACGCCCGAGTGGCCGCTGGAGGGCCGGGCGTATTCGGGCGTCGTCGGCGGGTATCCCGGGGAGGCTCCCTCCGCCGAGAACGGCTGCATCACGCCGGTGGTAAAGGGACTCCAATCACGGTCTGTCGGAGCAGGGGGGGTCGACCCGCCGTACTGCGCCGGGTCGAGCCACACCACGCCCAACTGCTGCTCGCCGGGTGAGTTGGGCCCGACGCCCGCCCACGTGTAGCTATCTTCCTTTTGAATATTCTCGGCCAGCAGCAGCGTGTTCTCGGCGCCGTCCCCTTTGCTGACGTCGCCCGAGTCCATCTTCACCTTGCCCAACGTCAGGTTGTGAAAGATGCCGTTAGCCCGGGTGTCGCCGGGGATCGCGGTGAACGCGGCGCGATTGAAGCTTGTCGCTAAGGCGCCGCTGGTGGTGTACCAGTCCCACGCGCCACTGTTGGCCGAATAGCTGAGACCCGCGTTGCCGGGAACCGCCGTCACTTCCGTATCGTCGGGGCAGATGTAGCCCGCGATCGGGCGGATCGACGCTCGGTCGTCGCCGACAGGAATCGTGCTATCGACCATCACGTCGTAGACCGGCGCCTCCTCCATCTGTTGGAGGATCATCGCCGCCCAACTAACGCGAGAATCGTCGGTGTTGGCCGCCGAGACGAACGTCGAGTTGCTAAGTCCGTTGACATTGATCATCAGGTACTCCGGTGACGAAACTCCCGCTCGCTTACTCCGCTGGAGCGACTGCACGTAGCCCGGGTAGCGTTGCTTGGCCGTCTCGTAGTTGATCATCGCTTTGGCGATCTGACCCATGTTGTTGACGCATTGCGTCCGCCGGGCCGCGCTGCGCGCCGCCTGAACGCCCGCAAGGACCAGCGCCGACAGCGTGCCGATGATCGCGATCACCACAAGCAGCTCGACGAGGGTGAAGCCGCGGCGTGGCCGGTGTGGGACGGCAGCTGGGTGTGGAGGCGTCGTCATGGCAAAGTTCGTCGCGGGTTGGCGGGCAGGCGCTACGGACGCCATACGATGAGCGGAGCGTTCATCGAGTATTCAGAAGTTGGAAGCTGGAGGAAGCTGAAGCTCCGCTTGCGCGTCTTCCCACTTCCCACCTTACCCCCCCACTTCCGTCAAGTTCGCCCCTGGCGCCCTTGCCGATCGCTCGCCATCGGGCACGATGGTTGCAGTATCGCCGAATCTCGCGAGATTTGCCAGCAAACCCGCCGGCCCGCCCCCGACGCGGGCCGCAGAGCCCCCGAGGGAGCCGCATGCCCCGCCGCCCCGCCCTCAGCCCTTTCTTCGTCCGCCGTACCCTACTGCGCTGGTCGCCCCTCTTGCTAAGCGTTCTGGCGCTGGCGATGGCGTCGCCGCGGAGCTTTGCGGACGTGACGGCGGCGGATAACGGCGGATCAACCGCCGCCGAAACCGCGGAGAAGCCCGCCGAGCCCGAGGTCCCCGCCGAGATGCGGACCCCCCAGGCTGTTCTCGAGGCCTTCCTCAAGCGGATGCAAGCGGATGAGAAGTCGTCCGCGGCAGGGCTGCTCGACCTATCTCAGCTCAGCGCGGTCGCCATTGAGAGTCGCGGACCCGACTTGGCTTACAAGCTCTACCGCCTCATTCCCGCCCTGGGCGAGCCGCCCACGCAGGGGGGCAAGGGGGACGGCAACGCGTGGTTTTCCGTCCAGGGGAGCGACTCGGCTAAACTCGATTTCAGCAAGGCGGAGTCCGACCCCGAATACGGCGAGTCGTGGCCCTTGGCGGACTGGCTCCGCGACCCGGCGCCGGAAGCCAAGCAGATCACGATCGCCCGCGACGGCGCCGGCCGCTGGCGTTTCAGCGCCGAGACGGTCGCCGTCATCGACCCGCTCTACGAGCAGTTTGAAGAGCAGATCGACGCGTCTTCCGCCAAACGAGCCGCGGAGACCGCCGCCAACGGCGGAGTCGCCCCCGAAGACGAGCCGACCAAAACCTTCAGCGTCTGGATCCGTCAGTGGGCCCCGCTCAGTTGGCGGACGACCCACTTCTTGATCCCCACTTATCAATGGCTGTTGCTGGCGGCGCTGCTGCCGCTGGGGTGGCTGGCCGATTGGCTCACCCGGGCCGTCATGACCTGGATCGGCGACTTGGTCCTCTTCCGGATCGATCCCGATTTCCTCGAGGAGCACAAGACCACGGCCGGCGTTTGGCAACCCGTTGGGCGACTCGCGAACGCCGCCGTTTGGGTCCAGGGGGCGCGGCTCATCGAGTTATCGCCGACGCTGACGAGCGTTCTGCTCACCGTGCTGGTGATCGTGACGATCTTCGCCGCGGTGCTGGCGCTGTTCCGCGTCATCGACTTGGTGGCGGATTACTTCTCTCGCCGTGCGAAGCGCGGGAATCGCCGTTTTGATGACCTGTTCATCCCGCTCGCGAACACAACCGCCCGGATTGTGGTGGGCATCCTCGGATTGATCGCGGTCATCGCGGCGTTCAATGAGCGACTCCCGTCAGCGCTGCTCGGCGGCCTGGGCATCGGCGGTATCGCGATCGCCCTGGCGAGCCAAGAGACGCTCTCGAACTTCGTCGGCTCGATCACGCTGCTCTTCGACCGGCCCTTTGAGGTCGGCGACTACGTGAAGATCGACACGGTCGAGGGCTCGGTCGAGTCGCTCGGCTTCCGCAGCACGCGGATCCGCACGCCGCTTGATTCGGAGGTGACGCTCCCCAACAGCAAACTGGCGTCGTCGAGCATCGACAACCTCGGCCGCCGCAAGTACCGCCGTTACGCGACGACGCTAGGGGTCGAGTACGACACCGCGCCGGAGCGGATCGAAACCTTCTGCGAAGGCATCCATGAACTGATCCGCCGGCACCCCCACACCCGCAAGGACTTTTACGCGGCTTACTTCAACGACTTCGGCGCCAACTCGTTGGACATCAAGCTGCTGGTCTTCTTCGAGACGCCCGACTACGCCACGGAGCTGCGCGAGCGTCAACGGCTGATCCTCGACATCCTCCGCCTGGCCGCGAGGCTCGGCGTCTCGTTCGCCTTCCCGACGCGGACCCTCTACCTGCAGAAAGGCGAGAAACTCGAGGCCCCCGACCTGGGCGACGACCCGCCCGACCGGGGCGGCGCGAGGGCGGCGGCCGAAATCGCCGGCGAGTTACTGAACTACCAGGACCGCCCCGGCCCGGTGAAGTTTCCCGGCGCGACCAAGTTCGAGTGAGCCTCGCCCAGGGAGACGCTCTGCGCCATAGGCATCAGCCTCCTAGTGACCTCGGCGCCCGTTGCACCCCGAGGGCCAGCGCCCACGGCTCGGACGCTCGTTACGGGGCTGCACGATGCCCGCGCTGGCGCGAAACCGACCACCCAACCTCACCACCCGCTCCCCCACCGGCTACAATCTCGACAGCTGCCTCCCGTCCCTACTCGGAACCGCCGCGTGATGTACGCCCTCTCTAGCGCCCCGTTCGCCGCCTCGCTGCTCGCCCAAGGCCTCGCCGACAACCTGCTCGTGCGGGCGGCTCTGCTGCTGGTGATTATTGGCGCCGCCCTCTTGCTGGCGTTCTTCGTCCTCAATTACGGGCGGATCTGGCTGCAGGCGTTCATGTCGAACGTGCCGATGAACCCGTTCGACCTGGTGTTCATGAGCCTCCGCCAAGTCCACGCCAAAACGATCGTCGACGCCCGCATCCAGGCAATGCAGGCCGGCGTTGGACAAGACCCGACCTCGGGGATCACCACCAAGCGGCTGGAGGCCCACTACCTGGCCGGCGGCAACGTGCCGCGCGTCATCAACGCGATCATCGCCGCCCACCGCGCCGACATCGACCTCGACTTCGACCGCGCCGCTGCGATCGACCTCGCCGGCCGCGACGTGCTCGACGCCGTGAAGACGAGCGTCTACCCGAAGGTGATCGACTGCCCCGACCCTGAGAAGTCGCCGCGCTCGACCCTCAGCGCCGTCGCGAAGAACGGCGTCGAGGTGAAGGTCCGCGCCCGGGTGACCGTGCGGACTAACCTCAAGCAGCTCATCGGCGGGGCCACGGAGGAGACGATCATCGCCCGCGTCGGCGAGGGCATCATCACCGCGATCGGCTCGTCGTCGGACCAGTTTGCCGTGATGGAGAACCCCGACCGCATCAGCAAGGCCGTGCTCGAGCGGGGCCTCGACGCGCACACGGCGTTCGAGATCGTCTCGATCGACATCGCCGACATCGACATCGGCGAGAACATCGGCGCCCGTCTCCAGGCGGACCAGGCCGAGGCCGACACCCGCAAGGCCCAGGCGATGGCCGAGAAACGCCGCGCCGACGCGATCGCCCGCGAGCAAGAGATGAAGGCCCAGGTCGCCTACCAGCGTGGCCAGGTCGTCGCCGCCGAAGCCGAAGTCCCCCGAGCGATGGCCGACGCCTTCCGCAAAGGCAACCTGGGCGTCCTGACGAAGAGCTCGACGCCCTGAAAAGAGGCTAGAGTTGGGAGGCTAGAGGCTAGGGAACACCGATCAACGTTTTCCCTAGCCTCCAGCCTCTAGCATCTAGCCTCTTCAATTCACTGCTTCTTCAACGCGTACTCGATCGCCAACGCGTTGAATGGCTCGTCGTCTTCATCGACTTCCGAGACGAGCACCCACTTGCCGTCGCGGTACTCCAAGTCGAAGCACCGCTGGCTTACGCCGGGGTCGATTTCGTGGATGCCCGAGCCCCCCAGGCGACTGGCGGCCGCGTCCCGCGAGGGGACGACGAGCGACTCCATCGAGGGCAAGCCGTCGCCCAAGTCTTTGTCGTCGGCCTTCTTCTTCCGGCCGCCCGACTCTTCGTCGCCATCCTTCGACGAGGGCGGGAGGGTCACCGTGACCTTCGCCTCGGTGATCAGGCATAGCTGAGCGTGGGGGACGTCGTCGGCGGCGGTGAGCGGGGTGAGCGTGTGCTTGACCTTGATTTTCGCGTCGGTGATCGGCGTGCCCAGCGGCGCGCCGTACTCGGCCGCCGCGCCCGCGCTCCCGAACGCGCTGTCGTTAAGCTTCTCTTCCAGGGCGTTAACGATCTGCTCGAAACGCTCCTCCGGCGTCGGCGGCGGGGGGGGCGCCTCCGGCTCGGGCGGGGGGGAGCAGCCGGCGAACGATCCTGCCAGAATCACCAGCCCTGCCGCCGACAACAGACGCCACCGTGAAGCCGAGGCGCCCCGGCGCCTAGGGCTGCAAGTTGTCGAGGCCTGAATCATAGCTCGCCCTGAATCACCGTCCACACATGCGCGGACCGCGGCGGCCCGTCCTGTTGCGAGGATAGCATCGCCGGGCCAGCAGCACTATTTGTCTTCAGGACAAGTGGGCGTCGCGCCTCGTCAGAACCGGCCGACGCCGCCCGCAAAATCCGCGTGATCGGGAATCCCCTCAGAAGGCCCCGAAGGGGTCCTCGTCGTCCGCCGCCGGCGTCGACTCCGCCTCGGTCTCGACGGCGCCGGCGAAGGGGTCCGCCTCGGCGCCGAACGGGTCGTCGCCGCTATCGACTTCGGCCCGGGGCTGATCG
>JBGSJY010000076.1:0-11032 GCA_041741515.1 Pirellulales bacterium | reverse complement strand
CGGCGCCGCCGCGGCGGGCGGCTACCTCGGCCTCTTGCAGCAGCAGAAGGTGCTCAGCAACCAGCGGGCCAACGTCGCCGCGCTGCGTGACAGCACCCTGCAACTCGTCGCGTCGTACGAAGCGGGCCGCATCGACCGCTTTCAGGTCGACCTGGCCCGCCAGGCGCTCTTCAACGCCCAGAGCCAGTTGCTCCGCGCCGAGGCCGACTACCAGACCTCGCTCGACGCCTTCAAGGTCGACCTGGGCCTGCCGCCCGATCTCGAGCTGGTAATCGCCGAACCGCTGCTTCAGCCGTTCGACTTGATCTCACCGGCGGTGACCGAACTGCAAAACGAGGTCGCCACCGTGCTGCTCGCCAAGAGCGGTGAGATTCCCGACGCGGCCGAAAACGCCACGCCAGAAGCGCTGGCGCAACCCGCCAGGACGGCTGACGTTCCGGGCGACGCGGCCATCGCCGGGGACTCCTTGCCAGCGCCCCGGCTAGAACCGGAGCCCGTTCTCGCTGAGACATCCGACGGCCTCCCCGCCGAGGCGAGCGATCCGCTCGTCGCCGAGGCCGAGGCGCAGTTCGCGATCGTGGAGTCGGATCTCGAGAAGCTCTTAGCGGTGCTTCCCGATCGCCGTCAACATTTGCTTACCATCCGTGACCGCTCGGAGGTGCTGGCCGCCCAGATCGATCCCGCCTTGTTCGATCCCAACGTGCTGGACGAGCGAGTCGAATCGATTGCGGCCGATGTCGTGGACTGGGGTGCGTCGCTGGAGAAGCTGAAGACCGAGATCGCTCTCGCCAACGGGGAAGAACGCACCGTGCTGTTGCGGCGGCTGTCGTCGATGCTCCTCGAGCTGTCGATTCTTCAGGCCCGCACGCGGCTCGATGCGCTGGACATCACGCCCACCGAGTTGACGCCCGAGCAAGCGATCGAGATTGCCCGCGTTAACCGCCGCGACTGGGCGAACGCCCGGGCCGCGCTGGTGGACGCCTGGCGTTTGATCTTCTTCAACGCCAACAACCTCCTCTCGGGGCTCGACCTCGTCTTCTCCGGCGACCTGGCCAACGTCGGCGACAACCCGCTCGATTTCCGCGACACCAACGGCCGCCTGCGGGTGGGCCTCGAGTTCGACTCGCCGACGTCGCGCCTCGCCGAGCGGAACGTCTACCGCCAGTCGCTCATCGAGTACCAGCAGGCCCGGCGTAGCTACTACCAGTTCGTCGATCAAATCTACCAAGGCCTGCGCTCGACGCTGCGGCAGATCCGGCTCAACGAGGTGAACTTCGAGCTGCGCCGCGAGGCCGTCCTCGTCGCGATCGCCCAGGTCGACCTGACGCAGCTGCGCCTCTCCGAGCCGCCCAAGCCCGGTGTGACCGAGCAATTCAACAACACGACCGCCCGCGACCTGGTGCAAGCGCTCGGCGACTTGCTGAACGCGCAGAACGACCTGCTTAGCGTGTGGGTCAACAACCGCGTGCAGCGGCTCAACCTCGAGCTCGACCTGGGGATCATGGTCCTCGACAACGAGGGACTACGGGTCGATATCGGCGAGTCGCTCGAAGTGTTCGTGCCGACCGGGCGGTGTTGCCCGGGCGGGGGCGACGTCGTCCCGCTGCTGATGAACGGGTCCCCGCTACCGGCCAGCGGGTCGCCGCTGCCCGTGCAGGGGCCGTGCCTGCTGCCGCCCGACATCGCCGGGCAGATCGAGCAAGAGTTTCACGAGCTAGTGAACCCCGCCGCCCCCGCCGACCCGGCGACCAGCGGTGAACCAGCGAACATTCCGGCCGCCGCCGACGCAGAAACGGAGGACGCAAATTCGCCCCTCGGCGTCACAATGCCCGGGATGTCGCTGGGCGGTAACCGGCCGCAGGGCCATAATAGCTAGTTGTCCCCAACGCCCCTTCCCCCGGCCATTCGGCTCTTCGTATGTCCCTCGCCACCACCCGACGATTGAGCCGACGGGCGAACCCCCGACGTTCGAACCGCCGAGGTTTGAATCAACGTCGCGGCGGCGCCACGCTCTGGCTGCTGGCGCTCGCGTGCCTGGCGAGTGCGGGGGGCTATGCCTGGTGGCGGTCGGTCGAGGCGCAGCGCGCGGCGGCCGGCGCCGTCAACGCGGTGCTCCACAAGGTCGACCGCCAAGACTTCTCGCTGCAGATCACCGAACGCGGCGAGATCCAGTCCGCCGGCGGCGTCGAGGTCAAGTCCGAGGTGAAGACCCTCGGCGCCGCGGGGATCTCGATCCTGCGGATCATCCCCGAGGGGACGCAGGTCGAGCCCGGCGACTTCCTGGTGGAGCTGGACTCGTCCGCCTTGCAGAACGACCGCCTTCTGCAACAGATCAACTTCAACACGGCCGAGGCCGGCGTCATCGAGGCGCAGAACCTCTACGACACGGCCGTCATCGCGGTGAAGGAGTACGTCAACGGCCTATTCGTCCAAGAGAAACAGACGATCGAGAGCGAGATCTTCGTGGCCGAAGAAGACCTCAGCCGGGCGAAGGAGTATGTCGAGTACAGTAAGCGACTGGCCGGCAAGGGGTACGTCAGCGAGCTCCAGCTCCAGGCCGACCGCTTCGCCGTCGAGAACGCCCAGAAGGCGCTCGATGCGGCCAAGACCAAGCTGATGGTGCTCGAGGACTACACCCGAGCGAAGACGGTCAAGACGCTCGAGTCCGACGCGGCGATCGCGCAGGCGAAGCTCAAGTCGCTGCAGAACAGCTACCAGCTCGAGGCCGATAAGCTCCGCGACATCGAGGACCAGATCGCCAAGTGCGTGATCACCGCGCCGGCCGCCGGGACCGTCATCTACGCCCACGGCGACCGGCCCCAGGGGGGCGGGGGCGGGGGCACCGAGTTCGTCGTCGAAGAGGGCGCTGCGATCCGCGAACGCCAGACCATCATCCGCCTGCCCGACATCTCCTCGATGCAGGTGGTGGTGGACATTAACGAGTCGCTGATCCAGCACGTCAAGCAAGGGATGCCCGCGGCGGTGAAACTCGTCGGCGGCGACGGCAAGGTGCTTAGGGGACTCGTCTCAAAAGTCAACCAGTACGCCGAGCCGACCAACTGGCGCCGCGCGAACGTCAAGGACTACAAGGCCTACGTCGCCATCGAAGCGGAGCCCGGCCAGCTCAAGACCGGCATGACCGCCAGCGTCACGATCAGCGCGATGTACGTCCCCGACTCGATCGTCACACCCGTTCAATCGGTCTACGCCCACGGCGACAAGCTCTACTGCTTTGTGCAGGAAGGGCAGAGCGTCGTCCCGCATGAGGTGACGGTCGGGCCCACCAACGACCGCTACTTCGTCGTCGAGTCGGGTCTCGACACGGGAGACGAAGTCGCCCTCAACCCGCGGGCCCTGGCGAGCCAAGTCCAGCTTCCCGAGATCGCCGCCGAGGCGAAGCAGCAAGCGGTCGATACCGGCGCCGACTGGCGGAAGCTCCAAGAAGAGCAGCAGGCGCCCAAACCCGCCGCGCCAACCCCCGCCGGCGACACGACCACCGCGGCAAGCGTCGCCCCCGCCACCGGGGCAGGGCAGGGCGGATGACATCCTCCGAGGCCTCAGCCACGGCAGCCCGGTCAGACGCTCAATCCGGCGCTGCCTCCCACAGCGGTACGGAACTCGCGGTCAGGATCCGCGACCTCAAGAAGGAGTATGTCCTCGCCGGCGGCACGGTCCACGCGCTCCGCGGCGTGTCGTTCGACGTGCCGAGCGGCGACTTTGTCTCGATCATGGGCCCCAGCGGCTCGGGCAAGAGCACACTGCTGAACCTGCTGGGCTGCCTCGACCGGCCGACGGCGGGCGAATTCTATTTGGGCCCCGACAACGTCGCCCGGATGAGCGACGACGAGCTCGCCGAGGTCCGCGCGACCCGGCTGGGCTTCGTCTTCCAGTCGTTCAACCTGCTGCCGGCCCTGACGGTCGTCGAGAACATCGAGCTACCGCTCCACTACAGCGGCCGCCTCGGCGCCGAGAGCCGCCGGCGGTGCGAAGAGCTGGCCGGGAAGGTCGGACTCGGCGACCGACTCGACCACCGCCCGATGCAGCTCTCTGGCGGTCAACAGCAACGCGTGGCGATCGCCCGCAGCCTGGTGAACGACCCTTGGTTCCTCTTGGCGGACGAGCCCACCGGCAACCTCGACACTTCCACCACGCGCGAGATCCTCGACCTGTTGACCGGCCTCAACAACGAGGGCCGCACGATCATCCTCGTCACGCACGAGCCCGAAGTGGCCGACCTAACCAAACGCACCGTCGTCCTCCGCGACGGCCGCCTCGTCTACGACGGCCCTTCCAGCGGCAGCCGCGCGGCCCTGGAGTCGAGCCGGCAACCACATTAACCACAGAGCCACCGAGGACACGGAGGAAAGCACAGAGGCAGAAGTGACAGGATCAACGGGATAATTTTGTAGGAGGCGTCTCCGACGCCGATTTCGATATCCCCTCCGGAATGGCTTGGAACAATCGAAGGATGTCCTCGGTGCGTCCTCCGTGCTCTCCGTGCCTCAGTGGTTAACCTTTTTTCGCAATGGCCAGCCCCTCCTTCATCGCGTCTTTCGCCCGCTGGCGCCGCACCGTGGCGCTGAGCGTGAAGAGTCTTCTGCTGCACCCGATGCGCAGCGGGCTGACGGTGCTGGGCATCTTGATCGGTGTCTTGAGCGTGGTCTGGCTGCTGGCGATCGGCGAGGGGATCAGCCGAGCGTCGCAGGAGCAGATCGCTTCGCTCGGCGCCAAGAACATCATCGTCCGCACCATCAAGCCCACCGGCGACGACTACGACGGCGCCGGCTACGGCGTCACGCGCGACGACTACGTCAAACTCAGCTCGACCCTCTCCACGCTCGAGTCGGCCGTGCCGATCCGTGAGATGAGCTGCGAGTTCCGCGTCGGCCGTCGCGCGCTGGAGGGGCGACTGGTCGGCGTCACGCCCGAGTATCGGGAGGTCGCGCGGCTGACTCTCAGCGAGGGCCGCTTCCTCTCCGACGGCGACGGCCTCACCGAACGCAACCACTGCGTCATCTCCGCGGAGGTCGCCGACAGGCTCTTCCCCACCGGCACGCCCGTCGGCGAGCTCGTCCAGGTGGACCACGAGTTTTACGAGATCGTCGGCGTCTGCGAGCCGCGGAGCGCCTCGGCGGGGATTGGCGGCTCGCTGGCCGCCGAGGATTACTCCAAAGACATTTACATCCCGCTGCAGACGATGTGGCGGCGCCTCGGCGACCAGATCATCCAGATCACGCCCGGCCAGTTCCGCCGCGACTTGATCCAGCTCTCGCAGGTGACGCTGCGCGTCGCCGAGGCGGACGACGTGCTGCCGACTGCCGACCTCGTGCGCGAGACGATCGCCGGCGACCACCCGCTGGTGGACTACGCCGTCACCGTCCCGATGGAGCTGCTCGAGCAGGCCAACACCACCCGACTAATGTTCATGCTCCTGCTGGGGCTGATCGCGGCGATCTCGCTGGTGGTCGGCGGCATCGGCATCATGAACATCATGCTGGCGACCGTCACCGAGCGCACCCGCGAGATCGGCGTCCGCCGCGCGCTGGGCGCGAAGCGGCGCGACATCGTCGGCCAGTTCCTCACCGAGAGCGTCGTGCTGTCGATCGTCGGCGGGGGCCTGGGCGTGATCGGCGGCCTCTTCTGCCGCCCCGTCGCGATGGGCCTGCGTTACCAGCTCGAACAGTGGATCCCCGAGCAGATGGCGGCCGTTCCCGACCTGGTGCGCAACGTCGAGCCGCAGGTCGTCCCCTGGTCGATCCCGCTGTCGCTGGGGATCTCGGTGGTCGTCGGCGTGGCGTTCGGCGTTTACCCTGCGATCCGTGCGGCAAGGCTCGACCCGATCGAAGCGCTGCGGCACGATTGACGGAGGCGCCAGGGGCTGAGGGTCTGAGTGAACGGCTTTGCGATCAATACCCCGACCCGCGATCGACAAACTTGAGAGCCTCAAGTGCCAACGCCGGGAGTTGCAGCGGCCTCGCGCTGTTGTAATCGCGCCAGTGCTCGACATTGTCTTGCACCGCCGTTTCAACAACCTCGATCGATAGAGCCCGCCGAGATGACCTTTTCTCAACTCCAAGCCTCCGTTGGGGTTTTCGTAGTCGTCGTTGCGACATCAACGGCGGGGTTCTCGCGGGCCGAGACGGATAAAATTTTGGGAATCGCGGTCGATGGCGGTCTACAAGCCCGCATTGACGATATTGGAGGTCGGTTAATGAACGGTGAGGAAAATCCCACCGCCGTATCGGGAGCCCTGCTTGATGCCTGCCGGTTGCTTGAGGACCGGCCGATAGAGACCATTAGGCAGATGATCTTGTGGACGGGTGAGACAGACCTTGATGGTCCGCAAGGGATGCTGCCGCTGACGCTGATTTCCCGGTGTGATGTCCCCGACAGGACGGTGGCCGAAGCGATCGCACCGATGCTGGATGCGGTTTACCCGGTCGATAGAACTCCGCGAGAAGCCGCCAAGAAACTCCTCGATGACCCGAAGACCAACAGCCCTTATGAGATGCTGATGATGTTGGCGATCCGGATCGAGCGTCCGATCGAGACGGACGGGGAGACAATCTACGACTTTTCGAGCTACGAGCCGTTGGTCCGCAATACGCTTGAGAAGCAAGAAGAGAGGCCGGGATTGTTCAGGCACCTTTTCAGCCGATCGCCTGACCAAGCGGTTGAACTCGTAGCAAAATCAACTGGTGACCGCAGGATCATCCAATCACTCGGAAGCGACCGGCGTTCGCTTGCCCGCTATACCGAGGCTTCCAATGCGGACGAGGACGACTTGGCCGATTTTTTTCGGAAGGCCGCCGAGAATAGCCTCGAATCCGCCGCCGGTGATGATCGTTGGTGGGTGCGGCTCTACGCCGTTGAAATCGCCAATCGCCATCCCGAACTCATCGATAGCCAACGGCTGCGAATTCTTAGGAGAGATCGAAATCCCATGATTCGATCCGCCATCGATAATTCGACCTTGCGAAAATCCGAGAGTCAAAGTCAGTGATGCTCTAACGATTGCGATGCGCCATTACTTTTGGACAGCGGGGGAGCATTCTGTCATTTAGTGCTCTGTAACTTACCTCGGACAAAACGGACAAGTGGGGCAGGGGAATGACCGTGCCGGTCGCCACCCAGTGTTCATCGACACCCAACGTCTGAGCCGTGGGCGGAAGCACTCGGAGTGCGGCGTGGACGGCGTGGCGACTCTTCTCCGCTGCGCTCCGAGGGCTACCGCCCCCGGCTCAGGGGCGATAAGACGGAACGACTAACCTCGCTTGCGCACGCCGGTGGTCCACGAGAAGCGCGGGCGCCGTCTTCACACGCTCTTCACGCGCGTCCGTTAGCCTTCGCGCATCCGTGAATCGTCACTCCAGGGTCACCGCATGTATCGCTTGGTTCTAGTTGTGTTCGCCTTTTACGCTTCGGCAGGGCTGAACGCCGCCGAGTTGCGTACGCTCGATCAATCGAACTACGACTCGCTGGTTCCCCAGGGGAAGGAAGTTGACGCCATCTACGGCGATTTTGTGTTGCGGAACGACCGGCTAGTCGCCGTGATCGCCGCGCCCGGCGACGAGCGCGACGCCAACCTCACGGTGCGTAACGTGGGCGGATCGGTCATCGACCTCACCGAGCGCGATCGGCAGAGCGATCAGCTCAGCTGCTTCTACCCCGGGGGCGGCGGCTATCAATTCGAGTCTCGGTGCGACTGGCGGACCGAAGCCTGGGGCGCCCCGACCGGCGAGACCGTCGCGCTGGTTGGCAAACCGCAGTCGCCCGCGGACAGCGCACTGGAGCTCGCGGTCGGCTACGAGCTCCGCGATGCGGAACCCTTTTTGCGGGTCGTCTCGACCGTCACCAACACGGGTTCGCAGCCCGCCGAGTTGAGCCCCACCGACGGCGTCCGCGCCGACGGCGATTCCTTTAAGTTTGGCGTCGATCACGAGGCCAACCTCTGGTGGGCCTACGACCAGCACTGGCGCCAAGCGTACGGCGTGCAGCCCGAGACAGACGCGACCGAGGTCGATCGCACCCCCAAACGTGACCCGCGCTCCCCGCGGGGGATCGCTTACTGGGCAAAACGGGACCAGCCCCAGCCCGTGACGCTCGCTCCCGGCGAGTCGTACACGTGGAAGCGGCGGCTGTTCCCCGCGGCGAGCAACGTGGCGCTACAAGGCTTGGCGTACCGGTTCCACGAAACGCCCGTCTACGACGGCGTCGTCACCGTGACCGACGGCAGCGACCCGATCGAGGGCGCCGAGGTGCGGGTAATCCACACCCTCCAGCACGAGCAAGACGGCCAGACGAGGGACGAGCAGGTCTCGCTCGGAGTCGGCGTCACGGACGCCAATGGCGCCTTCCGCGTGGCTCTGCCGGCGGGTCGCTACACCCTCCGAGTCCGTGCCGCCGAGCACGGCAGCGCCCGCGCTTCGCTCGCGCTCGGCCCCGATCGGACCGACGAAGCGAAGGTGACGCTCCCCCGCTGCGGCTACGCCCAGGCCCAGATCACCGACGGCGCCGGCTCGGCGATCCCGGCGAAAGTCCAGTTCACGGGCTTGGGAGAGACCCCCGCGCCCAACTTTGGGCCCGACTCCGCCGAGCGCGGCGTCAGGAACGTGCAGTACACGCCCGACGGGCGCTTCCGCTGCAAGCTGGCGCCCGGGCGCTACAAGTGGGTCGCCAGCTACGGGCCTGAGCACGACGCCGCCTTCGGCGAGATCACTGTCGAAGCCGGCCAGACGGCCGACATCGCCGCGAAGCTGCCGCGGACTGTCGACACCACCGGTTGGCTCTCCAGCGAGCTGCACAGCCACAGCAGCCCCTCCGGCGACAACACGGCCAGCCAGGCGGGCCGCGTCCTCAATCTGCTCGCCGAGCATCTTGAGTTCTGCCCTTGCACCGAGCACCAGCGCATCGACGTCTATGACCATCATCTGGCGACGTTCGACGCCCAGCATCGGATGCTCACGTGCCCCGGCATGGAGCTCACCGGTCAGCCACTGCCGCTCAACCACCAAAACGCCTTCCCGCTGAAGCAGCACCTCCACGAGCAAGACGGTGGCGGGCCGCAGACCGACCCCAACCCCGTGACGCAGATCAAGCGACTCGCCGAGTGGGATGAGAAGTCGGAGAAGGTCGTCCAGTCGAACCACCCGAACACGGCCCAGATGATCGGCGACAAGGACCTCAACGGCGAGCCCGACGAGGGCTTCGAGGCGATGTACGCCTACATGGACGTGACCGAGGTCCACCCCCCCGAAGCGATCTTCGAGCCGCTCGGCGAGCGGGGCGCCCCCAACAGCGGCGTCGGCAATGGCGGCTGGGATAGCCAGGGCAATACGATCCAGAACTGGCTGCAGATGCTCAATCTCGGCTACCGCGTCACCGGCGTGGTGAACACCGACGCCCACTACAACTTCCACGGCAGCGGCTGGATGCGTAACTGGGTCCGCAGCTCGACGGACGACCCGGCTGCGGCGTCAGTCCCCGAACTGGTCCACGAGTTCGAGCACGGCCACGTCGTCGTCTCCAACGGCCCGTTCATGAGCGTAACGGCCCGCTCCGGGGCTCAGGACCGCCGGGCCCTGCCGGGGGACGACCTCCGCACGACCGACGGCACGGCGACGCTGAACATCGTAGTTCGCTGCCCCAACTGGATGGAGATCAACCGGGTCCAGCTGTTCGTCAACGGCCGGCCCGACCCCGACCACACCTACACGGCCCGCTCGCACGGCGACTGGTTCGGGCGTGGGCCCGACGTCTTCACCCAAGAAATCGAGGTCGAGCTCGACCGGGACGCCCACGTCGTGGTCGCCTGCTGCGGCGAGGGCCGCTCGGTGGGCCCGATGTACGGCGTGACCAACGGCAAAGCCGCCGGGGGGGACCAAGACGACTGGGGCAGGGGGATGCCCGTAGCGGTCGCCAACCCGATCTTTATTGACACCGACGGCGACGCCGATGGCGACGGCCTCGTGTTCGAGCCCAACGGCGACGACCTCGGCCTGCCGCTCCCGCGGCTAGAGGGCCGCAAGCCCTCGCACGGGCACGATCACCCGAACCACCACCACCCGCATTGACTCTCGGCCAAACGCCGCCAGCCGACCCCACAGAGGCCTCCAGAAACGACTTGGGCCGACGGTGGTGACCGTCGGCCCAAGGCCAGTACTTCAAGAAAAGTGTTACTTTAAGAAAAGTGTTAGTGGGCAGAGGCGGGATCGAACCGCCGACACCAGCATTTTCAGTGCTGTGCTCTACCAACTGAGCTATCTGCCCGCACCACAGACTCACGAGTTTAGCTCGCCCCGCCGCCGTGTAAACGGGGAGGGCGGGCCCCGGCCGCCCCGAGGGCTCCCGATTAAGCCGCTGGCGACGTTTCTGCCGATTCCCCTGCGGAACAGTTGACCCGCGGCCGCGCTTCGATCGCAATAGCTCGCAACTTCTGATCACTTCGATCCCAACGAGGTTCGCTTCGATGCTCCTGCTCAGCCGCCGCTGTTTCCCCGCGATCGCCTTGCTCGGGTCTCTGGCCGCATCGCCAGTCCGGGGGCACCCCGACCACGACGAGCCGCCGCGGGTCTATGCCTCGGTCGAGCAATTCCGGCCCACGCCGCTCCCCGACCGGGTCGTCGTCAGTTGGAGCGAGGACCCGGCCACAACGATCGACATCACCTACCGAACCGATCCGGCGACCAAGGCGACCGTCTGCCAATGGATCGCCGCCGCCGAGATCCTTGGCGACCACAACAAGGGTGACATCCCCGAGGCGGCCTCGCTCGAAGGCTCTAGCGAGCCGTTCACCAGCGACCTCGGCGAGGCCCTGATCCACACGGTCAAACTCCGCGACCTCGAGCCGGCGACGCGCTACGCGTACCGCGTGGGTGACGGCGTGAATTGGAGCGAATGGCACCACGTCACGACCGCCAGCGATAAGGCAGAGCCCTTCGAGTTCCTCTACTTCGGCGACGCCCAGAACGCCGTCCGCGCGCTGTGGTCCCGCGTCCGGCGCGAGGCCCACGCCGACGCCCCACGGGCCGCG
>JBGSJY010000075.1:0-14032 GCA_041741515.1 Pirellulales bacterium | reverse complement strand
GAGGACGCCGACCGCGTCCGCGTGCTGCGGCTCGGTGAGCGGGCGCTGGCGGTTGTCGGCGCCGACGACAAGCTGGCGTACGACATTCTCCAAACGATGCAGTCGCAGCTCGGCGCGGGGCGGAAGGGCCGGTTTGCTTGGCGGCTGCAACTATTGACCGACCTCGACGCCGACCTCCCCGAACCCACTCCGCGCTGGGGCGCCGACGTCTCGCCGAGCGACCCGCCCGTCACCGCTGATGGCGACATGCCGTTGCTTTACGAAGTCCCTGACGGCTGGCGGTCCGCCAAGAGCGACGGCGAGCGGCTCCGCTGGGTGCTGGCCGCGTCGGCCCGAAGGCGCCCTGACAAAGCCGCCGAGGCGGAACTGGCCTACGCCGACTTCTTACGCGATCAGTTCGGCGTGCAGTCGCTCGTGCAGCAGGGCTGGTTCAGCCCGGTTGAAGATAGTGACAGCCCGCTCGACGAAACCTCGGCCCTCGCCGTCGAGACCCTCAGCGACGACGAGACGATCGCGCGGCTGGCGACCGGGGTGAGGCGGTTCACGCTCCCCGAGGGTCACCGCTTCATCGAGATGTATCGCAAGCACAACCGTTACACGACCCTCGCCGACATCTACCTGAACCGCAACCAACGGCCCAAAGCGGTCGAGGCGACTCGCGCCGCCATTAAGGCCGAGGCCAATCGGGACCTCCGCACCGGCATCCAGCAGCAGCTCGACCAGCTCGTCGATCCGTGGGTCCGCTTCGAGCCGACCGTTACGCACGCCGCCGGCGAAAAGACGACGCTGCGTATCAAGCACCGCAATGCGGCCAAGGTGCAGCTGCTCGCGCGGCGCATCGACGTGGCGCAACTGCTCGCGGACGTGAAGACGCACCTCGGCGACGCGCCCAGCGACGACCTGTGGCGGTCGCTCCAAATCGAGAACCTCGGCTGGCGGCTCGTGCAAGGTGATGAGCAGAAGTACGTCGGCGAGGAAGCCGCGTCGTGGACCAGCGACCTGTCAACGCCCGCCGACCATCAGGACGGCGAGGCGCCGATCGACTCCCCGCTGACCGAGCCAGGCGCTTACCTGATCACGGCCACGCCCCAGGCGGCGGACGGTTCGGCGGGCCGGGTTTCGATGGTGGTCGTGTGGGTCGCCGACACTGCGCTCGTGCGGAAGACTACGGCCGACGGCGTCCTGTATCAGGTGCTGGATGCCCGCAGCGGCCACCCCATCGCGGACGCCTCGATCGACGTCTTCGGTTATCGACAAGTTCAAGAGCCACAAAAGCAAGGCCAGCCCTTCCGCAGGCCGCGGATCGAAACGCAGAGCGCTACGCAGACGACCGACGCCAACGGCCTCGCGTCGTTTGATGTCGCGCCGGCGGAGGGCGAACAAGGCTACGAGTGGCTCGCTGTGGCGACAACCGCCGAGGGCCGGCTGGCGCATCTAGGCTTCGCCGGCGTGTGGCGGAACTACGTCAACGCCGATCCGCCCGAACACGCGCGGACGTTCTTCGTGAGTGACCGGCCCGTCTATCGACCGGGCGACGCGGTGCAGTTTAAGGCCTGGATCGGCAAACCCGATTACTTGGCCGCGGCAGCCGAGGGCGAAGCGGCCCAGCCCTCCCCCTTCGCGCACCAAGAGTTCCAGGTCGATATCTTCGACGCCCGTGGCGAGAAGGTCGAGTCGCAACGCCTGACGGCCGACGCCTTCGGCGGCGTCGTGGGCCAGCACTTGACGACTCAGGCGTCTTCGCTCGGCGTGTACCGGATCGAGGTCGCCGGCTTCGGCAGCGGAAACTTCCGGGTTGAGGAGTACCGCAAGCCCGAGTTCGAGGTCCTCATTGACGCGCCCGAAGAGCCGACCAAGCTCGGCGAGGCGTTCGAGGCCGTCATTCGTGCCGACTATTATGCGGGCACGCCCGTCCGCAACGGGACGGTGAAGTACAAGGTGATCCGCACCAAGCATTCCGAGCGCTGGCTGCCGCCGATGCCGTGGGACTGGCTTTATGGGCCGGGCTATGGCTGGCTCGGGCAAGACGCGACTTGGCGGGGCGACTGGTCGCGCTGGGGCTGCGTCGCGCCGCTGCCGCCATGGATGCCGCGCGTTACGGGGCCGCCCGAGGTGGTCGCGGAGGGCGAGGCGACGCTCGACGAGCAGGGCGTCTTCTGCCTGCCGATCGATACGGCGATCGCCGCGGAGCGTTACCCCAATAGCGACCACGAGTACCAGATCACTGCCGAAGTGACCGACGCAGGCCGGCGTACAATCGTCGGCGCGGGAAGCGTCCTTGCGGCGCGGCGGCCGGTGAACGTGACCGTCTGGCTGGGCGGCGGCTTTTACAACGTGGGCGACACGGTCGAGGCGCACGTCTCGGTCCGCCGGCCCGACGGCAAGCCGATCGCGGGCGAGGGCGAGTTGCGGCTCATGAAGATCGCGCCTCACCCCGAAGAGCCACTTGCCGAGCAGCCCGAGGGCGAGAAGGGCGGGCCAACGAAGCTCGTCGATCCGCCCGAGACGCTCGTCCAATCGTGGCGATTGGAGACGACCGAGGAAGGCCTCGCCGAGATGCGACTGAAGGCTTCCGAGCCGGGCCAGTACCGACTGGTCTACCGCTGCGACGCCTCCGACCCGCTGCAGCGAGCCGTCGAAGGCGCTGTGGTGTTTACGATCCGCGGCCCCGGATTCGACGGCGCGGCGTTCCGCTTCGGCGATCTGGAACTGGTCCCCGACAAGCCGGACTACAAGCCGGGCGATGTCTTGCGTCTGATGGTTAACACCGACCACATCGGCTCGGTGGTGACGCTCTTCGTGCGGCCTGTCGGCGGGGTTTACGCGCCGCCCCAGGTGCTGATGCTCGACGGCAAGAGCACCGTCGTCAAGGTCCCGATCGACCGCGACGACATGCCCAACTTCTTCGTCGAGGCGCACACCGTCGCCGACGGCGAGCTGCACACGGTGACGCGCAATATCGCCGTCCCGCCCGAGTCGCGGGTGATCAACGTCGAGGCGTCCCCCTCGGCGACGAGCTACCTGCCGGGCGAAGAGGGGACGCTGCGCGTCAAGCTCACCGACAAGGCGGGCAAGCCGATCACGGGCGCCGCGACGATCGCCGTCTACGACCGCAGCGTCGAGGCGATCGCCGGCGGCCCCTCAGGGGGCGACATCCGTGCGGCGTTCTGGGACTGGACCCGCCAGCACTGGCCGAGCACGACCCACAACCTGGCTCGCAGCGAGAGCCCCGTCACGCCCAGCGACGTGCCGATGATGCAAGATCTGGGAGTCTTTGGCGGCGTCGTGCCGCGGCGTCGCGGAGAAATGCTCGGTCGCGGCGGCTTCGGCGGTGGCGTTGTCGAAGGGCTGCCTGCCGCTCCGATGGCGATGGCTGCTCCTGCGGAAGACGTAAGCGGAGGAGAGTTGGGTAACGCCAAGATGCAGCGATCGGCGTCGTCGGCTGCCGATGGCGACGCCGCGCCGGTTGCCATCCGTCAGAACTTCGCCGACACCGCCGTGTGGATCGGCTCGGTGAGCGCCGACGCCGAGGGCTTTGCGATCGTGCCGATGCCGCTGCCGGAGAGCCTCACGTCGTGGAAGATCCGCGTCTGGGCCGTGGGCGACGGACTGCGTGTCGGGCAGGGAGACGCCCAGGTCGTTACGCGCAAGGACCTGATGGTGCGGCTCCGTACGCCGCGTTTCCTGGTGGAGCGCGACGAGGCGACCCTTTCGGCCCTCGTGCAGAACGAGTCGCCGCAGGAGCTCTCGGTGAAGGTGCGGCTCGAACAAGACGGCGCCGCGCTCGCGATCTCTTCGGCGCTCTCTTCGGCGACCGAGCAGACCGTGACGATCGGGCCGGGAAAAGAGCAGCTCGTCAACTGGCGCGTCACGGCCGCAACGGCGGGCGACGCCACCCTACGCGTCATCGCGACGTCCGACGGCACGTTGTCGGACGCGATGCAGATCCAGTTCCCCGTGCTGGTGCACGGCGCCGAGATCGTCGACTCGTTCAGCGGCGTCATCGGCCCCAGCGAGCGCCTCGCGACATTCGAGTTGAACGTCCCGCCGAAGCGTCGCCCCGAAGCCACACGGCTCGAAGTGCGCTACGCGCCAACGCTCGTCGGCGCGATGCTCGACACGCTCCCCTACCTGATCGAGTTCCCGCACGGCTGCACCGAGCAGACGCTCAACCGGTTTCTGCCCGCCGTGATCGTGCGTCAGACTGTGAAGGACCTCGGCGTCGACCTGGCGACCCTGAAGCCCGCCGAACCGGCCGCCGGTCCGCCGGAGCGGCCCGACCCCGTCTTCGACCCGGCCGAGCTCGATCGGATCGTCCGCGCGGGCGTGCAAAGGCTCACGGAGATGCAACTCTCCGACGGCGGTTGGGGATGGTTCAGTGGCCTGGGCGAACGCAGCTCACCGCACACGACGGCCATCGTGACGCGGGGCCTGCTGAGGGCGAAGAAGAGCGGCGTGCTCGTCTCGGACGACGTGATCAACCGTGGCCTCGATTGGCTTGAGCGCTATCGCGAAGTGGAGCTGGAGGCGCTCGCCAACGTCGATGATGACGGCAAGCCGATCAACGACCAGCGGCGCTACAAGCTCGCTGCCGACAACCTCGACGCGCTGGTCGAGCTCGTGCTCGGCGAAGCGGGCCGGCCGAGCGACGCGATGCTCGGGCGGATGTTCGAAGAACGGCTGAAGCTCGCGCCGTACAACCTGGCGACGCTCGGCCGCGCGCTGCACCTCAAGTCGGCGGCGGGCGACGAAGAGGCGGCCGACCGCCGCGACGTCGTCCTCCGCAACTTGCGGCAGTTCGTTGTTGAGGACAAGGAGAACCAGACGGCCTACCTGAACTTGCCGGGCGGCTACTGGTGGTACTGGTACGGCAGCGAGTACGAGGCGCACGCTTACTTCCTCAAGCTGCTGGTCGCCACCGAGCCGAAGGGTGATCTGGCGCCAAAGGTCGTGAAGTACCTGCTCGCCAACCGCCGGCACGCCACCCGTTGGAACAGCACCCGCGACACGGCCCTGGTGGTCGAGGCGATGGCCGACTACGTCCGCCAGAGCGGCGAGGCGGCGGTCGGGGGCGCCGTCGAGGTCTGGCTCGACGGCAGGAAACGCGACGTGAGCGAATTCACCGCCGACACCGCCCTGCGGTACACCGGAAAGTTTGTGCTGGCAGGCGAAGAGCTCGACGCGGGACGGCACACGCTCGAGCTCCGCAAGACGGGCGAGGGGCGGCTGTACGTCGGCGCGTCGCTCACGAACTTCAGCCTTGAAGACGACCTCCGCGCCGCGGGTCTCGAGGTGCGCATCAAGCGGCGTCTGCAGAAGCTCGTGCCGATCGACAAGACGGTCGCCGATGTTGACGCGCGGGGCGGTATTCTCACGCCGACCGTCGCGGCGTTCCGCCGTATCGACATCCCCAACCTCGGCGCCGTGAAGTCGGGCGAGCTGGTCGAGGTTGAGCTGACCATCACCAGCAAGAACGACTACGAGTACCTCGTCATCGAAGACCCGAAGCCCGCGGGCTTCGAGCCCCTCGACCCCCAGAGCGGTTACAACGGCAACGCCCTGGGCGCCTACGTCGAGTTCCGCGATCTGGCGGTGCGGTTCTACGCGCAGGCCCTCGCTCGGGGCGAACGGACCGTGACTTACCGATTGCGGGCGGAGACCCCGGGCAAGTTCGCGGCGCTGCCGGCGCAAGTTTCGGGGATGTACGCGCCGGAGCTGCGGGGGAATAGCGACGAGATCCGCGTGGTGGTGAAGGACGCTGAGTAGACGCTAGCGTTGCTTGGGTAAGATTGGTGGTTAGTTGGTTGGTGCTTCCCTCCGGGGGCTGACGCCACCCGGCTCGCATGCGGCGCGCCGAAAATTGGCCATCCCTTGCCCGCTGCATGCGAGCCGGGTGGCGTCAGCTCTCGGAGCGTCCCGCCTATCCGCTACCCATTCCCCCAACTGCCGCAAAAGAATCGCCGTTGCCCGTTTCCCCCCACTTGGAGCATCATTCCTCTTCCAAACACCTCCGCGGCGACCGACCCAGGCCCCGCCGCGCGACCATTTCTCCCGCTCCGAGTGCAAAGGAAGGCGCCCGATGAAACGTGATCTCGACCTGTGCCGGCAGTTGCTGGCCGACATCGAAGGCTACGGCCCCGACTGTGCGGTGACCGCGCTGCGGCCCGGTGTGACCGGCGAAGCCTACGAGACGCTCCGCTACCACGTGCGTCTGCTGATCGACGCCGGACTGGTTAAGGAAGTCGATCGTCCCTCGGAAGCGGCGCCGTGCGTCCGGCTCACCAACGCCGGCCACGAGCTGCTCGAGCTTGCCCACAGCGAGGCGCGCTGGCGTGAAGCCAAGTGGATGGTCGCCGAACGAACGGGGACGCAGTCGCTGACGGTAATCCGTTCGGTCCTCGCCCGCTGGGCCTACGAGGCCGCCGTCCATGGCGACTCGTGGCGGCCGCGCCGGCCCTACCGTGCGTACCGCCCGCACGCGTACCACCGCCCTGCCTACTATCGTGCCGGCGACTACTCCCGGAGCGACTCCCGCTACCGCTTCGAGCGCGAGGTAGAGCCGGTTACGGACCTGCGCTACACCGAGCCGCGATCGACCGAGCCGCGCCTTGTCGAGCCGCGTTTCACGACAACCACGGTCCGTTCGCCGTACAGCTACCTCGAGCGGTTCGATTGGCGGGACGGCCTCGAGCGCGAGGCGTTCTATCGCGACAATCTGTATCGCGAGCCGCTCCGCCGCGCGGACTACTACCGCGACGTCGAAGCCTTCGACGCCGACGGCGTGACGCTGCCGACCTACGTCGTCTGACGCAGCGCCGCCGGCAGTCGAATCGAATGAAGGGCGTCCGTCGTTCGCGACGGGCGCCCTTTCCCGTTTCCCCAGCAAATAGACGGCGCCTCTCCTTCTTGCTCGTTCGCGGCATGGCCGACGGCCGGGGATGTCGGGCGGGCCCTCGACCTCCTCGGCAATCGACTTCGACCATCGGGTCGCCTCCTCGCGCACAAGCGCTCGCTATCCTTATTCTACCGGCGTTTTCATACTCCTGGGCACGCCAGGTTACATGCTTCCTCTGTTTGCAAGCGATCGGCTCTCTCTACCCAGCGTGCCCGACTAGGATGGTCTTTCCGGCAATCCGACAATCCGCTGCGGCTCCTCTTCCCCTATTGGCGTTCGATGACGACTCACACGTTCCGACTTGCTGCTCTGGTACTGTGCGGTCTCCCGTCGCTCGCGAGAGCCGGCGAGTGGTTCGTTTCTCCGACAGGTAATGACGCCTACCCCGGCACTATCGACCTCCCGTTCGCCTCGATCGCCCGCGGGCAGACCGCGGCTTCTGCCGGCGATACAGTCTGGCTGCGCGGGGGCGAGTACAAGTACTCCGGCACGACCGGCAGCCAAAACGCGGTCCTCTTCAACAAGAGCGGCACGCCTACCAACCCGATCAACTACTTCGCCTACCCGGGCGAGACGCCGGCGTTCGACTTCTTCGACTACCAGCCCGTCCAGCGGATCCGGGGCTTTAGCGTTCAGGCCGACTGGCTCCACTTCCGCGGCCTCGAGATCCGCGGCGTTCAGCAGGTGATCACCAACGTCAATGAGTCGTGGGGGATCCGCGTCGAGAACCGGGCCGACAACAACGTCTTCGAGCAACTCAACCTGCACCACAACGAGGGGCCGGGCCTGTTCATCGCCGACGGCGGCGGCAACCTCATCATCAATTCTGACTCGCATGATAACTATGACCCCGACCGTGGTGGCGAGAACGCCGACGGTTTCGGCATCCACAGTAACGACGCGGGGAACCGCATCGTCGGGAGCCGCGCCTGGAACAACAGCGACGACGGCTTTGACTTCATCAACGCGCCGGCAGCCGTTTCGCTCGTCGATTCGTGGTCATGGCGGAACGGGTATATCCCGGGCACATCGACTGCCGCCGGGAACGGCGCCGGCATCAAGGCGGGGGGCTTCGGCCTCAACTCGGCGACGTTCCCCGCCCCCGCCGAAGTCCCTCGCAACCTCATTGAAGGGAACCTCTCGTTCAACAACCGCGCCCAGGGCTTTTACGCGAACCACCACCCCGGCGCCATCGATTGGATTGGCAACACGGCCTTCGGTAATCCCAAGGGGTTCGATCTGCTCAACGACGTGGTTCCCGCGAACTGGCCTGCCGAGCATTACCTCCGCAACAACGTTTCGTACGGCAATAACCAGGACCTGGCCAACGCGGATCAAGCCCTCATCGATGACGAGAACAACACCTGGAACCTCGGCCCTGTCGGCCCCCGCGACTTTCTCAGCCTCTCTCCTGCGGGCGTCGACGGGCCGCGGCAGCCCGACGGCTCCTTGCCGCTCATTAGTTTCCTGCGCCTGGCGGCCGGCAGCGCCCTCATCGACGCCGGCGCCTTCGTCGGTTCGCCGTTCAACGGGTTGGCGCCCGACCTCGGCGCCTTCGAGTCGGGCATTGCGGGCGACTTCAACGCCGACGGCTTTGTCGACGCCGCCGACTACACCGTCTGGCGCAACCTGCTCGGGGTGAACTTCACCACGGCCGACTATGCCGTCTGGGTCGCAAACTACGGGGACGTGGTCGCAGCCCCCGGTGGATCGCACGGCGTCCCCGAGCCGCGTACGGCCTTCCTGGCGGCGGTATGCCTCATCGCGACGCGGCGGCGTTAGGACTTGCCCGAGGCGCGAGGGTAGCGAGCGGCCCCGCGAGTTCTGATAGTCGTGCGGTGCTCGATACCGCTGACCAACGAACGGGGCAGCGCTGTCGGGAGGGGTTCGACCTGCCCCAGCTCGCTGCTGTCGATGAAGTTGGCGTTGGACGCGGTGGGTGCGTGAAGCGTGGCGAACCACGTCGTGCTCGGTCAACAGACGTGCGAAGAGAAGTCCAACGAGATCACGGCGATCCCCGAGTTGCTAAAGCGGTTGGAGCTTCAGGGCGCCGTAATCGCGATCGACGCGATGGGCTGCCAGAAGGAGATCGCCAAGCCGATTGTCGGCAAAAAGGGGCGACTGCGTGCTGGCCCTGATGGGCAACCACGAGAAGCTGCATGACGCGGTGCGTGAGCACTTCGACCAGTTGCACGAGAACGACTTCGAGGGGGGCGATTGCCGCCGTCGCCCATCGCAAGATCAAGGTCACGGCCAGTCCGTTCCTTGCTCGGACGCCACTCGTTAAGTCGATCACGCTGGGCGGGCGGTCGCAGCGTGGGGATGGATCGCCGATTTTAGCCCGCGTGTTTGCCGACCGCGACCTGGCGTTCGACGATCGGCTCGGTGATTTGCACCGCCTTGCGGCCTTTGAAGGCGCCGGGCGAGGCGTGAAACTTTTTGCGGCCGGCGACCGACACCACCAGCGGGGCGTGGATATCGGTCTCGGTGGTGATGATGTCACCCACCCGCAGACCGATCAGGTCGGCTGTCGAGATCTGTGAGGTCGCCAAATCGACCGCGATTTCGACGATCGAGTGGCCCAGGCGGTTGCTGATCTGCTGGACCGATTCGGGGGTTGAGGGCTTCTTGCTGTAAGTAACCCAGCTGTTGGCGCTGAGCTTGCCGCCGATGCGTTCGATCGAGTTGAAGGGGATGCAGAGGTTCATCATGCCGCGAACGTCGCCGATCGTCAGCTCAAAACTAATGAGGACGATGACCTCGTTGGGAGGGACAATCTGCACGAGCTGCGGGTTGCTCTCGACGTGATCGACCACGGGGGAGAGTTCGATCACGTTCATCCACGCGATCCTCAATTCATTGAGGAACAGCGACGTGACCCGGCTCGCCAAGCGCAGTTCGATTTCGGTGAGCGGGCGCCGCGAGGGGATCGAGGCTTCGGTCGTCCCGCCGAGTAGGCGATCGATAATCGGGAACAGCAGCGACGGGTTGATGTCGAGGATCAACTGCCCTTCGAGCGGCGGGGCGTTGATCAGGTTGAAGCAGGTCGGGTTCTCCAGGCTGAAGACGAACTCGCTGTAGGTGAGCTGATCGACGCTGGTGAGCTTCACCTCGACGATGGTTCGCAGCAGCGCCGAGAGGGCGGCGCCGTAGTTGCGGCTGAATCCCTCGTGCATCGTCTGCAACGAACGCATCTGCTCTTTGCCGACGCGCTCGGGGCGTTTGAAGTCGTAAGTGGTGACCTTCTCGTTCGGCGGCGGGAGAGGCGCAATGGCGGAGACGATCCCCGCTCCGCCGAACGCGACGGGCTGGGAAGAGGGCGCCGGCTGAGCGGAGGGGGCGCGTGACTTCTCATCGCCGCGAGTTCGATCCGCCTCTCCCCGGCCCGCTTTGCCGAGCAGGCTCTCGATCTCGTCTTGGCTGAGGACTTCGTCGGACACGGGTCGCGGAGCGACAGAGGATAGATGACAGAGGCTAGATGCTAGGAAAACGGGCGGTGCGTTGCACCATCAGTTACACGGGCAGTTACACGGGATGCGAGTTTGTACCCGCACAGACGCGTGCTAGCACCCTACTTCTTTCATCTGCCATCTTTCACCTAACCTCTCACTTGCCCCGTCCCCATCACCACGTACTTGTAGCTGGTCAGCTCGTCGACGCCGCAAGGGCCGCGGGCGTGGAACTTGTCGGTGCTGATGCCGATCTCCGCGCCGAATCCGAACTCACCGCCGTCGTTGAAGCGAGTGCTAGCGTTGACGATCACCGCAGCGCTATCGACGGCAGCCGTGAAGCGTTCGGCGGACGGCAGGTCGGTGGTAATGATCGCGTCGGTATGGTGCGAGCCGTACTTGTTGATGTGCCCGATCGCCTCTTCGAGCGAGTCGACCACTGCCGCGGAGATGACCGGGGCGAGGTACTCGGCGCCAAAGTCCTCCTCGGTGGCTGGCTTGGCGGCGGGGAGGAGCTGGCGGACCCGCTCGTCGCCGCGGATCTCGACGCCCGCGTCCAGCAGCGCCTTGCCGACACGGGGCAGCAGCCGCTCGGCGGCGGCGGCGTGGACCAGCAGGGACTCGGCCGCGTTGCAGACGCCGTAACGGTGGGTCTTGCTGTTGAGGGTGATGCTCTCGGCCAGGTCGGCGTCGGCCGACGCGTCGAGGTAGACGTGGCAGTTGCCGTCGAAGTGCTTGATGACTGGCATCTTCGCTTCGGCGGCGACACGGCGGATGAGGCCCTCGCCGCCGCGCGGGATCGCCACGTCAATGCAATCGTTCATCGATAAGAAATGGCCGACCGCTTCACGGTCGGTCGTGCCAACCAGCTGCACCGCGTCCTCGGGGAGCCCCGTCTGGTTCGCCGCTCGGGCGAGCAGTTCGACGATTGCTCGGGAAGAATGGATCGCCTCTTTGCCGCCGCGGAGGATGACGGCGTTGCCCGCCTTGACGCAGATCGCGGCGGCGTCGGCGGTGACGTTGGGCCGCGACTCAAAAATGAAGAACACGACGCCGAGCGGCACACGCACTTTATTGATCCGCAGGCCGTTGGGACGGACTGTCGAGTCGATCACAGCGCCGATGGGGTCGCGGAGCGTCGCCACCTGCTCGAGCGCCGCGGCGATCGACTCAATCCTCTCGGGAGTGAGCCGCAGGCGATCGATTGCGGCGTCGGTAAGGCCGTAGCACGGCGCGGCGTCAAGGTCGAGCTGGTTTGCCTTGGCGAGCCGGTCCGAGCTATTGCGCAGCAATTCCGCCGACCGGTGCAACCAAGCGATCTTCACATCGCCGCGCAGGGTGGCGAGGCCGGCGGAAGCGCATTTGGCGCGGAGGGCGACGTCTCGGCAGTAGGCGGCGAGGTCGGGCGTCGTGGCGGCGTCGAGAGCGGTCATCTATCTCATCGAGTCAGCGGAGGGAACTCTCTCAGTATCGCCGCGGGAGCCGACGTGAACAACAGCCACGCCCGCGCGAGCCGACAAAGGCTCGTGCGAGCCGGGAAGCGTCAGCTCCCGCAGTGCAGCGGGTACCCGGGTTCCCTCCGGGAGCTGACGCGTCCCGGCTCGCACGATGTCTACCGGAGTGGCGGCTGCATGGCTTCGAAGGCTCTTAGTGCGTCAACGGTTGGCCGAACGTCGTGGACACGTATTATCTGCACGCCCTGCGAGGCGAGCCAGATCGACACGCCCAGCGTGGCGGCGGTTCGGTCGGCGGTCGGGTCGCCGAGGATCTCGCCGAGGAACCGCTTGCGGGAGTGGCCCACCAGCAGTGGGCATTCCAGCTCGCGAAACTCGCCAATCCGCCGCAGCAGCTCGAGATTGTGCCGGTAGTTCTTCCCGAAGCCGATCCCCGGGTCGAGTACGATCCGCTCGCGAGCGACGCCGGCGGCCTGGAGGGCTTCGCGGCGATCGGCCAAATAGGCCATCACCTCGCCGACCACGTCGTCGTAGTGCGGGTCGACTTGCATGGTCCGCGGCGTGCCGCGCCTATGCATCGCACAAACGCGGCAGCCGCCTTCGGCCACGACGCCCAGCATCGCCGAATCGCCCGTGAGGCCCGTGACGTCGTTCACCATCGAAGCCCCGGCCGCGATGGCCTCGCGCGCGACGACCGCTTTGCTCGTGTCGATTGAGATCGCGACTTTGCTTTGCGCCGCGATCCGCTCGACCACCGGAAGTACCCGTCGCAGCTCCTCTTCGGCCGACACCGGTTCGGCGCCGGGCCGAGTGCTCTCGCCGCCGATGTCGAGGATCGCCGCGCCGTCCGCAGCGAGCTGCAACGCGTGCTCCACAGCGCGGTCGACGTCGAAGAACTGTCCACCGTCGGAGAACGAGTCAGGCGTCACGTTGACGACGCCCATCACGGCGGGGCCTACGGCAATTTTCATCGGCTCTTGCGGTAGAAGTCTTCCCGCGCAACGCGTCGTTGGCCTGGGCCACGGACATGTGTGACGAATATTTCACAGCCGCGGAGGATATAAATGGCCCGATAGGTCCTGCCGTGACGCGTTCTAAAAAGGGCGTTCCGGATAGTTTCAAGGTGCTCTGCATTCTCGTCCGCGAGGGGGTGCATCGTCACCTGCTCGGGAAGAAGTTCCAACATCGACCGGAAGGCAGCTAGCCAATTCACGGCCCCCACCGTCGACCGCTTCCGCAGGAAACGCAGAATCCTTTCGATGTCCCCTTCTGCTCGGGCCGAAATGCGAACGGTGAGCATTAGGAATCGCTCGCACCGAACCGCTGCTCAAGGTCAGCGATCACTTCGGCCGCAGGACGCGTCCGGCCGGCGTCGATGTCGCAAATCCCCTCACGTATAGCGGCGTTAATTTCGTCTTGCTGCGAGGCCGTATCCCAATCCAGGAAGAGATCTTCAAGGGTGACCTCTCGGTTAGTGGCCAACTTGTCGCGACTATACGCGTAGAACTCGTCCAGTTCGTGCTGTGGGGCAGACATAGGGGAGCCGTGTGGGAGGTGGGTCGATATTTCCAGTATACCGAGCATCACCAAGGCTCTTCCATCACCCCAACGATCTGCTCCGCCAAGCGGGCAATCTCCAGCTGCTGCTGCGAGGCGACCGTCTGGCCGGCCTCGGGGATTAGCGGGTTAGTCTGCATGACGCCGATCGTGGGCTGGACGGCGCTGGCGGCAAGGCCTTCGGCCACCGGGAGGGTCCGCACCGGGCCTAGCGGCAGGCGGCGGCGGTTGAGCCACGTCACGTCGGCCCAGATGCTGCTCGCGAATACCCGCGGGTTGTCGAACTGGTCCTCGGCCTGCACGTTGCGGCGGTCGCCCCGCAGGCGGACTTCGAGCACGCTGTCGGCGTTGGGCGAGTTGACCACCTTGTAGGGCGTCTTGAGCTCGATCTCTTTCACGAGCGCCTCGGTGAGCCGCTCGCCTAGGTCGCGGCGGAAACTATCCGACTCGACCATCGGCACATAGATCGTCGCCACATCGGGCGCGTAGAGCGACTGCGAGCCGGCGCGGTAGCCCGCACATCCGAGAGTCAGTCCCCCGGCGGTGAGGCACATCGCGGCGATGGCGAGTCGGCGGTTCAAGCGGGTCGGTCGCAGCGGTGGGCTGGCTACTGGGAGGGCCTCAGCCGTGGGCGGAAGCGAACGGAGCGTCTCGGAGGGGTCGCGGGGGGGGGGCGC
>JBGSJY010000074.1:0-1524 GCA_041741515.1 Pirellulales bacterium | reverse complement strand
GGACCACGGCACGCGTCACGTCGTGCAGCCGCTTGCCAACGGGCACCGCGTCGGCGTCGCGCGGCGGGCGCTCGGACATGCTCCGTTCGGTCGCTAAGGCGATGCGGTTCATCATCTGCACGGCTTCGAGAGGGTAGTTGCCGATCGCCGTCTCGCCCGACAGCATGCAGGCGTCGCCGCCGTCGAGGATGGCGTTGGCGATGTCGGTCACTTCGGACCGCTTGGGACGCAGGTTCTCGTGCATGCTATCGAGCATCTGCGTAGCGATGATCACCGGCTTCTCGTGCCGGTGGCACGTGTTGATGATCCGCTTCTGCTCGACGGGCATCTCGGCCACGTCGATCTCGACGCCGAGGTCGCCACGCGCGACCATGATGCCGTCGGCAGCGGCGACGATCTGGTCGAGCCGCTCAAGCGCTTCACGCTTCTCGATCTTGGCGATGACGAGGGCCTCCGAGCCGTTCGACTGGAGGATGTCCCGGAGGGCGTGGACCTCGTCGGGCTTGCGGACGAACGACAGGCTGACGAAATCAACGCCCGCCTTGGCGGCCCACTCGGCGTGTTGGTGGTCGGACATGCTGATCGCCGGAGCGCTCAGCTTGACGTCGGGGAGGTTGATGCCCTGACGGCTGCGGATGGTCCCTTGCTGGATGACACGGACGCGCGCGCGGCCGGGCGTCTTCTCCACGACTTCCATGCAGACGGTGCCGTCGGCGAGCATGACGTGGTTGCCCACCGCTAGCTCTTTCACCAGTGGCCTGTAGCTGCACGTGAATTCATTCTCCGCGCCGGGCTGATCGCCCGCGACGAAGAAGAACTCGCGGCCGTGCTCGCAGAAGAGGGGGTCGCCGATCACTTCGCCGAGGCGGAACTTGGGGCCGGCAAGGTCCACGAGGATCGCTAGCGGGTGGTTGAGCTCTTCGCTGATCTGGCGGATGGCGTCGACGTTCTGCTGCTGGCGCTCGATGTCGCCGTGCGCCATGTTGAGGCGGAATACGTCGACGCCGGCGATCGCCAGCTTCTTCAGCATCTCCGGGTCGGAACATGCCGGGCCGACGGTGGCGACGATCTTGGTGCGAGCGTTGCTACGCAGGTCGGTCAGGGGGGGCATCGGCACAGGGGGGTTGAGCGGAGAACGGACCGCCTCGGCGAGCGAAGCGGTGGCGGACGCCGGGGCCAGGGACGGAGACTCAACTTTATCGGAGGTCATCGTTTGGCGCCGGGGGATGGCAGGGAAGGGGTGGGGCAGGGCCGGAGGGCCGCCCGCGGGGGGTGCTAAGCCAAAGCGTTACACGAAACGCCCCGCCCGTGAAGCGCGAAACGGAAAACCTTCCTGAGGATTGGGCCGGAAATGCCGGGTATCCCGCGTAATGGGGGGCGCCGGGGCCGCTGGGGGCCTGCCCGGCTGCGACGGAGGCGTTTAATCTCCCCCCATGCCGACGCCCAGCCAACCACCCGAAGCGGGCCGCCACGCCCTCATTACCGGCGCCTCGGCGGGGCTGGGGCTGGCGATCGCCCATGCTG
>JBGSJY010000073.1:0-25018 GCA_041741515.1 Pirellulales bacterium | reverse complement strand
CCGGTCGGGCAGCGACTCCAGGTGCTCCAGCAGCGACGCGGCGCCCATTGATCCGTCCTCGGGGTGAAAACACCGAGGTTACAAATCGCTACCGAGTCGCGCTAGATCGCCCAGATCGCCCCGCTATGCGCGCTGGCCCTGGGGGGAAGGCCAACTCTCGACAGGCCGCGCAAATTCTAGCGGTGAGAGCATACGAGCAGACTTGCGTCGATGACGGGCGATTTTTCGACACGTTCCAACTGGAGTGAAGCACTAGCGAGCAAGTCTTCCCATTGTCCCCGGGTCCTGACGCGTCCACCCGTCCAGATCATCTGTTCGACGTCACGGAGTTTTATGATCGGGTCGGTCTCGCCCGATGGTGAGCAAACGGCTTCGATAATTAGCAGCCGACCAGGATCCGGCATGGCGCGGGCGATATTCTTGAGGATGACCCGTGCGGGTTCGTCGTCCCAATCATGCAAGACGTGTTTGATCGTGTAGAGGTCGGCGCCACTAGGCACGGCGTCAAAAAAGTCGCCATCGACCACCTCGCAGCGATCCGACAACCCCTCTTTTATCACGCGCTCGCGCAGAGGAGTGATCGACTCGGGGCGTTCGAGGACTCTCGCCTCCAGATGCCGCCAATGCTTCAGCATGGCCGTCACAAACGAACCACGCCCGCCGCCGACGTCGACGAGCGAATGGTACGCATCTGCTTGGATGGCTTTGGCGACTTGTGGCGCCTGCCAATCGCTGACCGCCGACATGAAGCTGGCAAAGGTATTGCGAGCCGTCGCCTCCTCGGCATAGAGGTCGTATATTGGCTTCCCGTGAGCCACCTCAAACGCGGTAACGCCCGATCTCAGCATCGTGAGCAGGGCGCCGCCGGCAGCGTAGAGCTGCTCACCCCACAAGATCGCATACCGATGCATCCAATGTTCTTGGCGTAGCTCGGCAGCCATGGGGGTCAGGCTGTATTCGGACGCGGCGTCTCTTGAGAAGATTCCAAAAGACTCCAGTAGTCGCATAACTTGTTCTAACCGACCCGCATCGGCGCCAACGCGCTCGGCAATCTCCTTGGCTGTTAACGGGCCACTGTGAAGGAGGTCGGCCACTCCCAGCGCCGCAACCGCATAGGCCGCTTGACCGGCCCAAGCCATGTTGAACAAGCCGAACAGGCTGCCCGGCTGGGGCTCTCTCGTCGCTTCAGGGGGCGATTGTAGATCAAACAAAATAGTTCATCAGCGATTCAAAGGCGGCGTCGGAGGATTGGTCGTCTGCTTCATCGACTTCCACAGTCTGATCATCGAGGAAATCGATCTCCGTCGGGGCCTCGGACGTTTCAGAGACCTGAGCAAAGACCGCCGCCAGGAGCAACGAATCCCTCCGAAGAGGCACAAACGTTTGCGCCGAACGGGCTGGTAGGGAGGTAGACGTCTCGGCTCTCGAGATACTACCGGTGCTTGGCGGCAGCGCGATCCTCATCGGCTGATTAGTCGTCGGGCTAACGACGGTAGCGACCGGTGCGGTCGCCCCACTCACAGTAATCTGCGAGGTCGGAGTGTCAAAGAATGGGCTCGAGAGGCCCAGGTTGTCACGCCAGAGGGAGTAATCTGCCGCGTTGACGAGTCCGTCGCCGTTGCCGTCGGCTCGCAAGTCGTCGGAGCCGTACAGCTCGCGCCATAGCAGGTTGTCAGCCGTTTCGACCACGCCGTTGCCGTCAAAGTCGCCAGGAACCCCCGCCGAGATCAGCAGGTTGGGATGTGCTGATAACGTCCCGCTCGGTTCGACCACGACCGTGAACGGTGTTTTTGCCGTATTCACTCCATCCGTTACTGAGACGACCGCGGCGTATTCTCCTGAGACGCTGACGTTGGCCGAGAGGCTCAGGGTCGTAGTTGCGCCCGGGGTGAAAGCGAACGTGATCGCCCCGGGCTGGCTAACCGCGTTGTGCAGCAAAACGGGATTGTTGTAGACCGCGGCGCCGACATTGGCGAGCAGCTCGCCTTGGAGCGAGGATGGCGCCGACGAGCGAGGATCGCCGGTAAAGCGGTAGAAGTCGCCGTTGGGCAGCACGTAGTACCACCGGTTCGCCGGGTGAACACCCGCCGGGTTGAGGAAGTAACGCTCGTTCGAACCACGGAAGTTCTCAAAGTAGGCGCCGAACTCGGGGCGAGCCTGAGGGTTGTTCAGAGATAGTTCCTGGTCCAGGAGGTAGAGTTCGGACTCGGCCTCGCCCGTGAAGACGAGGGATTCGATCGGCGTATCGTCGTCGGAAACACCGAGAACGATTGAAGCCGTAGAGTTCCCCACCGTCAGGTTTTGATCGGCGATCGGATCAAGCAGAGGTGGGGAGGTCACGACCGCTGTGACGTGGATCGAGAAGGTGACATCGTCGCTTAACTCGCCGTCCGAGGCGGTGACGGTCGCCGCATAGACGCCCGCAGCATTGGCGTCGGCGTCGAAGCTGAATGTGGGATTCATTCCTTCAGTAAACGTGAAGGCGATCGCTCCAGGTTGGCTCAGTGCGTTGTGCAGCAAGGCGGGGTTGTCATAAACCGCGACGCCGACGTCCGCGATCAGCACCCCTTGGAGCGAAGACGGGGCGGACGAGCCAGGGTCACCGGTGAAGCGGTAGAACTTCCCATCGGGGAGGACGTAGTACCATCGATTGCCTGGGTGAGCGCCTGCGGGGTTCAGTAGGTACTTCTCATGGGACCCCCGGAAGTTCTCGTAGTAGTTTCCGAACTGCGCGGGGCCATTTGGGTTGTTGAGAGAGAGATTCCGGTCCAGAAGGTAGAGTTGCGACTCTACCTGACCCGTAAACGTGAGGTTCTGGATCGGTGTATCGAAGTCGGTTACATCAATCCGAAGCGTTCCGCTAGACGCACCGGCGAGCAAGCTCTGATCACCAATCGGGGCAAGCACCGGGGGGGCAACCTCGCCACGCTGGATGACGCCACCCGGGGTCACGTCGAGCGAGGCATCAAGGTAATTGAGACCGTACCGGTAAGCGCGGAAGGTCAGGTTTCCTTTGACGCCTGGGATACCGGAGGGAGCGTCGTCCGGAACGGTCTGCCCTTGGGTAAGAACTCTGTCGTCCCTGATCACGGGATTCACGTACTCCCAAACTATCGCCCCGGCGGGGTTAATCTCGAAGAATCTCCCACTGGGTCCAACGTTGATCAAGGTATTGCCGTTCGCCAGTCGCTGAGCCCCTGAGACTATGTTGCCGTAAAAGCTGCTTCGGGGTGTGCCTGTGTACTCCCAGAGGTTATCGTCGGGGCCGAACTCTCCGGTGTCCTGCACCGAATAATACATTGGGTCATAAAGACCAACCGTGTCGCGGCCTGACTTGTTCCAATCACCCGCGAGCGGGATGTAGACGGCGGGCACATCCGGTGCATTGATTGTAATTAGATCGGTAGCCGAGCCATCGATCCGATTGTTAAGGAACCAGCGGTTGGCCTCGGGGTCGTACAGGCCAACCCCATCGCGTCCGTTGCCGTTCCAGTCGCCCGCGATCGGCAGCCAATCGGCTGGTACGGGAGACGGCGCCGGCAGCGGGTTGATCAGACTCCATGCCAACGCAGCGTTGGCGAGCTGCCAGTTGTTGGAGACCGGGTCGTAGAGACCTACAGTATCGACGCCGTCGCCGTTCCAGTCGCCGGCGATCGGTAGCCACCGAGCACTCACGGTGGTGGCGGCAAAAGCCGGCTCAGCAACCCAGGCGGTCGTAGAGTTGCTGAGAACGAATGTTTGGGTGGCCGGGTCGTAGAAACCGGGCGTATCCCTGCCAGAGTTGTCCCAGTCGCCGGTCAGGGGGATGACACCGGCCGCGAGCGGGCCCGTGGTGAAGCTGATCACCGACGAGGCGTCCCAGCCGTTGCGGCTGTTATTCAAAAAGAACTCTCCTCCGAGGGGATCGAAGAAGCCGCTCGTGTCGAAACCGTCGCCGTTCCAATCCCCAACAATCGGGGTCCACCCTGCCGGCAATACCTGCGTGTTGAAGAGTATCAAGTCGCTAACCGACCCGTCGGTGCGGTTGTTCAGCAACCATCGTTGCCCACGCGTGGGCGGCGCAATCTCCTCGACCGAGGAATAATTGGCGCCGCCGGGGCGGTTCCATCCATTGTTGAAAACTAAAAAATTACCGGCGCCATCAAGACCCGGCTCGATCCACTGGGCGTCGTGCTGGTACTGGAGGAGTTGATCGGCGGGGACGCCCTGGTTGTACGCGCGAGGGTTGCCCCAACGGAATAGAAGGTTGCCACCCATGCCGTAGACGCCGCCACTGCCGCTTGCGGCTTCCGCGGTTGTTGTGCTGTGGTCGATGACCCAGAACTCGCTGAATTCACGCGACGAGACGATAATCTGATCGAGTTCCGGGTTGTAGTCGATCGCGTTGAAGTGGGTCCAATCCGCCGCGATGGCTCCGGCCCCGACTCCGGTCGGAACGTAGTTCAGGTCGATCAACTCGGGGTGGGCCGCTACCTCACCAAAGTTGGCTTTCGTGGAGTCGTACTGCTGAATCAGATGGTCCCAGATACTCCACTTCCAGACGATGTCGCCACCGACACCGCCGGCGTAGTCCGGCTGGAGTTCGAAGATGACATCGGGCCAGACCTCGCCGTTATTGTCGGTCCGAAGGTTTGGGTCGCGTCCCTCGGCAATAGACTCGCCACGCGTGTAGCGTTCCCAAGCGATTAGTAAGATGTTGCCATTCGGCATCAACTCGATGTCATGATGCAGCCGGAAATTGGGCGTGTTCAGCTCATAATACCACTTGAGGTTGCCGTCCCAGTCGAGCAACTCAACGCGTCCGGCCGCCCCGGGTGCGTTAAGCGTGTTGGCGGTGCTGGGAAGTCGAACCACCCGTAGCAAATCGCCATTAGGTTGAAGGTAGGCCGCGCTATTGGGCAGGTCGGACTCCCAGCGATTCACCTCACGTCCCTCGAGATCGACCAAGTAACTTGTCGTCGCGAACTGTGGAGAGAAGAGCGTGTAGCCCTCGTAAGCTTCCGACGTGTTGATGATCGTGCCGACCGTATTCGCGAGTAAGCGACGCTCTTCTAGTCTTTCGATCTGGAGTCGGCTGCTTCCCTTGCCCGCTCGTGACCGGTGAAGAATCGTGCTGCTATTCATCATCGTCTTGCTCGTCCGTGTGTTGCGTAATTGAGAAGACAAGGAGGGAGGCCGGCGTTTAGTCGGCTGGCATCACGGCTTCTCGCCAGCAAAGGCTGCGTAGTATTTGCAGTCAACGCATTTATCCCGCTTTGTAACAATCGTATGAGATGTGTCAAGTACGAGGCCTGGGCAGTTCAAGAGCCATAGTTGACGCTCCTCAGGGACGATCGAGACCGCGTGCCAACGGCTTCAGTTAGTTCGTTAGCGTGCTTCGATGTCGCAAAGGCGGCCAATATTGTCGATTCTGAGCTTTGAACTCGAGTCCTCGGGTCGATGCCTTCGTGGCCCCAAGATAGCAGTTGGGAGGCCTGCGGCGTGTGCATTAAATGGGTAATTGACGAGAAAGGGGAGGATAGCTACTATGTCCGGCTCCTGCTGGAGTGGCCGGAGTCGAGCCGTTCGGCACATTGGCGGACGAAGGAGTGGACTAGGCGCCAGGGTTGGCTTGTATTCCCATCAAGCATCACCCCAATTTGCCCCACATGCGTAAGGTTCGACTACTGACCGGTGGGACCGGTCTTCTTGGGGGCTATTTGCTTCGAGACCTCTTAGCGTCGGGGCAGCCGGTCGCCGTCCTAGCTCGAGATGGTCGTCGCGTATCGGCTGCTGAGAGGATTGACGAGACCATTTCCCGAATGGAGGAGAGCCTCGGACGATACCTCCCGCGCCCGACGGTCCTTGCCGGCGATATTACCGTGCCGCAGTGCGGTCTATCGCAGGCAGACCGACACTGGTTGGCCGAGCATTGCAACGAGGTGCTTCATTCTGCTGCGAGTCTCTCGTTTATTGAGGACCGCGGTGAGCCGTACCGCTCGAACGTGCTTGGCGTCGAGCACGTCATTGGGCTCTGCGATTCAACTCGGATCCGGCGCATCGCCCACATCTCGACGGCTTACGTCGCGGGACTCGCCAAAGGTCGGTTTTACGAGCACGAGCTTGACCGCGGGCAGGAGCACGCGAATGTCTATGAAAGCTCGAAGGCGCAAGCGGAGCGACTGATTCGCGAGTCGTGGGCGTTCGATGAGTTCACGATCTTCCGCCCCAGCATCATTGTGGGAGATTCGCGGACGGGATTCACCTCTTCTTACCACGGTTTCTACGCTCCGCTACGCGTGCTTCAGGCGCTGTCGCCTACATTCGGCCAAGAGACGCTCTTTGCGGTCGATTACCTACAGACACTCGGGCTCCGTGGCGAAGAGCGGAAGAATTTTGTGACCGTTGATTGGGTTAGTGACTCGATCGTCAAAGTCTTGATTCGGCAGACCGAGCGGAACCAAACATACGCGCTCACCTCCCCCACGCCGCTGCGGGTTTCGGCCCTGCGAGACGCTTACGCGGAAGCGATCAAGGCCGTGCTCAGTCTACCAAACCGTGCCCAATCCAACGGGGTGATGGAAACCTTCCAGAATCAGTTCCGTGAGACCTTCCAGGTCTAC
The DNA here is from genome assembly GCA_041741515.1 of Pirellulales bacterium. Classification (GTDB taxonomy): domain Bacteria; phylum Planctomycetota; class Planctomycetia; order Pirellulales; family Lacipirellulaceae; genus Botrimarina. The sequence goes on along the minus strand of JBGSJY010000073.1, from coordinate 18,416 downwards.
GAAAGTTATTGGCGTGATGACTGTGACTTCGACCGGACCAACCTTGAGGCATTGCTCCCCGAAAGCGTGTGCCCAGTGGTAGACCGAGAGATGGCCGTCATGCTGAGCCGATATGCCTTGCAATCGAACTTCGGGTTCGGCGCCAAAAAACAGTCTCGGCCGGATTCGGCTTGGGAGTCTCTGCGTCGTTTGCATACCGACCCCAGCAGGTCAGACTCCCAGCCCCTGGACCTGGTTGTTGTGGGACCAGGTGGTACAACCGCCCGGATATTGGCGAGTCCGGGAGGTCCCAAGCAGATTGGTCGGGGCATCGACAAAGGCGATGCGCCGTGGCTCCGCTTGCCCGCCGCGGCTTTAGAAGATTGTTTCGCCGGCAGGAACGATCTGACTAAGCTTTGCGAAGAAGGGATCGCAGCCTCCACCTGGCCGGTCGAGTACGTCGAGAGCCTTGGACGGTGGATCCAGGCTGTGTGACAGCTCCTCCGATCCCGCTTCTTCAATGACAAGGCTAAGCGGCAGCTGCTTTCCCCATCGGCAATGCTTGAAACATCGACATCTGTGATTCCGACCGACCGATGACCGACAAACCGCAACACAGCTCGATCCAGCCAATCGCCGTTGTTGGCCTCGCATGCCGGCTGCCAGGAGCGCCCGACCTGGAGGCCTATTGGCGCTTGCTGGAAGCGGGCCAAGACGCTTCGTGCGAGGCGCCGAGGGAGCTGTTTGACCCTGAGCTCTATTTCGATCCCGCGAAGGGCAAGATCGGCAAGTCCTACTCGAAGACGGTGGCCATCGAACCGCATCTGCCCTTCGACAACCGTTCGGTCGGCCTCTCGGACGAGGACATTCGCCGGCACGACCCTTCTCACTTGACCCTCTGCGAGGTCGCCGCAGAGGCGATGCGACCAACGGGGCTGACCGATCGCGCTGCGGAGCGTGGACAAGTGGGCGTGTACTTCGGTCACACGGGCGGCACCTCCGCCGCGGGAGACCTCGTCTATTGCCAGCACATCGAGACGGTGATGGGCTGGATCAGCGAGCTGCCGGCGTTGCAGGGACTCCCCGAAGCGACGATCACGAAGGTTGCCGAACAGGTAATAGAACGGACTCGGCAGAAGTACGACTATGTCGGACAACGCGGCAACGTGCAGCTAGGCGCCCACGAAGCGGCTCGGCTTGTCGCCAAGGCGTTTGACTTGCGGGGGCCTCAGGTCGTCATTGACGCTGCCTGTGCTTCGTCCATGCAGGCGTTAGCGCTTGCCAGCCGGGCAATCCAGAATGGTTCGATCGACGCGGCGGTTGTTGGCGGCGCTTCGTGCTTCAAAGGCGATTCACTGGTGCTTTTCTCTCAGGCCCACTCGGTCTCTGCTAAGCAGTCGTGTCCGTTCTGCGCCGACTCCGACGGTCTTGTCACGGCCGAAGGGTATGTCGTCTTGGTCCTGAAGTCACTGAACAAAGCCGTCGAAGCCGGCGACGACATCTGGGGCGTGATCCGTGGCGTTGGTGTTTCGTCCGACGGCAGGGGCAAAAGCCTCTGGGCGCCGCTGGAGACGGGGCAGTCTCTGGCGATTCGTAACGCCTATCCGGCGGGCTACGATCCCACCGACGTCCAGTTCATCGAGGCTCACGCAACGAGCACGCAGGTCGGCGACGCAACGGAGCTGAAGGCGCTCGCGGCGGCTCTGCCCTTGGCCGATGAACTCAGCCATCGGGTCCAGCTCGGGAGCGTGAAAGGCAATATCGGGCACACCCTTGAGACCGCCGGCGTGGCGGGGATCGCCAAGGTTCTCTTGGCCATGCGGAACCGCACGATGCCGCCGACAGCGAATCTGACTCGCCTGAACCCGGATATCCCCTGGGACAAGCTCCCCTTCGAAGTGCCAATCAAAGCGATGCCGTGGCCCAAGCGGAGAGGGGATCGCCCCCGACTAGCGGCGGTCAACTCCTTCGGCATCGGTGGGCTGAATGTCCACGTCCTGATCGAAGAGCATGTTACGTTGGCCCAGATCGCGAATGGAGGGTTGCCCTCAAAGCCCCGCAACAAACCGGAAGATCCTATCGCTGTAATCGGGTACGGGGCCATCCTGCCGGGCGCGCCAAACCCCGAAGCGGCCTTGGACGCCCTGCTCGGCGACGAATCGTACCTCGTCGAGGCGCCGGCGGATCGCTGGAACTCCAACCTCTATATCAAGCCGGGCAACGAAGCCCAACGTTTCAGGACCCGGACGTCGCGCGGCGGCTTCATCGAGGGTTACAGCTACGACTGGCGTCGTCACCGCGTTCCCCCGAAGCAGGTTCAGAATGCGAACCCGCTACAGTTCATGCTGCTTGACGCATCTGAGCAGGCGATCTTGAGCGCCGGCATGGCCCCGGCCGACTTGCCCAGGGATCGTACGGGGGTCGTCGTTGGCACCACGTTCGGCGGCGATTTCTCCAACGATCTCCAGATGGGTCTCCGCGTCCCCGAGATTACTCGCGCTCTGCGCGCGGCCCTCGACGAAGCGCACGCGACAGGTCACAAGGCCGAGCTGTCCGAGGACGACCTCCGCAAGCTAATCCTCACGAGGATGCCGGCGCTCCTAGACGAAACTGGCAGCTTCACGGCCAGCACGCTGGCTTCCCGAATCACCAAGACATTCGACTTGCGTGGCGGCGCCTTGAGCCTCGACTCGTCCTGCCATTCGGGCTCGATCGCTATCACCTCAGCGATCGATATGCTCCGCGCCAATCACGCCGATGTAATGATTTGCGCCGCGGGCGAACGCTGCATGGACATCACTCTCTACGAGGGACTCGATCGAGCCGAGGCCCTCAAGATCGACCCACGGGATCGTACCCGCTGGCTCCCGGGCGAAGGGGCCGCGGCTCTCTTGCTCAAACGACTCTCCGACGCCAAACGGGACGGCAACCCAATCCTGGGCGTTATCTCAACGGGCGCCCCTACGAATCAAACCAGCGCGGTCGAGGACTGCACGATACCGAGCAAACACTCTCCCGCAGGCGAGAACTCCCTCAGCGAACGATTCGGTTTTATGGGGAGTGTTCAGCCGATCGCTGGCGTGATTCGGAGCCTCCTCAAGCCGGCGCCGGGGGGCACGATCATCCGCACTGGGGACACGAAGAACCCAAACAACCCTAACATCGACTTGGTAGTCCATTCACAAGAGGCCGAGCGCCCGCACCCTGTTCCATTCTACCCGGTTCCCACCTCGACGATGGAGTCGTCGCAGGGGAACGCCTGGCGGCTGACACGTTTCGCTGCGAGAGATTGGGCGGGTCTGCGTCAGGCGTTAGCAGGCAACCCGCGTCCTGTCGATCGATTCGATACTTCCGACCGAATGCGTCTGGCGATCGCTTCGCGCGATGACGCCGAGCTCAACGACCGACTCCAAAACGCTCGCCAAGCGTTATCGGACTCGGGTCCGCCCTGTGATAGGGCGGCCCATCGGTTGCTTGCCGACGGGATTGTCGTAGGTGAGCCCTTGCCGGGGGGGGTAGCGTTCCTCTTCCCTGGACAGGGGTCGCAATATCCCGGGATGCTCGATTGCCTGCTCGAAAGTTCAGCCCCAGCGCGGCGCGCAGCCGGACAAGTCGACGCCGCCCTCGCTCTCCTTAATTGCCCTTCCTTAAAGGATCTGACGTCGATCCGCGCATCATCTCGTCTCGGCAATGATGTCTGGGCAACCCAGGCTGCCATCCTCGGCACGCAGTACGTCTGGTACTCCGTCCTCCAGAGCCACGGAGTAAACCCGTCGGTCAATGTGGGCCATAGCTTCGGCGAGTATGCCGCCATCCTGGCCGGTGGGGGCTGGGGCCTGATCGACGCCCTCCGGTGCGCCAGGTTGCGTGCCGAGTCGCTAGAATTGCCAGGGGTTTCTGGTGGAATGGCCGCGATTCAAGCCGACTACCAGACCGTTTGCCAAGTGATCGCCGACAGCGGAGAGTCGGTCTACACAGCCAACATTAACTCACCGCTGCAAGTGGTGATTTCGGGTGAAGAAGAGGCGATTGGACGGCTGTTGGGCGCCTTCAGTCGCCGCGGGATCTCGGCGGTGAAGTTGAATGTCCCGAGGGCCTTCCATTCGCCACTGATGGAATCTTCACGAGAGCATTTCGAGAGGTCGATCCGCTCCGTCCATCTGTCCGCACCCCACACCGAGATTGTCTCAACGTCGCGCTGGACTCTGATGAGCGACCGTGCCTCCTTAGAAGAGAGCTTGGTGGCTCAGCTGACTGGGACGGTCGATTTTGTTCGCATGGCGACCGAAGCTCATCGTCTAGCCCCAGCGGTGGCAATTGAGATTGGGCCAAACGGCACTTTGACAAAGCTTGTTCGCAGCATGTCGCTCTGGCCCAAGCATCGCGTACTCGCCGTGGACAGCCACAAAACCGAAGGTCCCGAAGGGGCCATCATGGCGGCGGCTCTAGTCGATTGTTTCACGGAAGGCTTAATGAAAGAGTTGCCAGAGAAGACGCCGGCTCAATCTGTTACTCAACCGGCGGATCAATCAGCGACGAGACCAACGGTCCCGCCAACGAAGTCCGCCGATAATCGTGAGGAAGTCCTCGAATTCGACGCCACGGCCAAGCGCCGGGAGCGTGTCCGCACCGAGTCGATACGGCCCTCTTCGGAGCGTGTCAATCGCATCCGGGAGAGTCGCTCCGCGTCGGCATCGGTAGCGGTAGCAATCGAAACAAAGCACAGTCCAACGCCGATGAACGGCAAGAAGTCGGCTAACGGCCACTCGGGTCACTGGGTTGAAAAGACTCCGCTGGCCATGCCATCCGCATCCACCCTGGTCGCATCAGCAAAGGCTACTTCACCGACGGCAGGCCCCGCTGCGCCAAGTGTGGCGCCGAGCGCCGGTCTCAGTGAGCTCGAGGCTTTGCTGATTGAGTTCGTGGTCGAGCAGACGGGTTATCCCGAGGACATCATCGAGTTCGAAGCGGACCTCGAGGCCGACCTTGGCATCGACAGCATCAAGAAAGCGCAGCTCTTCGGCGAACTCGGCGAACGCCTGGGCGTCATGCCGAGGTCCGACATGTCGCTCGACGAATTCCCCACTCTCGCTGCCGTACGCGACTTCCTCGCCATCGAGATCGGCGTGGGTCAGGCCTCCGGCGTGGGTCAGGCCTCCGTTGATAGCTCACCTGAGACGACGACCGCGCCCAGCGGGCCGGTTGGTCGGTCATCTTCGATCGATCTAGCCGCCGCGCAGGTCGATCTCGACAGCTACGAGTCCGGGAAATCGTACGGGCGCGTGTACATTGAGGAGGTACAAGCGGTTGCGAAGCGGGTCGTCGATCTCGGCTCGCAGGCCCGGCTCGAAGCCCACGAGCCCGCAAGTGACTTCTTGCAAGGGGTTGCAGAGGGGTCGGGAGTGAGTGTCGGCATCTTACGAATAGCATTTTCTGCTCCGCAGGCTCTGTGGGCGGATTCACTATCCGATCCAGCCAATCTTGCTTACCGCGTTCCGCCACCGCTCGTGGTGCATCAACAATTGCAAGGCCATAACGGCCTTACGCTGCTCACCGTCGACCCCGCCGGGGCCCCCGCAGGGCTGCTCGGAGTCAACCAATCAGGGCTCGTCATCGAGTGGAGGGGAGAAGCGGCAGTCCGTTTGCCCGCTCGATCGCCGGCACGACTCCTCTCCGCGTGCCAACGGCTTGACCAGTTGCGGTGGGAAGTTGCCAACGGATGCTTGCCACCGGGCTGGTCTTTGAGCGCCGGCGAACTAGGCTCCGGCGTCTGTGAATCCTTCGGCGAGGCTCACCGGCCGGGCTCCATCCTTTTCAGCCAGCTGATCGAACGGGGCGTGATCGATATGGTCGATCCGCTCAGTGGGCTAATCCAGACCTTCGATTGCCGGCGTGTGCTTGGTGAGTTGGCTCCGACCGAACTGCCGACGACGCCTGCGACCGTCGTCATGCGTCGGCGCGTCCTTCGTGTCGTGCCCGCTCAAGCCGGACAGGCAATGGATCGACTCGCCGCAACACGTCGTGTGGTTGTGATTGGCGAACAAGAAGAAGCGGCGGCGGTCGCCGAAGCCTTTCGTGGACAAGGTATTCGTTGCGACTACTGCACGCCCGCCCGGGCGATCGAATCGAACCTGAATACAGCCGATGGGCTGGTCCTTGCCTTGGGAGGGCGCACGCCGAGCAACGGTCAGTCGCCCAGTGAGGTCCTCGAGCCGGTTTTCGCGGCGGTGAAAGTTTGGGCGACGAGCAAGAACCAGGGTCAGCGCTGGATCGCGGGACTGACTCGGCTTGGCGGAGACTACGGCTTGGAGTCGGCGGTAGTCGCCCCCCTCGGAGGGGCCATCTCCGGCCTAATCAAAGCGTTACGACGCGAGTTTGTTGAGATCCAGGCAAAGGTGGTCGATGTGCCGACCTTTCTGCCCGTCAGTGACGCCGCCAATCGTCTCCTCGAAGAACTGACTCACGGGGATCGCGAATGTGAGGTCGGCTATCCAGCCGAAAGGCGTCGCTGTGTCCTGGCAGCGGTGGAGCAACCCTCGCCTAGCCCTCAACGATCCGTCGAACGCGGCAGCGTTTGGTTGGTCACCGGCGGGGCACGGGGCGTGACCGCGGAGGTAAGCCTCGAACTCGCAAAGCGGTTCGGCTGCAAGTTGCACCTTGTGGGTTCAACCGTCCGGAACAAAGACGTACAGCAGTGGGTTCAGGCAAGCCAGCAGGTGCTCTCCGATCTGAAGCGAGAGACCGCACGCGGGGCCGTAGGCCGGGGCGAGTCTCCAGCCTCGGCGTGGAAGCAAGTCGAACGCACCATCGAACTCGAAAGGAACATCCTTCGATTTAGCGACCTGGCGGACTCGTTCGAGTACCACTGCTGCGACGTGAGCTGCGCTGCGGCAGTGGAAAAACTTGTCAGCACGATCCGTAGGGCCGAGGGCCGCATTGACGGGGTGATCCATGCCGCCGGAGTGGAGTCATCCTGCCGATTATCTGCAAAGAAAAGCGAGCGAGTTCACGCCACAATCGCCTCAAAGTGCGATGGGGCGACCAATCTTCTGGCGGCCACCGCCGCCGATCGGCTCAAGTGGTTTGTCGGTTTCGGTTCTACCAGCGGTAGGTTCGGAGGGCTGGGGCAAGCCGACTATTCGCTGGCCTCAGACCTGTTGGCGAAGCAAATCTCGAGCGCAGCAACGGAGCGTCCCGAGACGCGTTGCCTGACGTTCCACTGGCCGGCCTGGGACACCGTCGGCATGGCGGCAAGACCCGAGAGCCGATTGGTACTTGAGCAGGCGGGGATGCGGTTCATGCCAACTGCCGAAGGGGTGGAGCACGTCATCAGGGAGTTGCTCAACGGAGCGCAAGAGCGTGAGGTGCTGTTCCTCGACGAAGGGGGGATGCTCGACACCGACGGACTGCTCAAGCGTGGAGAATCGGTCGATCTGAAACCCGTCTCCCAGCAGCCGAAGATCGCAACGCCTCAAGGCGGTTCGGATGATACGACGCTCCTCCGAGCAGTCGCCGCTTCGGGCGATGATCTCTGGCGTGGTGTTGTATCGCTCAACCCTTCGAGCGATCCGTTTCTTGCCAACCACACTTTTCGTGGGCGTCCGATGCTGCCCGCGGTCGTGATTGCCGACCTCTTCTTACGAGCCGCCTCCCGGCTTGGCCTCAAATCGGCCTCGTTGCAGAGTCTTGAACTCGAGCGTGGACTGTCGATCGGCAAGGAGAGCGGCCCTGTCGAGGCGATCCTTAGCTTACGACGCGAGGGGCAAACTTTGCGTGCCTCCCTTGAGGGGGGCTCTGGCCTAGCCCCAGGCCGCTACGCGACAGCACGGATCGAAACCGCGGCGACCGGACCGCTCGAAGCCATCAACCCGGGTGAACCCGTCTTTGGTTGGTCGGATTTTACCTACCCGGATGCGGGGCAGTCGGTGATGTGGCATGGCCCACCCATGAGAACGTTTGAAGAGCTTGACTATCAGCACGACGGCGGCCGTGCTCGCCTTCGCGCCGAGGGTCTTGAGCCCCTCTACACCACCGCGGACGCCGCAGCCTCGTGTTTGCCAGCCGCGACTCTCGACGGCACGCTCATGGCCTGCGGTCTGTGGAGCTACGCGATGCTCGAAGGGCGGGTCGGGATCCCGCACGCCATCGACAGTTTAATCGTCGACCGGCAGCTGAATCCGGGTGAGAAGCTGACGCTCCGCTTGTTTTATCGAGGCTCCGATGCACGGGGCGATCGATTCGACTTCACCCTGCTAGGATCGTCCGGAGACGCCGTGCTCCAAGTCACGGGCTATCACACGACGGTAGTGCTGTGATCACTACGACTTGCGCCTTGCCGGTGCGACTGGCAATCAGAAAATTAACCGATGACGAGCAACCCCCCGCTCACGATCGGTGGCTAGCGAGCTCGGAAAAACACGAATTACAATCGTGGCGGGGGAGGCGGCGTGCCGAGTTCCGCCTGGCCCGTTGGGTCCTTAAAGAGATAGTCCGAGAGCGTTATTCCGGCGCGCGATGGGAAGCAATAGTTATCGCCGGCGATGGCCCAAAGACAATTACCTGCTTCGATTCAGTTGAACGCTTCATCGTTTCGATCGCACATCTCGACGGTGTGGTCGCGGTCATGTTAGCAGGTAGCCAAACGCAAACGGTAGGGTGCGATGTCATCTCCCTCGAACCGCCTAATAGAACCTTCACCCGCGCGTGGATGACTCGTTCGGAGCAGGAGCGCATCGCCGATACAGCCAGCCCCGCGTGCCCAAAAATCCTCTGGGCAATGAAAGAGGCTTTCTTCAAGACCGGACGCTACGGCGCCCAATTCCGACCGGCGATGATCGATACGGTTAATGAAATCTACCGCTTGGGATTGGCGTTCCCCCGAGCCGACGGCTCCGACGAGTCAGCCCGCAGCGATGCCGGTGAGTGGAGCGTGCAGGCATTGAGCGGGTACGCCGCGGTGGCGATCGCCCTCGAGGGTGAGACGCTACATCGCTCTTAGATCAACCAACCTCGACTAATCACCCAACGCAAGAGCACCAGATTGATCGACCTGACTGGAAAGACGGCGCTCGTAACGGGCGGCTCACGGGGCATTGGACGGGCGACCGCCCTCTGCCTGGCTGAGGCGGGCGCCGATGTAATTGTCAACTACGCCAAGTCGCGTTCGGCCGCGGCCGAGGTGGCCGAAGAGATCCGTGCGCTGGGTCGTCGCACTGCGATCGTGAAGGCCGATGTTGGGACGAACGACGACGTTCGGTCCATGATGGAGTTCGTGAAGATCGAGTTCGGGCAGTTGAACATCCTCATCAGCAACGCGGCAACGGGAGGTTTTCGGCCGCTTCTCGCGACGACCGATAATAACTTCGACGGAGCCATGAGCATCAATGCGAAGGCTTTGATCCGACTCGTTCAGGCCTCGCTGCCACTGCTCGAGGGAAGTGAGTCCCGCTCTAAGGTCATCGCGTTGAGCAGTCACGGCGCCCACATGGCCCTCCCTATGTATGGCACCATTGGTTGCAGTAAGGCCGCGTTAGAGGCACTGGTGAGGCACTTCGCCTTAGAACTCGGCGCGCGGGGGATCAATTTCAACACGGTGCGTGCCGGTTTGGTCGCGACGGACTCGACCAAACGCCTGCCAGGCGCGGAGCAGTTATTTGCCGGACGTATCACCAAGAGCATGACCGGCGAGCGGTTTGTCGAACCGATCGATGTCGCCAACGCAATCGTTTTCCTGGCCAGCCCGCTCAGCGACCTGGTTCAAGGAACGACGCTCACGGTCGATGGCGGGGCCGACATCCACATCTGATGGACGCCGGGGCGACTTGTCGTCGGTCACGCCCTGGGAACTCGGGCACGCTTTGGGAATCTGTGATATGACATCGAAGACTCTCACCCATGGCCCTCCGTTGAGCACCACTACGATCAAATGTCAGCCAGCGACGGCGGTGGAAGGTCTGTTCCCGCTTGGTCTCTCACCCTTTGAGAAGTACCTGGCGATCGATCACCGACCAGATTACCCGATGTCCTTCACGATCGACACGTTGGTCCAAGGGGAAGTCGATTTCGGGCGTCTTGAGGAGGCGATGCAGATCGCTTGGGTCGCGAATCCCATGCTCGGCGTCCGCCTTGCGAAGGGAGAGTGGGTCTGGGGAGACGGGAACCCGCCCGCGTTGCAGCGGCGCGGCGCAGAGGGTTGTTCGCCCTCTCCTGGATTTAACCTATGCCGGGAAAATCCCGTAAGAGTGAGTTGCCGCCGAGAACAGCAGGGTGACGTCTTGCGAGTCGTCGTCCACCACACTGCTTGCGACGGGCTTGGATTAGTCCGCTTTATCTGGGATACAATCGCTTGCTACAACAACGAGAGTGTTGGTGGCCATTCCAGCGCGGAGGTAGTAACTGCCATACGAAGACGGGGCGTCTTCGACCGATCGACGGTCCCTCCCGTGAGTCGTTGTCAGGCGATTCGATTCCAAACGTCGGAGGCTTGGCGTCTGCTAGTGACGCGGCCGGTAGTCTTGGAGTCTCGTTCGACGGCGCCTAGCACCGCAGTTTTGCGAACGATCGGCTTCGACCGTTCACTGACAATGGCTCTAAGGCACGAGGCACGCGTTAAAGGGGGGACGCTAAACACGGCGATCTTAGCGGCGGCCTACGAGGGCATAGCGAACGCTAAGTGTATCCGCCCTCGGGGCGGGACCATCAGGATCACCGTGCCGTTCGACCTGCGTGATAACCAGGACCGGATGCTGACTGCCGCGAACAAGATTGGCTACGCCTTCTTGGACCGCCGCCTCGCGGACTCAGGTCGTGCCGCCGACCTGATCGAATCCCTCCAATCCGAGGTCGAAGCAATCCAGCGCTGGAAGCTCGCCGCCGGGTTTGTAGAGGGCGTTGCTGCGGCAGACTCGTTCCCGGGAGGTCTTTGGGCCGCGACGCGGCTCGCCGGGAAGGCCTCAACGCTCGTCCTCTCAAACATCGGCAACCCGCGGCGCCGGCGCGGCGCACGTCGAACCGCCGGTCCACTGTCGATTACTGCAATGCGTGGGGCCCCGCCGGTTCGCCCCGGGACAAGCGTCACACTAGGGATCTCGACCCATCATAACGGACTCCTGATCACTGCGGCCCGTGACCCACGAAGAGTCAGCGAATCCGATGTCGATTCGCTGCTGCTGAGCCTAAGCCGTATCTGCCAACGAATCGCTCGCACTGGCACCGGACTCAGTGAGGTGAGCGATGCCTTCCCTTGGTAGGTTGCTCGATCGACCGTTGATCCTGTCGTTACTGCTCGTAGGCGTTCTCGTCTGGTCGGCTCCGACGGCTTACCGTGGCTTCAAATCGGTCGCCAACGACGTCGTCGAGTGGATGCCTGAGGGCTTCCAAGCCACCCAAGACCTTAAGCAGTTCGTTGAGCTCTTCGCAACCGACGAGCTCATGATGATCTGTTGGGACGGTCAGACCGCCGAAGACCCCCGCGCCGACCGACTCGCTAAAGACCTGATGGAGCCTCCCGCCGAGGGGCAGGAGTCCCTCTTTCGACAGACCCTCAGCTCGGGCGAACTGCTAAGGGCGTTCCAAGAACCGCCGCTAGAATGGGAGAGAGACCGCGCATTGCGCTCGACCGCTGGTTGGTTGACAGACCGATCGGGTGAGAACGCGGGGGTCCTCGCCGTGGTCTCGGCCGCCGGAGCCGTCAATCGCGGCGCGACATTAGAGTGGCTTAGAACCGTCGCCCACGCGACGCCGGGGCTTGAGAAGATGACGCTACGGATCGCCGGTTCGAGCGTCGAATCCGTCGCTATCGACCGAGCCAGCCAAGACGGATTGCTGCAACTCAATCTGATTTCTTTCGCCGTCTGCACGCTGATGCTGGCGGTCTTTTTGCGCTCTGTTCGGGCCGCAATCCTGATCTTCCTATTGGCTTTGTTCAACGAGCAGCTTTGCTTAGCGATTGCTTGGCAAGCCGTTGGCAAGATGGACTCGATCATGATGCTCGCCGCGAACATGACGTTCGTGCTATCGATCTCGATCGGAGTGCACTTGTTTAACTACTACCGCGACGCCCTCGCCGCCGGCGATCAACGTGGGGCGCCGGCGCGGGCCATCGCCGCCGGCTGGCAACCGACATTCTTCTCGGTGCTCACGACGGCCATCGGACTGAGCGCCTTGGCGATAAGCCAGATGAAGCCAATCGCTCGGTTTGGTGAGTTCGCCTCGATCGGTTTGATTGCCGCGATGTTTGTCGTGGTCATCTACTTGCCGCTTCACTTCCTCTTGTGGCCGCTCAATAAGACCGATGAGATCGCGCCGAAACAACGTTCAGCGATCTACGACCGTCTCGCAGCAAGGCTCGCCTCGCATGCAACGACGGTTTCGGTACTGGCGGTTGTCCTCCTGCTTGGGGTCGGCATGGGAGCGGCGCGGCTCAGAACAAGTGTCGGCTTGTCAGACATGCTGCGCCCCAGCAATCCGCTTATCGAGAACTACCGCTGGATCGAGGATCACGTTGGACAACTCATTCCGGTCGAAGTGGTGATCAACACCCCGGCGAGCGACCCTAAGGAGTTGGTGCGTCAGTTTCGAGCAATCGAGGCGGTACACAAAAAACTCTCGAATGAGTTGGGAGACACCACGGTCATCAGCGCCGTCAATTTTGCGGGCGAGCCACCCTCCGATACCGGCGGGTTTCGCGGAGCGGTCCTCGCGGCCGCTTTCCGACGGGGGCTCGTCAGCAGTCTCGACGAGCTGGGCAATTTTGGGATGCTCAAAGAAGGGGATGACGGGAATCACTGGCGGCTGACGGTGCGAACCTCACTTTTTCGGGCCGACACATACGGTGACCTCGTGAGATCGACCCATGACCTCGTGACCGCCGAGCTTGCGAACTGGTCCCTGGGTGGTGGCGACGCGGTTCTGGTCACGGGAGGAGTGCCACTGGTCTACCGTGCGCAGCAGCAGATGCTCAACGACCTCTTGACCAGCTTTGCCTTGACGTTTGTATTGGTCTTGCTCTCGATGGCGTTCGTCGTCGGCGGCTTGCTGAAAGCAACGCTCTGCATGGTGCCGAATCTTTTGCCGATCGGTCTCTTGTTCGGCGCGATGGGATGGACCGGAAGTCCCGCCGATATCGGCGCTGTGATGACTGCTACGGCTGCGTTGGGCGTGGCGGTCGATGACACGCTCCACTTTTTGAAGTGGTTTCGACTCGCGACGGAAGGCGGGGCCGATCGGACCACCGCGGTGGCGGCGGCTTGGCGTACTTGTGGCGGCGCCATGGTGCAGTCGACAGCTGTCTGCGTTCTCGGATTGGCGGTCTTCACGGCCAGTGATTTTTTGCCGATCAATCGATTTGGTGTTTGCATGGCCACGCTGCTTACTTTGGCGCTGTTGGCAGACCTCGTCGTCTTGCCTGCAATCCTGCTTTCCCCCGCGGGACAACTCTTCACTGGGAACCCCGAAGTAAACCATGCGGACTGAATCCCGAGCACTATTGGTCCTCCTTCTGACCACCGCCAGTGTCGGCAAGGCCACGGAGCCCCCACGATGGCCGGCCGAAGCCGTACGTGTTGCGGAGGTTAGCGACCTCGACGCCGCGCTGGCGTGGTCGCGTGAGCACCGGGAGCACGACCCCACGGAGTTATTGCAAGCCTTCGGTCTGAAGACTTTCCCGGAGGGTTTGAGCCGAGCTACGCGGCTTGCTTGGCGAGAGTCGGGTCTTGAGCAGCAGGCGCTGATTCTCTGGGACGTGGAAGACCCGGCAAAACTTGCTGTTTCACCTGCGACGCGTGTCACAGTGGGTGAAGGCTTTCTCGTCGTTACGGAAACACAGAAACAGGGAGATCGAGTCGCCGCCTCTCTAGCTGAAGGGAAGACATCTACCCTGCCGGGAGGCGACGTCGTCCCAAGGCCACCCGATGAGCGGTCCGAGGAACCGGGCGAGCCACGGGTTTGGCTGGCTCACCGCTGGCCCGATTCCAAGACGGAACCAGCGGCGAGGCGGCATGGATTCGATCGGATCGAGTCTTGGGGCGTTGTCGTCGATGTCGATTCCCACGGGGGGAGTGACTGTGTCGCTAAGTTATCGGCCGAGAAGCCATACGCCTCGACGCTCGGCATGTTCGACCTGCAGCCAGAAGGCTTGGTCGAATGCCCCGCGTGGATCACACGCCTTGCGGACCAGGCGACGGTCCTTCGGCTGAGCCTCCCCGATTCCATGCGGGCGTTTGGCCCGGCGTTCGACGATCTGTACGCGCAGGGAATCCAGGGGACATACGACGAGGTGCTTGCCGACGTACAAGACCCTGATGGCCTAGCCATGAATTTGGAAACCCAACTCTACGACCAGCTCGGAGACACTGCCGTCCTGGGCCGTGTGCGACCGACCATCGTTCCCGGTCACGACCGAGGGTTTGTCGCGCTGCGATGCCGTAAGGGTTGCGAGGAGAAAGTCGCGGATGCGGTTCGGCGTTTGATGACCGACGACTCGGAGGCCGAGCTGATCACGCTGAGTGAAGGGGGCCCACTGATCTGGCGGTACAAGGAGGGTTCGGGGATGACATCGGGCATCGGCGTAATCGGTGAGTGGCTCTGCTACGCCGATCAATCGAACGCTTTGCAGGCTCTTTACAAATCGAATCTCATGCACGCAGACGACGAACCCTTTGCCGTTGCTCCCCCCAGCGACGCCTTTCCTGGCGGCAAGTATGGAGCCATGCTATTTGACCGCCAGCAAGACAAGATGCCTGCGGACCCCTTCGAACTATTCTGGCATTGGGGGGATGACAACGATTCGTTCCTGCGGACGGGTCAACTGAAGCCCGACGTGACAAACACTCTCTTGGGCCCCCTGCTTAGAGGCGCCACCGCCTGGGCCGCCTCGGATGAGGGTGGATGGCGACTCAGGGCCGTTATAAAATCGAAAGAGGAATAGGGCGCTATGAACCAATTAAATCTCTTCACACTGCTCCTTTTCAGCGTGGCCTCAGTCGCTTTGTCTGAGGATGCGGCGGAATCTTTTCGTCCTCCCACGGCTGAGAGGATTTCCGCCGCGGCCAACGAATTAGCAGCGGCCCTAGCAGGCGTCGAACGCAATTTCTACAACTCTAGTGGCTGGCGCGATTACCTACTACTCGATGAGTTGAAACAAGTTGCTGAAGCCGGCGGCATTCCCGACACGGGCCTACTAGAGGAGCTTCGCCGCCGTTTGACCCGCGATGTGCAGGGGCTCTCACTGCCTTCGCTGGTGCGTCTGCGAGACGCGATCAAGCTTTCGCTCACCGTTGCGAGATCGACCGTCCCGGGGCAGGGCGAGGACTATGCCCGTGCGGTCGAGTTGATCAAGGACAGCCCCCTCGGGAGTACGCCCGAGAAGCGAGTGCTAGCCGCGTGCCAATGGCTCGAGGATCGGGGGCAGCAAACGCAGACGCTAAAGCGGCTACAAGACAGCAACCGGCTGCCGAACATCTACCTCTACATCAACCCGCGTACCCTGACCGAGACGCAAGCAACCCAATCTACAACAACTCCCATCGCAGGAAGCCTTGCGGGGGCCGCCTACCGGGGCCATGCCAAGAGTCAGACTACAACTCGTCTGCGGGCGCTACCCAATCAGCACGCCGCCACCTTGGAGCTGTTAATTAACGGCTCAGTTGATGCCGATACGCACAGTTCCGAGTCGGGAGTATCAGTGTCCGGAGGCGGTCTATATCGATACTCTTCGAGGGCGGTCCTGACTCTTAACGGGTCTCGGTGGTCGGCAGGTCAGGCTACGATCTCCGACTCATACAATGCGGATCGACCGCGGGTGAGCGTCCCCCGCGGTCTCTTCAGTGAGACAAAGCGACGCCGCGCCAGCGAGGGCTATTACGGACGGACCGGAGCCGCAGGGAGCCAATTGGAAAGCGATGTCAGAGCGGTGCTGCAGCAGGGGGTAGAAGAAGCCGCTGCCAAGTTGAACGCGGCGATGATCCAGAACTCGCCAACCTTAGCTCGCCTTGACGTGAGTCCTACGGCCAGTGTGTCGTACTCCAACAACTCCGAATTTGTCATCGGTTACGAACTGAGCACACCCGGAGGCCTCGCAAACTCAGGCCCCCCCAGCAGAAGCCTCGCACAAGGAACGAACACCCTGTTGCTACATCAGTCGGCAGTCAACCACCTGTTCTCGACGATGTTCCCTCGTGGCCGTTTATCGCTCAATGATTTGATGGAGCGGCTCGGGTTCGAGAGCAACGTAGACGACGAAGAGATCTGGTTGAACCTGCCCAATCAGGGGGCCGCGGAGGTTCAGCTGGCCGACTCGAGAATCACGCTTACTATCCACCCGCAGTCGCTCGAGACCAGCAAAGCTAAATACGCCGCGATGGATCTTGTTATTCAACTACGGCAACAGAACGGATATCTTTTAAGTAACCAGAAGCCGCAAGTCGCAACCTCCTCACTCTTTCCCAGCGTAGGAGCGGCGGGGATCCGGAACGTAGCAGCCCGGCGAGTCATCGGCGGGCTGCTAGAGAAGTCCGACGACGTGTCGGTCAACATCGACCAACTTACCCGTCAGGAAAGTTGGACTGCGGTCGACATGGGAGTTGTTCGCGCGATGAAGATCCACGAGGGATGGATCGAGTTGACGCTTCAATAAGCCGTAGGGGGCGACCGACTCGGCAATAGTGCTGAGAAAGCAGCGTGTCGACACGTAGATCGCCGCTGCGTGTTGCCGCTGGAGTCATTCAAGCTGTCGTGGCGTGCGCGTGGACGGCGTATGCTCTGAGTAGCTTCTTCTTTGGTCTTTTGGTCTTCCCCCGATCTATGTGCCAGCCACTATGAGAGAATCGGGATGGTTGGATGTTAATCCGTTGGGCTGCTGGAGCGGAGGGGCCTGTGAAGCCGTAGGCTGAGCAGGGCCCGGAGCGGAAGCGGCCCAACGGGCGGCGAACTCAGCGGGTGGGACGTAGCCCAGCGAGCCGTGCGGCCGGTAGTGATTGTACAACCCAACGAGACAAGACCCACAGCAGCGATTTTCGCGAGGTGGTCTACCGCTGGCATCCTTGGTGGGGCCAGCGTGTCGCGATCGTGCAGGACTACGTCCGGGGCGGCCGGCGGGTGGTCCGCTGTCGGGACGATTTGGGGCAGATCCGTGAGCTCCCGTTCTGGATGCTCGACCGGGCGGCGTGTTGCGGCATGAATTCGGCGTACGATCCGGTGGTCGATGTCGATGACTTGCGGCAACTCCAAGAACTGCTGCGGAGTTGGCGGGGCGATGGGTTAGAAGAGCGGCATTTTCTCAGCTCGTTTCTGGGAGATGCCGAGGTCCCGCCGCCACCCTCGCCCCAAGATTCTCCAGCTCGATCTGTTCCGCCCACGACCGAAACGGCCGCGGTGGGACGAACTGCCACTCGATACGCGGCGCAAGACGCTTCCGGTGATCGCGTCGTTACTACGCTCGTTACCCCCGACCAACAAGGAGCCGAGCGATGAGCGATAAGATTCACTCGCAGCACCTGTGTCGCAAGGCGGTGCTGTATATCCGCCAGTCGTCGCCGCACCAAGTGCTTCACAACCGGGAGAGCCAACGGCTGCAGTACGCGATGCGGCAACGGCTGGAGCAACTCGGCTGGAACGAGATCGAAGTGGTCGACGAGGACCTCGGTCAATCGGCGGCGGGCGACGCCCGACGCACTGGCTTCGAGCGGATGGTGGCCGAGGTGAGCCTGGGCAGGGTGGGCGCCGTCGCGGCGCGCGAGGTGTCCCGGTTCGCCCGGAACAGCCGGGAATGGCAGCAGCTGGTCGAGGTCTGTCGAGTTGTGGATACGCTGCTGGTCGATCACGAGACGGTCTACGCTCCTCGACAGAGCAACGACCGGTTGCTGCTAGGGCTGAAGGGGAGCCTCAACGAGTATGAGCTCGACCTGCTGCGTCAACGATCGGCCGAGGCGCGACGTGCGAAGGCGAATCGCGGCGAATTGGTCATCACGGCGCCCGTCGGATTCGTGAAGACCGATGACCAGCGTCTGGAGAAGGACCCCGACCTCCGTGTGCAGGAAGCGATTCGGTTGGTGTTCACGAAGTTCCAGCAGCTGGGCACGGCCCGTCAGGTCTTGCTCTGGTTCCTGGAAGAAGACCTTCAACTACCGGCTAGCCGTCCGGATGGAAGCCTGGTGTGGAAGCGGCCCAGCTACGCCACGATCCATAGCCTGCGATAGCCCAGTACTTTCGGACACCGGCGGGGTAGAGATAATGGATCCCCAGGAGGTCCGAGATGAAGGATGCGAACGAAGGGAAGGCGCCGGGCGCTGCACTTTTCGGGGTTCTTGCTCAATCTTGGTGAAGCCAAAGCGCAAGGCGTCGTGGTTGATGGCGATTGGAGTAGGGGGAGAGCCATGCATGGGAGCCGAGTGTGCTGGTGGCCGTCGCCGTCGGCTAACGCCCAAACGACCGAGCGCAAG
>JBGSJY010000072.1:0-2002 GCA_041741515.1 Pirellulales bacterium | reverse complement strand
GAAACAATGGTTTCACTTTTGGCGGGGCTACCTACAACGGTTGTAAGTTGATTCCCGGTGTTCGCCGCTGGCGCTGGCGTCGTCACCCAGAGCGATTGCAGCGTCGTGATCAGAGCGGCGTCAGTGGTCATGGCGGGGGGGTATTTATTCTGTGGAGTTGTGCTTCGTTGCGCAGCAACACAGAAGCACCTACTCCTTCTGGTATTCTGGTTTATAAGACACAGGTGTCCGTTAGAAATGACGTCAAATGTCCGTTAGTAGGGTGTCACCGGTGTCCGTTAGTAGGTCGTCACCGGTGTCCGTTAGTAGGTTGTCACTGGTGTCCGTTAGGGTTTGTCGCTGGTGACCCCTTAGGGATGGGCCGGAGTCGGTAGGTGTTGGGGCCTTTCTGCCAGCCGCCGTGACGCACCACGATCAGCAGACCAGCCGACTTGAGCCGATCGATCGCGCGGGCCACGGTCCTGCTCGAGACGCCAACACACTCGGCGATCCGCTGGTGAGAGACGGTCGCTAGTCCGTCCGGCTGCGTCTCGCGGAAGAGGATCCACCAGCACGCCTGCGCCGTGGTGTCCACGAGTCGAGCGCCGTGATCGGAGAAACGGTTGAGCACACCGAAGCGACCCATCGCCCGTCGATCGCTCTTGCCGTCCGCTGGCTTCGGCGCCTCGGCCGCTGTCGTCTTCGGCTTCGGGTACATCGGTGGCAACACGCGGCAGCCGGTGAGGGGCCCGATATTGCTGGTGGGGGGGGGATGGTTCACTGATAGTCCTCCGTGTGGGCTGGTGCGATCGTCGCTTTCTTCCACAGCGCGGCGATCGAGTCGCTCGTGACGCTGCCGTTAGCGCCCCGGCCGTTGTCGCCGGGCCACCCGTGATCCAGGAGAAGGTCACGCCCTTCGAACCGCTGAAGCGGTCCATCGAAGGTCAGCCGCAAGTCGACGGGATCGCCGTGGCGATTCTTCAGACACTTGAGATCCGCAGCGTCGGGTTGATTGCCGCGGCTGAGCATGAAGGCGGAGTCGGCGCCGAACTCGAGTTCCGACGACTCGCGGAAGCTGGCAAGCCCCAATCCTTCCGCCGCGTAGCTACTGCGGCCTTTGCTGTCCTTCGTCCGTCCGACGGCCGCTAGAGCGAGCACACCGATCCCAGCGCCGGCAAACCGCCGCAAGAAGTCCATCAGCACATTCACCGAGTTCCGCTTGTCGGCATGTGGCCCAGCGTCAATCCTCTGGACGTAATCGAGCACCAACAGATCGGCGTCGAAGTCGTCCGCCGCGCTGGCGATCCGCGGAAGGTCATACGGCGCGTTGAGGAACGCCAGCCGGTCGGCGATCGCTTCGACGGCCTCGAATCCATGGGCCAACCGCTCGGCGTGCAGTCCGTCGAACTGGCGATCCCGCACATCCGCCAGCGGGATTCCCGACAATCGCGCAAGCTGGCGATCGAGCAGCACGGCGGGCGACGTCTCGACGTTGACCACCAGCGCCCGCAACTCGGGCGACAGCCGCAGCGAGTCCAGCGTCCACTGCATCGCCAGACACGTCTTCCCGGCTCCTGGCGCGCCGCCGAGCAGCATCACTAGACCGGGGCCTAGCTCGATCGAGTGGAACGCCGAGTCGCCGACAGGCCATCGTGCCGGCTTCTCGCCAGTCATCAATTGTTCTTTCCAGCAGCCGAGCATTTCGCCGGCCGTTTCGTAGGTCTTGGTCATGACCGGCCCCCTTCAATGCCGCAGCGGATCTGGCGACTAACATCCGAAGGGCTCAACCCCGAATCGAGCGCCGGTTCGCTTAGCAGTGCGAACGCCAACTCGAAGCTGGCGCCGAACTCGGCAAGGTTCGCCGCGGCGCTGAACAGCAGCCGGTGCCGATCGCCAGCGGTGGCGCCGTCGCGCAGGAAGTCCCTCGTCAGCCGGTTAAGGCTGGCGCCGGTGATCGAGGTGCGGCGATCGGAGCGGATGGCCTCTTCCGACTCGACCTCGTTGATCGCGTCGGCCCAGTCGG